>JACQEN010000082.1 GCA_016200585.1 Deltaproteobacteria bacterium
GATCATCCGATACAACGTCGTCACGGCCGATCCATGCCAAGCCAACGCAGCCAGCACATCAACCGCGCCATTTTGCTGGCAGCCTTACATCCTGAATCCGATTCATTTCGGAGCTTGCTGGCGGGCAGCGGCCCCGTTCTCGACTGGCCTTGGCTGATCGAACGTTCGGCGGCGCACAAAGTTGTCGCCCTGCTCGCGGATCGCGTCGCGACCATGGCGAACGAAGCGCTGATCCCGGCAGAGGCGCGACAGCGACTGCATGATGCAACGCTCCGGGCCAGCGACCGTTATGCACAGGCCATACGAGCTCTCGAACAGGTTGATCGGCGCCTCCGGCAAGCCGGAATTGAGTACGTCCTGATGAAGGGACCGGTGTTGACCGCACAGGTCTACGACAGATCGGCGCAGCGCAACTTCTTCGACCTCGACCTGCTGGTTCGCGAAGCGGAAGTCGATGCAGCCCAGAGTGTGCTCGAACAGCTCGGCTACCGCCTATGGGGCGGCGACCGCTATCTCGGCTTTGCACCCAAAGGTCCGGACAACCAGGCCCGCGCCACGCGCGCGATGCGCGCCGCGCTCAGGCGCTTCGGCCATGAGGTGTCGCTGACGACCAGCGATGGCAGCTTGCTGCCGATCGATCTGCACTGGCATTTGCTGCCCCGCGGTAGGATCCGCCGCCGGGCTGCAGCGTCGTTGTGGGAGAATACGACAACGACGCGACTCGGCGCGGTCGACGTGCGCGTGCTCGACCGCGAAGCGACGGTGCTTCACCTGGCCATGCACGCGTGGAGCAACCGACCCTGGAGCTTTGCTCTCTCCCATCTCTGCGACTTTGCCTGGGCCCTGAGTCGCTTGCCGATTGATTTTCAGGCCCTGACGCGGCTCGCCGATCGTTGGGGAGGTCGTGCGGACCTTGCCAGGTCGCTCTACGCCACCGAAGGCGTCCTCGCAGTCGGCAGACCAACGCAACTGCAAGTCGACTCTACCACAAGCTCGCTATCAGACCGTTTCCGCCGGCTGGCCACGCCCGAGAATCTCGTCGAAGGTTGCGCCTGCCCAGCACCAAAGGCTTGGGCGCGACTGAAGCGGGATATCGATTGGGGCATTGCCATTGGATCGCTGAACAGCACGGCAATCTTGTTGCTGGCGCGGTACGCGGCCCTCTTGTGCTACCACACGGCGCGCCAACGTTGAGGTCGGCGAACGGCCGCTTGGCAACGATTTGGCGCGGACGCCAACGCGGATGCGGCAAACGGAAGGAGGACCCGCGCTCTTGCGCGGGTCCCATCCCATTCAAACAGCTGCGTTACGACTGCGATCGCGCACGCCGCAACCCAAGCAAGCCGACAAAACTGAGCAGAGCAACGAGCACCGCAACCGTATGTGCCGACATCAACGGCACCGGGGCAGCGCACGGTACGACCAACGGATTGCCGACCAAAGGAGGCATCGCGCAGTTGTCTACGGCGAATACAAGCTGATTACAGGTTAGATTCGCCTGCGTGGTCAGACAGAAGTTACCGGTTGGACCCGTTCCCGTCGTCCCCAAAGACACGTCATCATCCGTGCCACACATTCTGTCGCCACCACAATCGAAGAGCTGGATGCAAGTCGACGGGCGATTCGGTTGAGCTCCGCCGCCGCAAATCTGTGATGCGCCTGGAGGCACATCCGTTGGATTCGGTGCACAGTTGTCGGTGTGCTGGCTGCACGTGCCGCCAAGGCAGGTGTCGCTTCCGTTGCATGACGCACCATCGTTACAGGGGGTGCCGTTGGGATCGGCCCCGAGGCAGTTTTTATTCGTCTCGTCGCACGACGTTGAGCAGTTGGCGTCGGTGGTGTTGAGTGGCGGACACGGATTGCCCGGGCTCACACACGTACCCGATCCGTTACACTGCTCGACTCCGTTGCAGTAGGTCCCATCAGAAGGGCAAGGCGAGCCCGACGTCGCAAGCGAATTGGCCGGACAGCCTGCGCCTGCGCCGGTGCAGTTCTCGGCAATGTCACATGCTCCGGCGGCAGCGCGACAGATCGTCGACGAAGACAGGAAGCTGTCGGCCGGGCAAGCTGCTGCGGCGCCGGTACAGTTTTCTGCCGTATCGCACACACCAGCCGACGCTCGACACACTTGAGTGCTCGACTGGAAGGTGTTGGCCGGACAGCTGGCGCTTGCGCCGGTGCAGTTCTCAGCAACGTCGCATATGCCGGCCGACGCACGGCAAACTGTCGACGATGAAGCAAGCGTATCGGATGGGCAAGCCGCCGCGGCGCCGCTGCAATTCTCGGCAGGGTCGCATGGCCCAGCAGAGGCCCGGCAAACCGTTGATGACGACAGGAGCGTATCGGCGGGACACGCAGCCGCAGCACCCGTGCAATTCTCAGCGACATCGCAGCTACCGGCCGAACCGCGGCAAACCGTCGACGACGACTGGAACGTATTGGCGGGACAGGCAGCAGCCGTGCCTGTGCAATTCTCCGTCACGTCACAAACGCCGGCGGAAGCTCGGCAAACCGTCGACGACGACTGGAACGTATCAGCAGGACACGCAGCCGCAGCACCCGTGCAATTTTCGGCAACGTCACAAACGCCGACGGCTGCACGACAAACCGTCGACGACGACTGGAACGTATCGGCCGGACACGCAGCGGTGCTGCCCGTGCAATTCTCGCTCACATCACAAACCCCAACCGCACCACGGCAAACGGTCGAAGACGATTGCAATGTATCGGACGGGCACGCCGCGGCAGATCCCGTACAATTCTCGTCCACGTCGCAAACGCCCACCGCACCGCGGCAAACCGTCGAAGACGCTTGGAACGTGTCGGCCGGACACGCAGCGGTAGAGCCGGTGCAATTCTCGCCGACGTCGCAAACGCCCGCTGAGCCTCGGCAAACCGTCGACGACGACTGGAATGTATCACCAGGGCACGCTGCGGCAGAGCCAGTGCAATTCTCGTCCACGTCGCAGATACCGGCCGACCCACGACAGACTGTCGAAGACGATTGGAACGTGTCGTACGGGCACCAGGCCGCAGAACCGTTACAATTCTCGGGCACGTCGCATACGCCGGCCGCACCGCGGCAGACTGTCGCCGTCGACAGGAACGTATTGGATGGGCAGGCAGCTGTGGAACCCGTGCAGCTCTCGCTCACGTCACAGACGCCGGCCGACGCACGGCAAACCGTCGCTGAGGATTGGAATGTATCAGCAGGGCAAGCAGCGGCTGAGCCTGTACAATTTTCGGTCAGGTCGCAAACGCCGCCTGAGGCACGACACACGGTCGATGAAGATTGGAATGTATCAGCCGGACAATCCGCTGTAGAGCCATCGCAGTTCTCCGCAACGTCGCAGACGCCGACAGAGCTACGGCAAACTGTCTCGTTCGATTCGACAGTGTCGGCCGGGCAAGTGACGGTTGAACCGTCGCAGTTCTCGGCGATGTCACAAACTCCGGCAGCACGCCGGCACACTGTCGAGCTCGGTTCGACCGTGTCGCTCGGACAGCCCACCGACGAGCCATCACAGCTTTCGGCTATGTCACAAACATCCGCTGCGCCACGGCAGACGGTTGAGCTCGGTTCGATCGTATCGGCCGGACAATCGACACTCGAACCGTCACAGTTCTCAGCGATGTCACAAACGCCTGTCGTGCTACGGCAGACGGTTGAGCTCGGCTCGATCGTATCGGCCGGACAGTCGACGCTCGAACCATCGCAGTTCTCGGGAATGTCACAAACGCCCACCGCACCACGGCAAACGGTCGAGCTCGGCTCAAGGGTATCGGCTGGGCACGTGACACTCGAACCGTCACAGTTCTCAGCGATGTCGCAAACGCCTGCTGGCATTCGGCAAACCGTCGATGATGACTCCAGCGTGTCGCTCGGACAACTTGCCGTCGAACCGTCACAGTTTTCGGCTACGTCGCAAACTCCGTTCGCCGCGCGACACACCGTCGTGGACGCCGTAAATGTATCGGCCGGACATGCCGATGAAGTACCCGTGCAATTCTCGCCGACATCGCAAACGCCGGCTGAGGCTCGGCAAACCGTCGACGACGATTGAAACGTATCGGCCGGACAAGCGGCCGCACCACCGGTGCAATTCTCAGCTACGTCGCAAACGCCTGCTGAGCCGCGACAGACTGTCGACGACGATTGGAACGTGTCGGCCGGACAAGGTGTCGGCCGGACAAGCGGCCGCCGTACCGGTACAATTCTCGGATACGTCGCAAACGCCTGCCGAGCTGCGGCAGACCGTTGAGGAAGGTGACAACGTGTTTGCCGGACAGGCGGCCGCAGTACCGGTACAGTTTTCAGCCGGGTCGCAGACACCTGTCGAGCTGCGGCAGACGGTTGAGGAAGGCGATAACGTGTTTGCCGGGCAGGCGGCCGCAGCGCCGGTGCAGTTCTCAGCCGGGTCGCAAACACCCGTCGAAGCGCGGCAAACCGTCGACGACGAAGAGAGGGTGTCGCTGGGGCAGGACGAAGAGGTCCCCGTGCAGTTTTCAGCCGGGTCGCAGACGCCTGTCGATGCGCGGCAGACGGTCGACGAAGACTGGAGAGTATTCGAGGGACAACTGGCAGAGGTGCCGGTACAGTTTTCGGCTGCATCGCAAACGCCAGCGGCGGCACGACACACTGTCGACGACGATTGGAAGGTATTCGACGGACAGCTGGCAGAGGTGCCGGTACAGTTTTCGGCTGCATCGCAAACGCCAGCGGCGGCACGACACACCGTCGACGATGAATGGAACGTGTTCGATGGACACGACGCACTCGAGCCAGTGCAGTTCTCGGCAACGTCGCAAACTCCGGCGGACGAACGACAGGTCGACGAGGTGGTCTTGAATGTACAGCTAGAGCTGCAGCAAGATGAAGAGGTACCGTTCGATAGCCCTTGATCGCAGTCTTCGCTCGATTGCGTTGTCGAATCGCCGCAGGTGTCGTACGAGACGCTGCCGATGTTGCTGCTTCCGGTGCTGCAACTGTCGTTGCTGAATACCTCGACGTACAGCGTGTGCGAGCCCGAGGCAGGAGCCGTAAACGTAAATGTTTCTGAGTATGTGCCGTCGCTGTCATGGTCGTGCGTGTCGACGCAATTCGCATTGGGAGTGGGATCGTCGAGCTCCCATACCGTGCCGTGCCACGAGCTGCCGCTGGTCAACGTCACGTTCACCGTGACCGTGACGGTATCACCGGGCCCGGGCGGGTTAGGGTTGATCGTTACACTGTTGATCGTCCGCGAGGCGTACGCGGGAAGAGCACCGCCTACGATCAGCACCATCAAGGCGCCAATGACTACTCTTGCGACGCCCATCGAAGAGCCGCGGAACGCAGGCAGCCTCAGACAGGATACCAGCCCTTGCTTCGACATAGACACCCCCGCTTTGTGGCCAAGCAAAAGGCCGAACGTCCGCCACAGACGCTTGACCCCCCAAGTCGCTGCGGAGACTAGTACGGATCACACGCCTGGTAAAGAGATGTCCGATATACCGCGATACGTCTGATATTCGCAGCCTGGACGGGAAGGAAGCCGTCAGATCTTCGGCGCGTCGAATGGCCAGTTCGAGGTCTCCGTACCACCATCGACCTCGAACACCTTGCCAGTTACCCAACCCGCTGCTGGCGACGCCAGGTAAAGGGCGCAGATGGCGATGTCTTCGACCGTCCCGAGCCGCGCCATCGGCGTCAATTTCTCCATCTTCGAGCGCAGATCATCATCAAGGAACATCCCGAGTGCAGTCGTTTCGGTCGCGCCGACGGCAATGGCGTTGACGCGTACTTTCGGAGCGAACTCGTGGCCGAGAACACGGGTCATCTGCGACAGCGCCGCCTTCGCGGTGCTGTAGGCAACGAAGCCAGCGAGCGGGAAGCGTCCAGCAGCGGACGAAATGTTGACGATGCTGCCGGTACCCGCGGTCTTGAGCATCTGAGGAACGGCCAGGCGCGTCAACGCGAAGGCTGACGTCACATTGAATTGAAACGCCTCGTTGAACATCTGCTCGGTGGTCCATAGCGCTTCACTGGGGGCCGTACCGCCGGCGTTGTTGACGACGATGTCGATGCGCCCGAACGTTTCGAGTGTGATATCGACGACCCGTTGTAGGTGCGCCTGTTCATTGACGTCGCACTCGATGGGCAACGCCTTGCGACCGAGCTTGCGAATCTGCTCAGCTGTCGCATCGATCTGCTCTTTCGTGCGCGCGGCGCAAACCACGTTGGCGCCAGCCTCGGCAAACGCCAAAGCGCAGCCATGGCCGATGCCGCGTCCGGCGCCGGTTACGATGGCAACTTTATCAGTCAACTTGAATCGATCGAGAAGCATGGGATTCCTTTCCGTCCGGTTCGGAACTCGGGGCTGGGGTCTCGGGGTTGGCTAGCTCTTGCGAGCCACAAGCTACAAGCCCCGAGCTACGGCTAAGTTGGCAGCCGGTAAAACCTCTCCGCATTGCGGCCCATGATGCGCGCGCGAACCTCTTCCGAGATATCGCTGCGCTGACGCATAGGTTTCGTCGAGTTCGGAAACTCGCCGTCCCAGTGCGGGTAGTCGCTGGCGTACATGATGAAATCGGCGCCGAGCTCTGCCACGGCCAACGGCACGGAACATTCGTCGGGCTCACAGCTGACGTAGAGTTGGCCGCGGGCAATGTATTCGTGTGGCTCGTGCTTGCACTCCGGTGTCAGTCGACCGCGTTTCTCCACGTGCTCGTGCATCCGTTCCATGAAATACGGTACCCAGCCGACGCCCGACTCGAGAAGTGCGACGCGCAACTTCGGGTGCCGCTCGAAGACGCCGCCAAGCACCAGGGATGTCGCCGCCACCATCATGTCGAACGGAAAGCTGACGCAGTGCACCTGCAAGTAGTTGGTAAAGCGCTCGCTGCCAAGCTTCGGCAGATGGATCCCTGGGGCTCCGTGGATGCCGAGCGGCATGTCGAGATCTTCGGCGACCGTGTAAAACGACTCGAGGTCAGAATGATCGAGGTTGCGCGACCGCAACACTGCCGGGACCATGACCGCTACCAAGCCCAGTTGCTTGGCCTCGCGCAGGATCTTGATTGACTCGTCGACGTCTTCGATCGGCACCAGGCCGACACCGAAGAAGCGCCCCCTGCCCTGTCCGCAATAGTCGTGCATCCATTGGTTGTACATACGCGCCACGGCTGCGGCGAATTGGTTGTCGGAATACGCGGGAAGGCCAAGCGCAGCGCTCGGGAAGAACACCAGACGATCGATGCCCTCCTTGTCGGCATCGGCCAACACCCCCTCGGGCGTGAACGGGTTGGCGCCGCGATCGAGACACATGCCCTCTTCCGCCCGACAACCGGCACCGGGGCCGGTCGATTGCGGGTACGGTCGTCCTTCAATGTACAGCGCCGTCGCACCGTCGCCCGGCGTACTGAATCGTACTTTGTCTGGGAAACGTTCGATCAACGCCGCCATCAGCTCGCGGCCCTCGATCACATGTGCGTCGGCGTCGACGACCCGCATACTCATCCTCCTTCGCGACTGCAGATTGACGATGGGTGATTGTCGGTTGGCGCCAAATCTACAATCACCCATCGTCAATCATCAATCATCGTCCATCTCTTCATCCCGAATATGGCGGAAAGCCGCTGATCGGCGACATGCAGGTCAAACCACCGTCGGCAACGATTGCAGCACCGGTGATGGCCGACGATTCGTCGCTGGCAAGAAACAACGCGACGTTGGCGATCTCCTCGGGTTGTAAGATTCGGCCGTAGGCGTGCGCCGCGGCAACCTCTTCCCGCGACTTCGGGGCCACTTGCAACAACAGGTGGAACAGTGGCGTGTCGACGACGCCAGGACAGATGCAGTTGGCGCGGATGTTCTTGCGCCCGTACTCGACGGCAACGGTGCGCGTCAAATTGATCATTCCCGCTTTCGCCGTATTGTACGGGGCAGCCATGATCTCGGCGACGAAAGACTCGATCGACGACGTGTTGATGATGCTGCCACCGCCGCGCTTCAGCATTTCAGGAATCGCCGCCTTCATGCCGTAGAACACGCCGGTCAACATCACCTGCAAGCTCTGCTGCCAGACATCGGCATCGATGTCCGCCGTGTAGCCTCCCCCGCTCCACGCCGCGTTGTTATGAATGATGTCGAGACCGCCGAAGCGTTCCACGGCAACCGCCACCGCCGCTCGCAGGTCATCGAGACGGGTCACGTCGGCGCGCTGAAACGCCACAGTTTGCCCCTGCCTCTTGAGCTCCTCGCACAGCTGCCGACCGCCCTCCTCGTTGATATCGGCGCAGACGACCCGGGCACCTTCTTCGGCAAAGCGGCGTACCGTCGCCGCGCCGATGCCCGACGCTCCGCCGGTAATGATCGCGACCTTATCCTGTATTCGGCCCATCTTTGCCTGGTATTCCCGTCTTCGAGTCGACAGTCGACCGTCAATCAACAGTCAACCGCAAAGGCCTTTCGTAACGCCGTCGCAGCTTCGTCCACCGCCTGCTTTGCTTTGTCCACCAACGACGACATGCCGAAGAAGCCGTGGATCATTCCGTCGTAGCGGCTCAAGGTCACCGGCACTTTGGCTTCCCGCAAGCGCTGCGCGTAGCGCTCGCCCTCGTCACGCAGCGGATCGAACTCGGCCGTGATCACCAGCGCCGGTGGCAACCCTTGCAGATTCTCGGACCGAAGCGGCGATAGTCGGGCGTCGGTCCCGTCCGCGTCCCCGGTCATGTAATGATCGAAAAACCAGTCCATCATGGCCCGCGTGAGCAGATAGCCGTCGCCGTTTTCGCGATACGACGCCGTATCACGTGCCGCATCGGTCACCGGATAGATCAACAACTGAAATACCAGTCGCGGCCCCCGTCGATCGCGCGCCAGCTGCGCCACCACCGCCGTCAGGTTGCCGCCGGCGCTGTCGCCGCCGATGGCGATACGCCGCGGGTCACCGCCGAGACCGCCGATCGCTGCCGCAACCCACTGCGTCGCCGCATAGGCGTCTTCCGCCGCTGCCGGGAACTTGTGCTCGGGAGCCAATCGATAGTCGACCGACACGACCATGCAGGCGGCGCGGTTGGCCAAGGTCCGGCAAATCGAATCGTGACTTTCCAGACTACCGATGACCCAGCCGCCGCCGTGAAAATAGACCAGCACCGGGTACGCTGCCGCGGTGCCGGGCACGTAGATGCGAACCGGAATGTCACCCGCGGGTCCGGGAACCTTGCGGTTGTCGACGTGCGCCACGTCGGGTCCCGGACCGGCCCACTGCGCCATGCTGTCGGATACAGTACGGGCCATTTCCACCGGCACCTCGTTGAGCGCCGGACCGCCCATGGATGCGATCTGATCGAGAAACGACTTGGTTTGCGGATCGAGCGGCATGAATCGACTCCTTCGTCGGCCGGACGATACGTCAGCAGCCGGTGTCATCGCAATGCACCTCATCGCGCTTGTCGCGCTTCGGCAAGCTGCAGGACGTTTTCCATCCGACCACAGTCAACCGCCGGACGCCGCCATCATTTCGCTCGCACTACATCGGCCGCGTTCTCATCGCCGTCTTCATCTGCTACGGTCGCTCGGGTGATTTGGCGTACCGAGGGTTGGAGAACACCTACCGGCTGGGCTTCCCGAGCCCTGGCGTTGGCATTGGCCGCAAGTCTGTGGACCGGATGCCCTGGTTGCGCACCGAAGAAGGCAGTCGAGCCTGTGCTTCCGACGGCGAAGCGAAACGCCAGCCTCGAGGCGTCGCACCTCTACGCGTTGTTGATCAACGGCGGAGCGACTCGCGAACAGAACTACCAATCGCATCTGCTCCACGTGCAACATGTCCTCGAGCTCGTGCGCGCCACCGGTGTTCCCGACGGGCAGATCGCCGTCTTTAGCGGCGACGGTTCGGATCCGGAGCCCGACGTCGCCGTGCGCAAGCTGCAAGCCGAACGCGATCAGTGGCTGATCGCCGGCACACGGCTCGACTACGCGCTCGGCAATCCGATCACCTACGCCAACTCGCAATTGCCCGGCATCGATCCGCAACCGGCAACCAAAGCGGCGATCCGCACGTGGTTTGACGGCGCGAAGGCACGGCTGCACCCCGGCGACACCTTGTTGCTCTATGTGACCGATCACGGCACGAAGAACAGCGAGCACACCGACAACAACTTCATCGTGCTTTGGGGCAAGGAGGAGCGTCTGTCGGTCACCGAGCTGCGCGAGCTGCTCGACATGCTCGACCCGGCTGTACGCGTCGTGATGTTGATGTCGCAGTGCTACTCGGGGGCCTTTGCCAACCTCATCGACGTGCACGCCCGTTCCGGTATTCCGAACGGCAACCTCTGCGGTTTCTTTTCTTCGACCGCCGAGCGTCCGGCCTACGGCTGCTACCCTGAAAATCGCGGCCGCAACAACGTCGGGCACTCTTTCCACTTCCTCCAGGCACTGGGCAGCACCGGAAACTTCACGCAATCGCATCTGCAGGTTCTGGTAACCGACGCGTCGCCCGACGTACCGCTGCGCACGTCGGATGAGTATCTCGAACGCCTGCTGCACGACGCATCGGGAAACGACGACGCCACCTACAAGCAGATGGTCGACGCGCTTTTGCACGAGGCCTGGAAGGACAAGGGACGCTGGGAACCGGAGATCCGGTTGCTTGATCGAATTGGCCACGCCTACGGAACCTTCAGCCCACGCTCGCTGAGCGAGATCGAGGAGCAGGCCAAGCGCTTGCCGGACATCAGCGGCCAGATGCGCAACACGAGCCGCGCTTGGAATGGCGCGCTCGCCGATTCCAACGAGAGCAACGTCGAGCGCTTCCTCGCCGCGAATACGAAATGGAACGACCGGCTCACAGCCGACGCGCTTAAGGATCTCACCCCGGAGACGCGCCCACCGCTCACGAGGGCGTTGTTGCACGACCTCAGAGATTTCACCGACGCTCATTCAGACGTCAATCAGAAGCTACGAACCCTGCGCCGCCACGGCCACGCTACAGCCACCACCAGCTACCGGATGGAGGTGCGGCTCGGTGCGGTGCTGCACATGCGCCGCATCCTCAGCAGCATTGCCGGGCGATTGTACGTCGAAACGCGCGCCGCAGCGCCGGAGCGAGCCGCCTACGAAGCACTGCGTCGCTGCGAAGACCTGACGCTGCCGGGCGGAGATCTACCGACGCCGCAGCTCAAAATGGTCGAGCCCTTCCCGCCGCTCGAGCAGGACGTCAACCGCGCGCAGGCGGCGCTACCGGCGTGGATGGGAATCCAGTTTCGCGAGCCGAAGCCGGAAACGGTCGCGGAAAGCCATCTGGCTGCCGGCGCCGCCGCGGTCATTACAGTCTATCCTGACTCGCCGGCGGCCGAGGCAGGCTTGCAAGCGGCGGACATCATCACCGGCCCGCCCGGTCAGCCGTTCGAAGAGCACGGGCAGGTCCGCAGCTGGATCATGCTCTCCAAAGTGGGAGAGGCGAAGCAGCTCGATGTCCTGCGCGGCACGGAGCACCTCAAGCTGGCGGTGATTCCCAAACCGTATCCGCTCAAATGGCCCGACCTCCCCGGCCCCCCTAAGATCGGCAGCCTCGCACCGCCGATCGACACTACGCCGTATCGCGGCGACGCACCGAAGGCGCTCGCCGGTAGTGGACCTCACCTTCTATTCTTTTGGGCGACATGGTGTGGACCATGCAAAGCTTCGCTTCCGGAGCTGCTGGCGTTCGAACGCCAGCGCAAGGTTCCGGTGGTTGCCATCACCGACGAGACCAAGGAGCGCCTCGATCCCTTCTTCCAACAGGTGAAAGAGTTTCCGCAAACGGTGGCCTCCGACGAATACCGCAAGACCTTCGTCGCCTACGGCGTCAGCGGCACGCCGACATTCGTGCTGGTCGACGACAAGGGCGCCGTGCAAGCGTACGCCACCGGCTACGATCCGAAGAAGGGGCTCGGATTCGAAGGGTGGAAGTGGGAGAAGACGGACTGAGGTGCTTGAGGGCCCAAGAAGACCCTCAAGCCCTCACATTCTCACCACGTTCGGATTCACTTCCGGAACGCCGGCGCCACCTCTTCGATAAAACCCTGGATCTCGTCCTCGAAGTAGGGCGCAAAGGTCATGAAGATGAAGTGCGTCACGCCGGCTTTGGTATAACGTTCGACGGTATCGACGCACTCCTGTTTGTCGCCGATCATGATTTGCTTGCGCGCC
>JACQEN010000093.1 GCA_016200585.1 Deltaproteobacteria bacterium
CTCCCATACCGACGGCAGCCAGGGGAGCGACATCTTCCTGATCGAGACCTCGCTCAATCCCAATCACGTACGCTTTCCCGACGATCTCGCCAAAAATATTCTTGTCGGGTTTCTCCTCGGGTGTGACTTGAATCTGCAACGTTTCGCTTACACGTTTGACCGTCAGACGGACCGTCTTTCCGTCGCTTGCACGGATCGCCTCAGACAACTGGTCCCACTTCTCAATTGCTTGTCCGTCGACCGCTGTGATGACATCGTCGGACTTGAGTCCGGCGGTGGCGGCGGGCATCTTCTCCATTACCCCGCCAACCTTTGCTACCTCGCTCGGAACGCGCGCGCCATAGAATGCGAACACCAGCGTGAACGCAAAGAATGCGAACAACAAGTTGAAGCTGGGGCCCGCAAGAACGATGGCCATACGCTTCCACAACGGCTGTGCTTGGAAGGAGATGCGGCGTTCCGCCTCGCTTACTTCTTCATCCGGGTCCTCACCGACCATCTTTACGAAGCCGCCCAATGGGATGGCGCTGATCGCGTACTCGGTGTTTCCGATCTTGCGACCGAGGATTGTCGGGCCGAAACCAATCGAGAACTTTAGCACTCCCACCCCGGACCTCTTGGCGACGATGAAGTGTCCGAGCTCGTGAAACAGAATGAGAAACCCGAGAACGATGATGGCAGCGACAATACTTGTCAGCATGTAAGCTCCTGACTGTGATGATTCAGCGAAACAGAGCCAAATGGTAGTACACAAAAATCACCGGGAAAAGCAGGCTATCGATGCGGTCCAGAACGCCCCCATGTCCGGGAAAGATCCAGCCGGAATCCTTCGTCGCAAAAGCACGTTTCATAACCGATTCGCAAAGGTCGCCGAGTTGACCCAAAACCCCCATTGCTCCTGACAGCAGCAGGGTCTCTTGGATTGTCAGAGTCGACAGGAAGATCAGCTTGCAAAGTACTCCGGCGACGAGGCTACCCAAGACAACGCCGATCGTTCCTTCGACTGTCTTTCCGGGACTCACGCGCGGGGTAAGCTTATGGCGCCCCAGCGCATGCCCCACGAAGTAACCCGCGGTGTCACCAACCATAGCGACCGCGATGATGAAGACCACCCAGCGCGGCCCGAGCTCACCACTCTGTTGCAACCAAACGAAGTGTGGCAGCAGCGCGCCGACGTAAAGAGCCCCGAGAATGGACAGACCGAGGTCGCGCAAGCCTTGCTCGAAATCTGGCCTGGTGAACAGCACCCAAAGCAAACCGAGGATGAGCGCCAAGGCGATCGACAGACCGAGCATGTGTTCGTGCATGCTGAGAGCCCCGAGTAGAACAATCGTGCCGAGGATAACGGTAAGCGCCCACTCGCCTTTCTGGTGGGCGAAGGGCATACGCGAGAACTCGTCGAGGCCAATGATGCCGACGATGAACACCAGGACTGCCAGCGGCCACGGTGAGGGATACAGAATAAGTACGAGTAGTAGCGGGATGGCAACCGCGGCGGTCGCCAGCCTAGCGCGCAGCACGCAGCTGCTCCGCTTCCTGGTGTTCCAAGATGCGACCGAAGCGTCGCTCACGCTGTTGAAACACGGCGAGAGCGTCCATGAATTCAATCTCGCGGAAGTCGGGCCAGAGGGTTTCGGTCACGTAGATTTCGCTGTAGGCGAGTTGCCAAAGGAAAAAATTTGAAATGCGCATTTCTCCACTGGTACGGATCAAGAGATCAGGATCGGGGATACCGGCGGTACTGAAGTAGCCGTCGAGCACCCTGGCGTCGATTTTTTCCGGATCGATTCGCCCTGATCGCGCGTCGCACGCAAGCTTGCGTGCTGCTTGAACCATATCCTCGCGGCCGCCGTAGCTGACGGCGAGGACCACTGTCATGCCCGGATTGTTCTTCGTCGCATCGATGGTGCTCTGCAGATCAGCCTGCAAGGCGGGTGGCAATCGTGTCAGATCCCCGATGGCGAGAAGACGAATTTCATTCTTCATCATCTTGCGTAGCTCGGTACGCAGGTAGCGGCGCAACAGTCCCATCAATGCCTCGACTTCGCGCCGCGGCCGCTGCCAGTTTTCGGTCGAGAACGCAAAGAGACTTAGGTACTTGATTCCCAGTCGTCGGCTGGTCTCGACAACCGCACGAACCGAGTCTTTGCCGCGTTTGTGACCCTCGACGCGCGTAATGCCACGACGTTGCGCCCATCGTCCGTTGCCGTCCATGATGATGGCAACGTGGTGCGGCAGGCGATGGAGGTCGATATTCGGGGTGGTTGCGCCCACGCCGGTCAGACCTCCATGATCTCTGCTTCTTTGGTCTTCAAGACGTGATCGATCTTCTCGATGTAGGTCTTGGTTATTTCATCCACCTTCTCCTGGGCCTTGTGCTGATCGTCTTCCGTAATCTCCTTATCCTTTTGCAAGGTCTTGAGGAGATCAATCGCATCGCGACGATGATTCCGTGCGGAGACGCGATAGTCTTCGCCGATCTTACGAACGTGTTTGACGAGATCGCGACGACGTTCCTCCGTAAGCTCAGGGATCGGAACGCGCAGAATCTTGCCGTCGTTGACCGGCACCAGGCTGAGGTCGGATTGGAGGATGGCGCGCTCGATGTCAGCCAAGGCGCTGTGGTCGTACGGCTGAATAATCAGCAGGCGCGCTTCTGGCGCAGAAAGGCCGGCAATTTGATTCAGTGGGCTTTTTGTTCCGTAGTACTCGACGGTGATTCCTTCGAGCAATGCAGTGTTCGCACGGCCGGTGCGTGTGCGGGAGAGATCACGCTTGAACGCCGTCAGCGTATTCTCCATCTCCTTGCGAAGGTCTTCTACGACCTCATCGGTCATCGGCACCTCACTGGACGATCGTGCCGATTTGTTCCCCCATCACTGCACGCTTGATGTTGCCCGAAGCATGCAGGGAGAAGACCAAGATCGGCAAGCTATTGTCCATGCACAACGAGATGGCAGTAGAATCCATGACTTTCAAGTGCCGATTTAGGCACTCGATGTAGCTGAGCTTGGTAAACCGTTTGGCGTTGCGATGCTTCTTTGGATCTTTGTCGTAGATACCGTCGACGTTCGTCGCCTTCAATAGAATGTTGGCGCCGATTTCGACAGCCCGCAGGCTGGCTGCCGTATCTGTCGTAAAGAATGGATTGCCGGTTCCGGCCGCGAAGATTACGGCGCGGCCCTTCTCCAAATGCCTGGTCGCCCGTCGACGAATGTACGGTTCGGCAACTTGCTGCATACTGATTGCCGACATGACTCGGGTCATCACACCGATACTTTCGAGTGCGTCTTGCAACGCCAGCGAATTGATGACGGTGGCCAACATACCCATGTAGTCGGCACTAGCGCGATCCATGCCCTGAGCGCTGCCAGCGACGCCGCGGAAAATATTCCCGCCGCCGATCACAATCGCCAACTCGCAACCCAGCGCGTGTACGTCTTTCAGCTGCCTGGCGATGGCCTTGAGGACTTCCGGGTCAATGCCATTGCCGCCTTTTGGCATCAACGCTTCGCCGCTGAGCTTCAGAAGAACTCTTCTGTAGCTCAACCCGCTCCGTTGCCGTCGAGCCGACGCGATCGATGAGGAGGTCGCCGCGCGCACCGTATGTTCTCAGGCGCTGGCCTCGGTAGCGTCGCCGAGTTGGAAGCGCGCAAAGCGTCGGACGACGATGTTTTCGCCGATGCGTCCAACCGCATCCGTGACCAACTGCCCGACCGTACGTTGCGGTTCCTTGATGAACGGTTGTTCGAGCAGACATACGTCGGCGAAAAATTTTTCAACTTTACCGTCGACGATTTTCTCGACGACATTGGCGGGCTTACCGCTACCTGCCGCCTGTGCTCGGTAGATGTTGCGCTCCGCTTCGACGGTCTCGGCGGGAATTTGTACCCGCTGCACATAGCGCGGATTGGCCGCAGCGACTTGCATCGCCAGGTCCTTCACCAACTCTTGAAACTCGGGAGTACGAGCCACAAAATCGGTCTCGCAATTCACCTCAATCAGAACGCCGATCTTGCCGCCAGCATGGATATAGGATCCAACCATGCCTTGACTGGCGACCCGGGCCGACTTCTTTTGTGCCGCCGCCAGCCCTTTTTCTCGCAGGAAGACAATCGCTTTCTCTAAATCACCGCTGCTTTCCACGAGCGCCTTCTTGCAGTCGAGCATTCCGGCGCCGGTCTTGTCGCGCAGGTCGCGTACCAGTGCCGCACTGACCTCGCTCATGCCAGTGCTCCTTCGGCAACCGGAGTGGTCTTCTCCTCGGGTTCGCTCGCTTCGCTTTCGCTCGCCTTCGAGTGTTCCTCAAGGGTGCTCTTGCCTTCGATCACAGCGTCGGCGACTGCGGCGCAAAACAACCGAATGGCGCGAATCGCATCGTCATTGCCGGGAATTTTGAAATCAACCACATCCGGATCGCAGTTTGTGTCGACGACAGCGACCACCGGGATCTTGAGCTTGTTGGCTTCCTTGACGGCGATTTCTTCCTTCTTCGGATCAATCACGAAAAGAGCGTCCGGTAGTTTGCGTAACGCCTTGATACCGCCAAGCGATGACAAGAGCTTGTCACGTTCGCGCGAAATATTCAGCATCTCGCGCTTCGTCAAAGCTTCGGCCATCGCCGGATCCTCAAGGGTCTCTTCGCATTTCTTGAGGCGATCGATACTTTGCTTGATGGTCTGGAAGTTGGTGAGGGTGCCTCCCAGCCAACGGCTGTTGACGTAGAACATTCCGCAACGTTCGGCTTCCTCGCGGATGGCGTCTTGCGCCTGCTTCTTGGTTCCGACGAAGAGCATCGACCCTCCGCGTGCCGCTAGTTCTCGCACGAAGCCATACGCTTGCTCGAAGAGTTTCACGGTGCGCTGTAGATCGATGATGTAGATTCCGTTGCGAGCGCCAAAGATGTATGGCTTCATCTTGGGGTTCCAACGGCTGGTCTGGTGGCCAAAATGCACTCCAGCCTCCAAGAGCTGCTTCATGCTAACTTCCGGCATAGTTCCCTCTCTATCTAAATCTGTTCTAGAACCCTCAGTCGATATCAGAAAGGCTTGCTGTCTCGCAACCGGCCTACTGGTTCATCGAATCCAAGAATTCCTGATTGTCTTTCGTGTCGGTAATCTTGTCCATGATGAATTCCATTGTTTCGACCGGGTTGAGCTGGGCCAGGAGTTTACGCAAGATCCAGACGCGGGCGATCTTGTCCTTGCCCAGCAGGAGCTCTTCCTTGCGGGTACCAGACCGGTTGATGTCGATTGCTGGAAAGATGCGCTTGTCGACCAGCCGGCGGTCAAGGTGAATCTCCATATTACCCGTCGCCTTGAATTCTTCGAAGATCACCTCATCCATGCGGCTGCCGGTATCGACCAGGGCCGTACCCATAATCGTCAGGCTACCGCCATCTTCGATATTGCGCGCCGCGCCTAGGAACTTCTTCGGTTTGTGCAGGGCGTTGGAATCGACGCCACCCGAAAGGATCTTGCCGCTCGGCGGCACGACGGTATTGTAGGCGCGCGCCAGGCGGGTGATGCTATCGAGTAGAATCACTACGTCGCGACCATGCTCAACCAGACGTTTGGCTTTTTCGATTACCATCTCGGCAACTTGCACGTGCCGGGTGGCCGGTTCGTCGAACGTCGAGCTGATGACTTCACCCTCGACGGAACGCTGCATGTCGGTAACCTCCTCGGGTCGCTCATCAATGAGGAGGACGATTAGCACCACTTCCTTGTGATTTTGTGTAATTCCATGAGCTATGTTCTGCAACATCATCGTCTTTCCGGTGCGTGGCGGGGCGACGATGAGCCCACGGGTGCCTTTCCCGATCGGTGTAAACAGGTCGATGACCCGAGTCGTGTATTCTTCCGGATCGTGCTCGAGACGCAGCTGCTCGTTGGGATATAGCGGCGTCAGGTTGTCGAAGAGGATCTTTTCGCGAGCCTTTTCCGGCTCTTCGTAGTTGATGGCTTCAACCTTCAGAAGCGCGAAATAGCGCTCGCCCTCTTTGGGCGGGCGAATCTGTCCCGATACAACGTCGCCCGTTCTCAAATTGAATCGGCGGATCTGGCTCGGCGAGATGTAGATATCGTCAGGTCCGGGCAGGTAGTTGTAGTCGGGGGCCCTCAGAAATCCAAAACCATCCGGCAGGATCTCGAGAACGCCTTCGCCGTAGACGAAGCCGCTTTGCTCGGTTTGCGCTCCCAGGATGGCGAAGATGAGCTCCTGTTTGCGCATGTTCGATGCGCCTTCGATGTTGAAGTCCTTTGCGATCTGAGCGAGCTCGCTGATCTTTCGTTCCTTTAGACTTTTGAGATTCAGGGCTCCGTCACTGCTAGTCGATTCTTCGACTTGGATCGGCCCGGCGGTTGTTTCGGGTACGGCCTTCAGACGGTCAGACTCGTTGCCGGAACGCCGGCGAATACGGGGCGGAACCCCGCCCTCGGGTTGCTTGATTTTTCCGACGGCTTCGTCGGCCATAGGATAGTCCTCTCTCAACGGAAGTTGCTGGCGGCGACGTGGCGATTATTGAAGGGTTAGGCCGGGGACGGCTGGTGACAATTAGATGCCGCGTACGCTAGTGAATCGGATTTTCAATGTCAAGCGAGGGTTCCCGCTAGCTTCCATAGGCCGCGCAGGTCGTCCGCGAGTGGCGCCGTGAACGCGACTCGCGCGTGCGTATGTGGATGCATAAAGGCGATTCGCTCGGCATGTAGCGCTTGACGATGGACTCCAAGTTGCCTGGCTTCCGAGCGGGCCCCACTGTAGAGAGCATCGCCCAGAATGGGATGGCCGATCGATGCGAGATGGACGCGAAGTTGGTGCGTGCGTCCGGTCTTGGGAAAAAGCCGAACGATCGTCACAGCATCAAAGCAGCCGAGCACTTCGTAGCGGGTTTCTGCGGATCGGCCACCAGCAACCACCGCCATACGCTTGCGATCCTTCGGGTTGCGGCCGATAGGCTGAGTGATGGTTCCGCTTCGCTGCCGTATCTTGCCGTGCACCGCAGCTACATATTGCTTTTCGACCACACGGTCGCGGAACTGTTTGGCGAGGTCTTCGAGTGTGCGTGCATCTTTCGCGACCAACAATACCCCGGAGGTATCCTTGTCCAGCCGGTGGACGATGCCGGGCCGGAGCGGGTCCAGCCCGGGTAGGACATTCCCGAGGTGATGCAACAAGCCCGCAACCAAGGTTCCTCGGGCGTGACCCGGCGCCGGGTGTACAACCATTCCCGGGGGCTTATTCAACACGAGGAGCCATTGATCTTCGTAGAGGATGTCGAGACGAATGTCCTCGGGGTGCACCTCCAACGGCGAGTCGACTTGACGATCTTCGACCTCGATGATCTGGTCCAAACGCAGAATTTCATCGGCCCTACCGCGGCGACCGTCGACCCGAATCGCACCCTGCTGGATCAGACGCTGTACGCGGGCACGAGAACCCCAACGTTCCAACAGCGCCAAGAACCGGTCGAGCCGCTGCTGCACACCACGACGGTCGACTAAGATCCGTTCCGCTTGCAGGAAAGCCCCCCTAGTTTTGCCAACACGCCTCGCGCTTGGTCGGCATCCTGTCGGATCTGCGCAACGAGGTCCTTTGGACTCGGAAACTTGCGCTCTCCACGCAGCTTTTGCACAAACTCCACCTCGAGACGTTCTGCGTAAATCGACTCGCTAAAGTCGAATAGATGAACTTCGAGACTGCGCTCGTTGTTGTCAAAGGTCGGGTTGAACCCGAGGTTGGCCACACCGTGGAGCCATCGGTTTCTTCGCCGCGCACGAACCGCATACACTCCGTCGGGCGGTAGCATCAATCCAGATATGCGCAGGTTGGCGGTGGGAAAGCCTAAACTGTGACCGCGGTGGTGACCGTGTACGACGCGCGCCGCCGCAGACGGCCTTCGACCGAGAAGAACCGCTGCTTTCTCCAGGTCACCCTCATTCACTGCCTGGCGCACGGCGCTGCTACTGACGGCGATACCTTGCACCACGACGGGTCCGATGATCTCGACTTCGACTCCGGAGCGCTCTCCCAAGACGCGCAGGACATCCGAATTCCCGCGACGACCGTGCCCGAAACGCACCCGGTGTCCGACGACGATCTGGCGTACGCCCAAACCGTCAATCAGCAAACGTCGCACGAACTCTTCCGCGTCGATCTCGGAGAACTCCCTGGTGAAGCGTTCCGTGATGACTACATCGACCGAACCCGCCGCCAATCGTTCGAGCTTCGAACGCCAATCCGTGAGCAGCAATGGGGCCTGGTTCGGCGAAAGGAGCTGAGCCGGGTGCGGATGAAAGGTCAGGGCAATTGAGGTGCCGCCGATTTCCCTGGCCCGTTGTACAAGGCGGCCGAGAATTTCCTGATGACCACGGTGGACTCCATCGAAGTTCCCGAGTGTCAGCACCGGTTGTTGAAAGCGCCGCCCAATTGATCCGAGATGACGCAGCACCAACATTGCAGAGCTCGCGGCGCTCGCGGGTGCGTCGTCGTGCTAGTCGCCGAGACGCTGCAGTTTCTGACGAGCGCTCTCGGCTTCCTCGGTGCGCGGATGCTCGCTGATGAGCTTCTTCAACACCAGCTTGGCATCAATCTGGTCGCCCGAGTCGTTGAAAGCGTCGGCAAGCATCAGGAGTGACGTGGGTGCCTTGTCGCCCTTGGAATAGCGCAGCATCACGTCGCTCAACTCTTTGATGGCTTGGTTGTACTCGTGTTGGCCGTAGTAGCAGGCGCCAATCCAGTATTGAGCGTTGTCGGCTAGGTCCGATTTCGGGTTCTTGCGAATGAAGTCCCGCAAACGCGGCGCAGCTTGGTTGCATTGTCCCTGTCGAACCAGCGCCAGACCTTCCTTGTAGTCCGAATCAATCCGTTGCCCTTGGAGTGACGCCTCCTCCTTGGCGAGATCGGCCTCGAGCGGGCTGACCGACTTGGATGGGGCAGGGGTGGGTTGAAATTCCGGAGGTGCCGCTTGCGCTGTGGCCGAGCCCAGTTGCTCGATCGCAGCGGGAGATGCCGAAGGCGTTGGTCGGGTTTGTTCGAGTGCCGCCAGACGCGTCTCTAAGTCAGCCAAACGCTGCGTCAGCTGAGCGCTTGTCGCGCCCTTGCCGCCCTTGCCGGGCTCACCAACGTCTTGTTTGAGAATCTCGATTCGACGTCGCAGACCGTCAATGGTGACTCCTTGATCCGCGAGTAGCGCGCGTACCTCCCGCTGGTCGCGCTGGATCTTTTCGAGTTGAGCGCGAGAGGCGCAGCCGCCGAAAATCGTTAACGTGACCAGGGCAGCCAGCGGACGCGCAAGCTTCCAGGGCACGTCAGTCGCCTAGCACCACAAAATGACCGCGCCGATTGCGCGCCCAACAGTCCTCGGTGTGCTCGGAACAAAGCGGCAATTCTTCACCGTAGCTGATCGTCGTCAGCCGATCGGATGAGACACCTAACGTGACCAGATAGTCTTTGGTGGCGCGTGCACGCTTTGCGCCCAAAGCCAAGTTGTACTCAACCGTGCCGCGCTCGTCACAGTGCCCTTCAACTTCCACCTTCTGCGAACCGTTTTCCTTCAGCCAAGCAGCGTTTTCACGCAACGCCGCGCGCGCTTGTTCGTCGAGCTCGTAGGAGTCGAAACCAAAGTGAACATCCTGAAGCGGACCGCCTTCGCCCGATCCGGGCTTCTGTCCCTTCTTCAGTCGCTCCAAGCTGCCAACCGAATCGATGCCTTCCTCGCCGATCTTGGAAGTGCCCGATCCGGGCTTAGCACCCTTCTTCGATGAACACCCGCTGCCAACGACGGCGACCAGCAGGCTTAGGACAGCGATGCAAAGCACCCGCTTACCCATCGTTCCTCTCCTCCACGTCTGAGCCATAAACGGCTTGAAATCGGTGCTCATTCGCGCCACCCGGACCACGTCGGACTGGTATCATCGCCGCCCCCCTGAGTCAATTCAACTTGGCTGACGCCGCCAACATCCGTGATGAACAACTTTTTGTGCCCGCGGCGCGACGAGCTGAACAGAATGTAGCGACCGTCGGGTGACCAGGAGGGATCCTCATTGTTGCCCGAACCCTGTGTCAGCTGCCGCGGTTCGCTGCCATCGGTCTTCACCGTGAAGATATCGAAGGCACCCTCGGAACGGCTGACGTAGGCGATGCGATCTCCCTTGGGCGACCAGGCGGGGGCCGTGTTGTAGTCGCCGGTGGATGTAATGCGTCTGGCGGCTCCACCTTCTGCGCTGGTAATGAAGATCTGGGGCCCGCCGCCGCGATTGGAGCAGAAAGCGAGTTGCCGCCCATCGGGCGACCAACTCGGTGACACGTCAATCGCCCAATTGTCCGTGGCGCGACGCACCAACTCACCACTGCGGTCCAATATCACAACGTCCGAGCTACCGTCGGTTTCCAATGCCATCGCTATCGTACTTCCGTCCGGCGACATCTTGCCGCCGAGGTTCAAACCGGCACGCTGCGATATGCGCGTCTCGCGCCCGCTGATCAAATCGAGTTGGTACAAATCCGGATTGCCTCGTTTGTACGATGTGAACAGCAGGGAGCGCGCGTCGGGAGTCCACGAAGGCGACACCGTAATCGATTGGCTCTTCGTAACTTGTTGAAGATCTCCGCCGTCGAGGCTCATCACGTAGACCTCTTTGAATCGCCCGTCGCGCGTCGACACGAAGGCGATTCGCGAATCGAACGGGCCGCGTTCGCCGGTGAACTGCGCCATGATTTCATCGGCGAAGCGATGCGCCATTCGGCGGACCAGGTCCATCCCGCCGCGATAGCGCTTTCCGGCCAACTGCTTCCGTTGGTAGACGTCGAACAGTTTGGCTTCGATAGTGAGGTTGTCGCCCTCGACCGTGTACCCACCTTTGACCAATGCCAGTGCGCCGATGACCGACCAATTGTCGAAATTGATGTCCTCGGCGTTGATGCCCGAGGCATCGGGCTTTTCGATGTACGCGGTGCGATCGAGAACTTTGAACAACCCTGCCAAGGTGAGATCGCGAGCAACGATGTCGGCGAATTGCGCCCCGATATCCTTGCCGCCGGCAGCGGAGAGATTCTTCAAAGGCGAGATCGCGATCGGGTAGTTGTTCTTGCTCGGCCCGACGATGGTTCCACGCACTTGCGCCGACGCGGAAGCCAACGATGCGAAGGCAACGAGCGCAATTGCCAAAACGAAGCGCCCCGTCGACACGACTTGCAGTGACAATCTTCTCATCCCATCCTCCCGCTCACTTCTTCAACGTCTCCGGAGTGAACGTGTATTCCACATTTGCGAACTGATCTCGATACTGTGTCGGTGGAGGCGGCATGGGGTTGATCGCTCGCACGGCCCGTTCGACCGAGGAATCGAAACCGCGATCGCCGCTCGCTTTGACGATACGCACGTCGACGATGTCCCCATTCGGAGTGATGCTGAAGTGCACGGCGGCTTCCAACGTACTGCCGGTGCCCGCCCAGGCCCAGTTTTCCTTGATTCGGCTTTCGAGCTGACCGCGGTAAAGGATGTAGTCGAGTCCGAGCGGTTGTCCCCCGGCACCCTCGCCTGGGCCAACGGAGATGGGTCCACCCGGCGCTGCGCCTGTTTTGTTCCCGGTTCCGCCTCCGCGCTCGCCGACCTGCGATTCAGCTCTCTTCACGGCCGCGAGAATCTGGTCGTCACGTGCCTTTGCCGCCGCAGCTTTGGCGGCGGCTTCCACCTCGGCCTTCTTAGCAGCCTCTTCCGTGGCTTTTTTCAGGGCGGCCTCTTCAGCAGCTTTCCTTTTTGTTTCCTCGGCCAGTTTCTTTGCCGCTTCTTCTGCTGCTTTCTTGGCCTTGGCTTCCTCTGCCGCCTTCTTCGCAGCTGCCTCGAGCTGCGCCTTGGAGGGTACGGTTGCCGTAGGTTTTTGCGGCTCGACCTTGGCAACGACTTTGGCCGGTGGTGCCGTGGCTGTTGGTACCACCTGTGCCTCGACCTTCTGTTTGTCGACGAATGCGTTCTTGTCCGGAGCTTGCTTCGGCTCCACCTTTTCCGGCGGTGGGGCGGGAGGTGGCGGCTTGACCGGCTCGGCTTCTTTGGGCTTTTCGGGCGGGGGAGGAGGCGGTGGCGGAGCTTCGCGCTTCGGCTCTGCCGCTACCATCGGCGCCGCGTGGACTCGACCCTTCCCACCTTCGACGAGATTCGTTCCGCCGATTCGATCCGGTGCGACCAGATCGACCGTGTAGGATTCCACTTTGTTGGGCTGCGACAAGAAGAGTGAGCTCGGTACGACGAGAATGAAAACAATGGCCGCGAGATGGATCGCCCCGGAGGCAAGTACCATCCACCAAAGACCACGCTCCCATTCCCTACCGTGGAATTCGTTTGGGGGTTGCTGCACGGTTGCCGGTCACCCCCCCGCACGCGACGGCACGGTTGTGGAGTGATTCATGGAAGACTACTTGGCCGTCCCTTCCTCACGCGGCGGTTCCGTGACCATGCCGAGCCGCTCGACGCCGGCCCCTTTGACCGCAGCAATCACCTGCATCACCTCTCCGTATTTTACGTTCTGATCGGCGCGCAGAAACACTTGCTTGTCGGGTTGGAGCTTGAGGATGGCTTGCAGTTTCGGACCGATCTCCGGCACATCGATCGTCGCATCATTGAGATAGACTTGTCCGGCCTTGTTGATCGCAACCACAAGCTGCTGTTCCTCGCCGGTCATCGCTGCCGCCCGCACCTTGGGTAGGTTGATGCTGACGCCCTGCTGGAGAATCGGTGCGGTGACCATGAAGATCACCAACAGCACGAGCATGACATCGACCAGCGGCGTTACGTTGATGCTCGAGATCGACCCGCTGCTGCTCTGATCATCGAAGGCCATAATCGCTTCTACTTGAGAAAGTGACGCTCTGCGATATTCAGAAATTCGGACGAGAAGTTTTCCATCTCAGCCGATAGGACGCGGATCTGACGAGCAAAATGGTTGTAGGCGATAACTGCGGGAATTGCCGCTACGAGACCTGTTGCTGTGGCGATCAAAGCTTCCGCGATTCCCGGCGCGACTGCCTGAATACTGGAGGAATGAGTCGTGCTCAGACCGCGGAAGGCGTTCATGATGCCCCAAACCGTCCCGAACAGGCCGATGAACGGCGCTGAGCTCGCCGTGGTCGCCAGAAAGGTCAGCGCTTTTTCCAAACGGGTGACCTCCTGACGAATCGCTCTCTTCATAGCCCGGTCGACGTTGTCGATTCCTCCGAGATCAGTGTCTTCCGTACTCTCGCCGGGCGCATTTTGGCGGCGTGCTCGCGTCAACCGCACCAGCTCCTGGTAACCAGCCCGAAACACTTGAGCCACCGGACTTTCTTTGAGCTCCTGGCTAGCCGTATGAATCGAAGTCAAATTCTTCGTGTCCCAGAAAATTTCAATGAAACGCGCCGACTGGCGTCGTGCGACTCGCACCTGCCGCATCTTGTAGAAGATGATGGCCCAGGCGAAGATGGAAAACAGTATGAGGAGATACAGGACGGCTTGAACAACGGGGCCAGACCCCGTCACCATATCCACTACGCCTTCTTGGCGGACGCCCTCGACCTGGGCGAACGCGGCAGGCGCAAACGCCAGAAACATACCGCTTCCCTTCACCACCCAATCTCTAGCGAGGCAGGTGCCTCGGACCAAGAGTGTGAGACCGCTTCTCTGAAATTTGCGCCGGACCTCTCACATCCCGGTCGAGCGCAGACGCTTGCTGCCTTTTGAGCTCACGGGGGACGCTACAGAAAGCATCCCTGTGAGTCAACGCGTGTAGGATCAACCTTGACTGGCCAGAACGATCATGGTTAAGCGCGGCTTTTCCGAGGCAATGACTTGAGTATCAAGGTCGGGATCAACGGCTTCGGCCGCATTGGCCGCAATGTCTTGCGCGCCAACTGGGCCGATGAGCTCGACTTCGTCGCTGTAAACGACGTCAGTGACGCCAAGACACTGGCCCATCTCCTCAAGTACGACTCGGTTCACGGCCGACTGCCACAGACCATCCGCGTTGAAGGGGATTCGCTTTTTGTCGACGAACGCGAGGTGCGTGTACTTTGCGAGCGCGATCCAACCAGACTGCCCTGGAAGCAGCTTGGAGTGCAGATCGTCCTGGACTGTAGCGGCCTCTTGACCAGTCGCGACAAAGCGGCCGCCCATCTTGCGAGCGGAGCGCAGAAGGTCATCATATCGGCACCGGCAAAAGGCGTGGACCTGACCGTGTGTTTCGGCATCAATCATTTAAGCTACAGGAAAGTTCAGCATCACGTGATCTCGAACGCTTCGTGTACGACAAACTGCCTCGCCCCGGTTGCGAAAGTGTTGAACGACAACTTCGGCATCGTGCACGGGATGATCAACACCGTTCATGCTTACACCAATGACCAGCGCATTCTCGATGCGCCGCACGACGATCTACGCCGGGCACGAGCCTTGGGGATGTCGATGATTCCGACCACGACCGGCGCGGTACAAGCCATCGTCGAGGTGTTGCCCGAGCTCAAAGGGAAGGTCGACGGCATGGCGGTTCGTGTGCCGACACCCAACGTCTCGTTGATCGATCTCACCGCGACGACCGAGAAAAACACGAGCCGACGCGAGATCAACCAGGCGATGAAGGAAGCAGCCGCGGGCCCGCTGAAGGGTGTACTCGCTTATTGCGAAGAAGAGCTGGTATCCATCGATTTCAACGGCAACTCCAGTTCGTCAATCTTCGACGCGCCGAGTACCAAAGTTCTTGGTGGCAACTTTGTGAAAGTTCTGGCGTGGTATGACAATGAATCCGGATTTTCGCATCGCATGGGTGACCTGGCACGTTTCATCGGGCGCAGTCTTTGAGACGCTTCGTTAGCGACCGAACCAAGGGGGTCTGCAAACATGAAAACCATTGACCAGCTGTATCTCGCCAACAAGCGCACATTCATCCGCGTCGATTTCAACGTGCCGTTGAAGGACGGTGTGATCACCGATGCGACGCGCATCACCGCCGCCCTGCCGACTCTGAAATTGGCACGCGATCGCAAAGCACGCATCGTCCTCGCGTCGCATCTCGGGCGTCCAAAGGGCAAAGCGAAAGCCGAATTCAGTCTCGCCCCCGTTGCCAAGAAGCTTTCCGAGATCTTCGGGCAGGCGGTAACGCTGGCTCCGGACTGCGTCGGTGACGAGGTGGAACGACAAGTTGCCGCCCTGCAACCTGGACAGGTCCTGTTGCTGGAAAATCTGCGCTTTCACGCCGAAGAAGAAGCCAACGACGAAGCCTTTTCGAAGGCGTTAGCACGACTCGCGGACGTCTATATCAATGATGCGTTCGGTACCGCGCATCGGGCTCACGCGTCGACCGCTGGAATGGTTCCATTCGTCAAGGAATGCGCTGCCGGGCTGCTGATGCAGCGCGAATGTGAATACCTCGGAAAGATCGTACGTTCACCCCAGCCGCCCTTGGTTGCGATCCTCGGCGGTGCCAAGGTGTCGGACAAGGTCGCGGTCATCGACAACCTGCTGTCGATCGTCGATACACTGCTCATCGGTGGCGCGATGGCGTATACCTTTCTGAAGGCGCAGGGTGTGGCCGTGGGCAACTCGCTGGTGGAAGCCGACCGCCTCGACATCGCCAAGCAGCTTCTCGATCAGGCGAAGAAGAGCGGCAAGCGCCTGCTGCTGCCAGTCGACCATCGTGTGTCGTCTTCGCCAAAGGGTGACGCCGCGGTTGAAGTGGTTGGTCAGAGCATCCCCGACGGCTTGCTTGGAGTCGATATCGGTCCACAAACCGAAACGCTATTTGCCGCGGAAGTTGCGCAGGCGCGAACTGTTTTCTGGAACGGACCGATGGGCATCTTTGAAATCGCCGCATTCAGCCACGGCACGATGGCGATGGTCGACGCCTTGGTGCAAAGCAGCGCGCTTACCGTCGTCGGCGGTGGCGATTCGGTGGCCGCGCTGACCCAGTCGGGCAAGGCAGGCAAGATCAGCCATATCTCTACCGGCGGCGGGGCATCGCTCGAGTTCCTCGAGGGTCGCAAGCTTCCGGGTATCGCAGCCCTGGAAGCTTGAGCCAGAATCTGCAATCACCGACCAGAAGACGCTCGCCCATGGATTCCAAACCAACCCCGCTGATCGCCGGCAATTGGAAGATGCACTGCAGTCTTTCCGAAGCCAAGGCCCTCGTCGATGGCCTGAAGGCTGGGGTTGCGGGTCTGAAGGATCGCCAGGTGCTGGTCGGCCCGCCGTTTACCGCACTTGAAACCGTCGCCAGGACGATTGCCGGGTCGGCCATTTTACTGGCCGGGCAGGACCTTCATTGGGAGCCGAAAGGAGCCTTCACCGGGGCGGTATCGGCACCGATGTTGCGCGATGTTGGCTGCACGCACGTCATCATCGGACACTCGGAGCGTCGGCAATTCTTCGGCGAAACCGACGAGACGGTGAACAAGAAGATTGCTGCGGCTCAAACTGCGGGCTTGGTGCCGATTGTTTGCGTTGGCGAGACCCTCGAGCAAAGGGAGAAAAACCAGACCATGACGGTGATCGAGCAACAGCTCCGTCGCGGATTGCTGGGGCAGAAGGGTGATGCTATAGCCGCGCTCGTCATAGCGTATGAACCGGTATGGGCGATCGGCACTGGGAAGGTTGCCACACCGGAGCAAGCACAGGAAGTTCACGCCACGATTCGCCGCATCCTGGGCGAGCTTGGTGCGAAGGAAGCAGCGGCAGCGTGCCGGATTTTGTACGGAGGCAGCGTCAAGCCCGACAACATCGATGAGCTGATGCGACAAACGGACATCGACGGAGCGCTGGTGGGTGGGGCGAGCTTGCAGGTTGAATCTTTCGTTCGAATCGCCAAGTTTATTGTTTAAGGAAGAGACATGCACATATTGTTGGTCATCATACATATCATCGCGTGTTCGATGCTCATCGGCATTGTTCTGCTGCAGCAAGGTAAAGGCGCCGATATGGGCGCGGTGTTTGGCGGCAGCAGCTCTACGGTCTTCGGCAGCAGCGGTGCCGGGAACTTTCTTTCGCGCCTGACGACCGGGCTGGCGATCGTTTTCATGATTACATCGCTTGGGCTGACCTACACCGGCGTGCGCCGCGTCAGCTCGACGGTATTCGACAACGCGCCGTTGCCAGAGCCGCCACCGCTCGAAGCCCCGGCCAACCCGGGCGCCGCAGCACCGGCTCCCGCGCCGCAAGCACAGGCGCCCGCCGCAGCTCCGGCGGCAGAGGGACAAGCACCGGCAGCTCCGGCACCACAGGCAGCAGCTCCACAAGCGGCTCAGCAGCCGGCAGCAGCCCCGGCAGAACAAGCCCCGGCAACGAACTGAAACGTCGATCTCCGGACTCTCAGGCACGAGCCGCGAGCAACCAGCGACGAGCCCCGAGTAGTCTGGAACCAAAGCATGCGAGGATGGCGGAACTGGCAGACGCGCTAGGTTGAGGGCCTAGTGGGGTAACACCCATGGGGGTTCAAGTCCCCCTCCTCGCATTCCTTTTCCTCTTCAATTTCATCCGCTTGTAAATCTTGCGAATCGTCGGGGGCCAACTTGGGGGCCAATAAAGCCATTTTCCTGAGCTGATCGGCCCCTTCTGTGCGCACCCACTTGCCGTAGTGGCGGCGCAGTGTCTCGTACCGCACCCCGGTCTGTGCTTCGAGCCACGCGGTATTCACACCGGCGGTCAGTGCCGTCGATATGTACGTATCCTTCATCGCGTAGATGCCACGGACACGGATACCCAGCGCGCGTAAGCACCGGTACCAATGTGTTGAGAACGCCTTCGGCTCGACTGGCCTGCCCAGCGTGTTGATGAAGACGTAGGTGTCAGGCGTCACATGCAACGGCTGGATTGCCCGCAGCAGACGAACCGTTTCCGGAAACAGTTCCACGGTACGCAGTGCCTGTGCCGTTTTCGGCGCGCTCTCCTCATACATGTGGCGCGAGCGCACCACGCACAGCACGCCGGTGTCCAGATCAACATCACTCCATCGCAGTGCCACCGCCTCGGATGGACGCATGCCCGTCCAGAAGAGCGTGTGTGCGAGTGCATGATACTGCGGGTGCGACCGCATGCGATTGCCCTGCGTTCCAAGCCCGCAGTGGAACCCAAACCGTTTGCGTTCAAACCAGCGCAAGATACGCGTCCGCTCATCGGCCGAGAACGGCTCGGGACCCGGCACCGCAATCCGACCCCATCGAACACCGACGAACGGATCGAGGAGCACCACGCGATCAACCTCGCGGGCATCGCGAATCATCGCCTTGAAGCTGGCGGCGAGAATGTTCTTCACGTACTTCAGCGACAAGCCGCGCTGTAGCAGCTGCGCGCGGAGTCCGAGAATGTCGCGCGGCGACAACTCCGCGATCGGTACGTCACCGAGCGGCTCCAGCACATAGTCTTCAATGTGTCGTCGGTAGTCCCGTTCTTGCGCCTTACGGACCATCGGCGGCACCTTGTCGGCGATCCAGAGCTCAAAGTAGCCGCGGACCGTCAGCGATTTCGGTTCCGCTACCGTCGATGTGATCGCCGTTTGCTTCGCTTCCAACAAGACGAGCGGATTTTTCCCGACCGCCATCGTCGCCGCGATGAGATCGGCCAACTTCTGAAGTTGCGTGCGGTTGCCTGCCGTTGCCAGCAGCGCGGTCGTGCGCGAGTACCGCTGGCCCTGCCAGCGGAATCGCAACCGCAGCCGGCCGTTGTGTTCCTCAACCGCGCAGCCGCTGTATTTTCGTCGTCGCTTCATGGAGATCAATCACTGTGCCGTCTGCCAATGGAATCGCGTCCTCCGAACGGGGCTCCGCGGTGCCACTCTCGATATACCTGACGATCGCATCCCAAGAAAAGATCGGCCGACCGTTCGGACCGTGCGGCTTGAAGTAGTGCACACCAAGCTTGAAGGCGCCGCGTGCCATCATCGTTCGGATCGCATCCGGGCTCCACGGCGTGCAGGCTGCCAGCTGCTCGATATAGAGATACCGTCGCTCGGCGGTCCGCCGCTCCTTGCATCCGTCGCAGCCTTCGGATATCGGCCCTGGAATCCGGATTTGCACGTGCGAAGCATACGGACACCGTACCTGAAGACAAGACAAATCGATAGCTTAAAATCCAATTGGATTACGAATTGGAGTTGAGACGGTGGCCCAATACCTCGACGTAAAAGAGATCCGCCAGCAGGCCACCGAACTGCGCTCCGCCCTCGACGATCTTCTCGCCCGACCACGGGTCGCCCAGCGCCCGCGCAGTCGACAGTGGCTCTTCGTTCGTTTGTGTCTCGATACCCTGCTCGGCAAACGAGGCGTGCGCTGTTCCTTCACACGGACGCAGGCCACGCAATACAAGTTCGAGGTGGAGGAACGTCTGCGACGCTTCTACCTTGGTGCCGGACGGTCTATACCGTTTGTCTTCACGCTCATGGACCGCCAGCGAGCATCGGCTCTCCAGCTGGTACCCGACAACTACCCCACTCTCTTGGGGTACGTACTCTTGGTAGGGCACGCCCGGCCGGAATTCGTGCCGCGCGCCGAGCGGGCCGAACTCCGCGACTATCTGCCCAGCGTCATCGACGCCGCAGCGCACGCCGAGTTCGCCGTCTACAAGCGACTCCCGCAGATTGACTTGTCACCGCTCGCGGACTGCTTCGTTGTCGACGGCCCGGCGTATCAGCGCATCAAGAACATCGCCGAGGAGCATCACCAAGACGGGAAGACGCTTGCCGAGCCATCGTACAACCCATCCACGATGCGCGTCTTGAGCGTGAAGTTGGTCGAACTGTCATCTTCCAGCGCCTTCATTCGGAGCAAGGAGTACTGGTATCTCCGGTGGTGGTCCCTCCCGAAGAACCGGTACGTCTACGTGTACAACCAAACAAGCTCGCAACGGTATTTCCTCATCCGCCGTGCCGGCAAATGGCTCGTTGAAGCGAACGCCTATCCATCTCCACGCGCGACGACGCCGCTCCGGAAGCCGAAGCTGTAGGACCAGCAACATCCCCCCTAATGTTCAGACCGCAGCCACGCGGCCGGCGCGATCGCGCTGAAAAGTCTCTTCGTCCTTTGACACACATCGCCAGCATCCCGTACCATGACAGTATCTAAGCGTACTTTACTCGCACCTTGATGAGCACCATCATCGCCATCGCCAACCAAAAGGGCGGCGTGGCGAAAACAACCACGTGCCTCAACCTCGGCCACGCTCTCTCGGAGCGCGGCCAGAAAGTTCTGCTGTGCGACCTCGATCCGCAAAGTAGTCTGACCATCAGTCTCGGGCTCGACGTCCGCAAGTTGCCGTCGACGATCTACGACGTCTTACTCGACACCAAGCCGCGCGTCACCATCACCGACATCATCCGATCGACGCGGATGAAGGCCGTGGACGTTGCCCCTGCTTCCATTGATCTCTCGAAGGCGGAACTCGAACTCTTCTCGGAAATGAACCGCGAACGCGCCCTCAAGGACGCGCTGAAACCCGTTCAAGACGCGTACGACTACATCCTCATCGACTGTCCCCCATCGCTCGGCCTTCTCACAACGAACGCCCTCGCGGCGGCCGACTCGGTGCTCATTCCTCTGCAGAGCGATTACCTCGCGATGCGTGGCGCCGAGCTTTTGCTCGCCACCATCGAGAAGGTCCGCCACAAGCTCAACCCGAAGCTCGCGCTGCTCGGGGTCATAGTTACCATGTATGACGGGCGCACGAGCCACGCGAAAGACGTGCTCAAAGAAGTGCGCGTTGCCTTTGGTGAGCGTACGTTCAAGTCGGTGATCCCCTACTCTGTGCGCGCCAAGGAATCCGTGGTGTCCGGCCAATCCATCCTCGACTACGACGCCAAATCACCACCGGCAGAGTCTTACCGAAGTCTCGCCGCCGAAATCCTCGCGTATGCCCAAGCGGCCTGAAATCAAAGCCCTCGACCTCTCGCCGGTCCCCGGTGGTCGCGCTGCCGCCCCGCATCCGGTCGACGCGTTCACTGATGATGCTGACGCTGGTCGCATCCTGAACATTCCCGTCTCAGCCATTCGCCCGAACCCCGATCAGCCGCGGACATACTTCGATGCCGAGGCGTTGCGCGATCTCACGGAATCGGTGCGTGAGCGCGGCATCCTGCAACCAATCATCGTCCGCCGCAGTGGCGGGGCTGACGGGTTCATCCTCATCGCTGGCGAGCGTCGCTGGCGCGCGGCCACGGCCGCCGGTCTCCGGAAGATTCCGGCCATGATCCGGCAGAAGGAAGATCCGGCAGAGATCGCGCTCATCGAGAACCTTCAACGCGAGGACCTGAATCCGATCGAGGAAGCGGAGAGTTTGAAACGGCTCAAGGACCGCCGCCACCTGACGGACCAAGCGCTGGCGCGCATCATCGGCAAGGGCCGAGTCAGTGTCACCGAATCGTTGAGCTTGAACACCCTGCCAGAGCGCATCAAGGCCGATTGTCGGACGTCCGACAAGTTCACTAAAGGGCAGCTATTACCGCTGGTCCGTCATCGGAATTCCGACCAACAGTTGGCCCTATGGCAGGCCATGAAAGACGGAAACGTCACCGTTCGCGAAGCCCGGACCCAGATCGCGAGGGGTCGCCTCAGTAAGCCCGGACCCAGACCGTATGAGCACAAATTTCAGCCCGACGATCGGACGTTCACGGTGCGCGTGACGTTTCGAAAATCCCGCGCGTCGCATGACGACATCCGAGACGCGCTCCGCGAGGCGTTGAAGCGTCTCAGCTAATCCCGGCCCTATGACGGAGCAGGAGAAATTTCGCGGTTTTCAGAGTCCGAACTACACCCAAGTTCCGGACGAGCTATTTGATGAACTTCTACCGCTGCTCTCCGGCGCCGAATTGAAGGTGCTGCTCTACATCGCGAGGCGTACGTTTGGTTTCAAGAAAGCCACCGACAATATCTCTCTCAGCCAGATCACCGACGGCATCGTCACGGCCACCGGCAAACGGCTCGACGGCGGGACCGGGCTGGTGAAGAGCACCGCCGCCCTCGCTGTGAAGGGCCTGGTCGAAAAGAACATCATCGTGAAGGTCCGCAACCAGGCCCCACGTCGCGGGGATATGGCCACTACGTACGCCCTGAACCTAGTCACCACCCCTGTCCAAAAATCGACCCCCACCGTGTCCGAAAATCAAACACCCCCCGGGCAAGAAATCGGACACCCCGTGGGCAGAAAATCGGACACACAAGAAACAGTCAGA
>JACQEN010000094.1 GCA_016200585.1 Deltaproteobacteria bacterium
AGTCGACGCTTTCACCGACCGCCTCTTCGGCGGCAACCCGGCGGCGGTCTGCCCGCTCGCACGCTGGCTCGACGACGCGACGCTGCAAGCGATAGCGCTGGAGAACAACCTTTCGGAGACGGCTTTCCTGGTGCGCCAAGGGGACGACTACGAGCTGCGCTGGTTCACGCCGACGATCGAAGTGCCGCTTTGCGGTCACGCTACCCTCGCTTCCGGCTTCGTCGTCCTCAACATCCTCGAACGACAGCGCCGGAAGATCGTCTTCCACTCCAAGAGCGGCCCGCTGACCGTCGAACGCGACGGCGACCGATTGGCGATGGACTTCCCTGCGCTGCCGCCAACCCCCTGTGATCCGCCACCCGGGCTGACCGATGCGCTTGGGACACCACCGCAAAAGACTCTGCAAGCCAGCCTCGGCTACCTCGCCGTGCTCGACGGCGCCGACCGTGTCCGCACCCTGCAACCCGACATGTGGGCCATGGCCAAGATCGGCCGCAGCGTCATCGTCAGTGCCGCGGCTACGGAGGTCGACTTCGTTTCGCGCTTCTTTGCGCCGGCCGCTGGCATTCCCGAGGACCCGGTCACCGGCTCGGCGCACTGCGTTCTCACACCCTATTGGGCGGAACGACTCGGAAAGACGGTGCTGAAGGCGCGTCAGGTTTCACGACGCGGCGGCGACGTCTGGTGCGAGCTGCGTGGCAATCGCGTGCGTCTCTTGGGTCAGGCGGTGCTGTACTTGAACGGGACGTTCCAGATCTGAAACCGACTCTTTGCCCGATCCTTGATACTACCGCCCTGCTCTGGCTTCGCCGCGCGCTTCCTCGGCGAGCGCCTTTAGCGCGTCGCATTCGCCGTTCAACGCCGCTTGATCGAGCTTTGCATCGCTTCCGCCAGCTCGCGCCGCGTCGACGCGCCGCACCATGCCTTCGTAGCGATCGAGCAGCGCGCCGAGCTTCCGGTACGAAGCGCGATCGCTGTAACCGCCGTACTGGCGCAAGAATTCGCGCGCCCGTTGCGCCGGATAGACGTACTCGGCCATTGCTTCGGCGCTCGGGCCACGACCAGCCTCGATCACCGAGCAAAGCTTCGACGCCGTCTGGGTGACGACATCGAGGTGGACCGACAAGATGTCGGCGTAGCTGCGCCACAGACACGACGTGGAAAGGGTCGCAAGAAGGCAGGCAACCATGGTCGAGCGTGCGACTCGCAGCATACGGCGTGATCCGTGGCCCGCAATACGCGAGCCGCAAGCGTGGCGATTGACGACGAAACGCTCAGCTCCGGCGTTCGAGCCCAATCGGATTCTGAAATTCATTGCGTTTTGCGCTCTCCGTTTGACGTCATCACGTTGCATGTGTCGTTTCACGTTTTGCGGCCTACGCCAACCATTGCACATCGCGACCTTCACCCGTACGATAGCTGCATGCCTGGTCTGCTCATTCGCTGGTTCACGACCGCCTTCGCACTATGGCTCACCAGCCAGCTGATCTCCGGCATCTACGCCAGCGGGGTGATGCCGCTGTTTTTCGCAGCAGTCGTCCTCGGATTGTTGAACGCCATGGTTCGTCCGGTCGTGCTTCTGCTCACCCTACCGATCAACATCCTGACGCTCGGCTTGTTCACCTTCGTGATCAATGGCTTCATGCTGAAGTTGACCGGCTCGTTGGTCCCCGGCTTCCAGGTCAGAGGGTTCTGGGCCGCCGTATTCGGTGCGTTGCTACTCAGCGTGTTCAGTTTCCTGATCAACGTGTTCATCAGCGACAGCGGACACGTCGAGTACATTTACATACAACGCATCGAAAAAGGGCCTTGAGGTCTTGGACCCTCAAGCCCTCGGACAGTGCAACAGCTGCGCCCGCAGCGACTCATCGATCGGCCGCCTGCCCAGCCAGATGGCAAAGTACGCGGCCGCAAAATCAGCGCCTTCGATCACGCCTTTCGGCTTGCCGTTGAGCGCCAGCTCCGTTCCCTTGCCGGGAACGTAGGTCAGCGAGTAACGGTCGCCGGGTTTGACATCCTCGTACAGAGAGTTGAGCTTTTGCAGGCGTGGCCGCAATCGGTTGAAGGTCTCCGCGTCGATATTGTCAGCAAGAATCTTGTCGCCCGCTTTGCCGAAGTCCTCGCCCTTGATGGCGTAGAAATAGTTCAGCTCGAGCCGCTTGGGAACGTCGGCCAGAACGTCTCCCGTCTGCACGCCGTCACCGACATACAACGCCGCTACGTACCCCTTGATCACGTACATGTAGCGTAGCAACCCGGTACAACTCAGCTTCATCGTCACGGTGTCGGCGCGATAGCTGTCGGCAAACTGAACACCTTCGATCTCGGCTGCGTACACCGGCCACGAAAGCATCACCACGGTGCCGGCGCAGAGGGCAAGCCCAAGCGACCTGCACCGGTTCACCGGTCTGGAGCGTAAATCGATCTGCAACATGGATTCCGTGCTCGTTCGCCGTCATCCTTTCCTTTGATTGCAGACGTTTCAAGCACTTCGTCACAGCGGCGGCTCGGAAGACGCCAGTTGCGCCATCGTCGTGATTCTTGTAGCCAACTAGGTCACCGTCTGAAGCATCGATTTCTATGGAAGAGCTGAGCAAGACCTACGATCCGATCACCGTCGAAGATAAGTGGTACGGCGTCTGGGAGGAGAAGGGCTACCTCTTCGCGGACGAGACCAAGCCCGGACCGTCCTTCGCCGTCGTCATCCCGCCGCCCAACGTGACCGGGGTGCTGACGATGGGGCACGTCCTCAACAACAGCCTGCAGGACGTCCTGGTACGCTACAAACGCATGGACGGCCACGTCACCCTGTGGCTGCCCGGCACCGACCACGCCGGCATCGCGACGCAAAACGTCGTCGAGAAGCAA
>JACQEN010000034.1 GCA_016200585.1 Deltaproteobacteria bacterium
CTGTTCTTCGTCACGTCAGCGAGACGGCCCGCGGAATCGTACGAGTAGCCGTAGCTGTCGGTTGTGCCTTGCACGGCTTCCGTCTTCGCGGTGATGCGCCCGAGGCTGTCGCGAGTGTAGCTGACGCCGTAGAGCGTGTTGCCGTTGACCGCTGTAGCGTAGCTCGTGATCTCGCCCATGCCGTTGTAGCCGTAAGCGTCGGCGGCGTTGGCGATGCTCGTGCCGCTGAGCAGGCCCGTTGACGTGCTGCGACTCAGCGTCAGGCTGCCAGCGCTGGTGAGCAGGTTGTCGTTGTCATATCCGAAGCTGATCGAACTCCCGTTGTCGACGCTCTGACTGCTTACCCGGAAAGTGTTGTCGTAGGTCTTGCTGACGGTGCCTGCGACTCCTACTCCTCCCGATCCCAACCTCCATTCCTCGCTGGTCGGCAAACTGCCATCGTAGCCGTAGGCGCAGATCTGGCCGTCGCCGGTGACGATGTTGTCCAGGTCTCCCGTCTCGCTGTTGTAGTTGTAGGTGATGTCGGGGCCGGTGCTTGGGCCTTGATGCCTGAGCTCGCGGGTTTCGAGGTCGTGGTCGAGGACGATGAACTCTGCAGTTGCGTCATTTGGACGGTCGATTCGACTGAGCTGGCCGCTGAGGTTGTAACGGTAGTGCGTGCGGCGGTCGCTTAGCGCCGGGTAAGGCTGCGGCGGGTTGTAGTACTGCTGCTGCCCGCTCGGGTAGTACGTGAAGAAGTGAGCGTCGGTACTGTAGCTATGCCCCGGTGGCGTGATCGATTCGAGATTTCCTTTGGGATCGTACGTGAAGCCGATGCTGCGGCCGTCATCAAACGCTTGGCTCGCAACACGCCCAGCGTCGTCGTAGGTGAAGGTCACCGTGCGATAGGCCGGGTCGGTAACGCTGTCGACGTTGCCGTGCGTGTCGTAGGTCATCGTCGTGATCCGTCCGCCCTGTGAGATTCCATCCAACTTGCCGTTGCCGTCGTAATGGTACTCCGTCATTGCCAGGTTCCCAACCGTTTGTTTCACCGGCCGGCCCTGCGCGTCGACGACGGTGTAGGTGTGACGGTTTTCAGGTGACGTGTCAGTGTACGTGCTGGTTGCCGGGACGTATGTACGCTCTACAGTTTGGCCGTTGACGATCACCTTCTCGGTGGTGCGCGTGATGCTGGTCAGATCGCTGTCGTTGGCTAACGGCGCCTCTCGTACCGTGTTGATCGTCGCCGTAACGTCGCCCTGCGTGACCGTGCTGCTGGTCACCGGCGACTCCATGCCGAAACGCGGGTCGGGGCCGGAGGTGGAAGTCTGAGTCGACAAGACGGTCCGATGATTGGACCCATCCGGCACGCTCAGCCGTTTGACTGTCCGGCTGCCGTCGATGCCGATGGTCAGCTGTTCCTCTGTTCCGTCCGGCAAGTCTGTGGTGCGCACCTGGCTGCCGTCGGGTAGAAATTGCACAGTGTAATCGGTCTGCACGCCGATGCCCGGCGTCGGGCTGGTGGCCACCGTGTGTGTGACCGTGAAGCCGTCGCCGCCGCTAAGGTCGGTGCGCACCAGCGTGTCGCTGGCACGCTGGTCGCTGTATCCCGGTGGCTTCTGGCTTTCCTGCAAGCGACCGTTGGCGTCGTAGGTAAAGTTGGTGGTAGCCGCTGGTTCGCCACTGTGACGGATGCGCCACGATTCCGGCGCGCACCATGTTCAGATCGACATAGACCAGACAGCGAGCCAGATGTTCGCCACTTTCGATCGCCGTGGCATGGTACCGATCTTCCCAGAATGCGGCCGGTGCGCCCCCCTCGCGACTGGCAGTCCGCACGAGCACCAACATCTGTGCCGCGCCAACGCCTCCCTTGTAACCTCGTTCGGCGACTTATGGATGTCGGCTGAACTGGACACTTCACCGCAGCGCGTGACGAGTGGCGTGGACAGGACCCTGGCCCTGCGCTGCATCCGGATCGCCGACCTGAGGAAAATGGACCGACCATCTATCGAGTTGGAGGTAGATCAACCGGGCGCTAGTTCGATCTGGCCCCGATGTTGCTCGGCTTCCGGTAAAGGGCGCCGATGTCGTTGGTTCGAGGCTTTTGGCCGGCAGGCAGTGCCGCTGTTCGTCACTTCGTCATTTTGATGATCGTGGCGCCGTGTGCGGCGCAGGCGCAGGCGGCGGCGCTTTCGGGTCAGGTTCGCTATCGCGGCAGCAATGTGGTCGTCGACGCGGTGGACGTTCAACTCAGCGGCGCCGGCACAGCCGACAGCGCCACCGATAGCAACGGACTGTTCAGTGCGACGTCGCTGGCGAACGGCGATTGGCAGATCGTCCCGCGCAAGCTGGGTGATACGCACGGGGCGATCACCGCACTCGACGCGGTGCGGGTGCTGCAAGCCGTCGTCGGACTGATCAGCTTGTCGCCTACCGAGCAACTTGCATGCGATGTGAATGGCAGCGGTACGCTCTCTGCCATGGATGCGGTTTTCATCCTCCAATACGTCGTGGGATTGCGAGCGCAGATGCCGGTGGCCCAGGTCTGCGGATCCGATTGGGCTTTCATCCCCAACGCCTCCACCCTTCCGGGGCAGACGGTTACCTACCCGCAGACGGGGACAGCCACTTGCCAGTCGGGACAGATTGCACTTGCCGGAGTCGATGCGGCGGTCGATGGTCGCGATTTCACCGCGGTGCTGTTTGGCGACTGTTCCGGGAACTGGCAGCCAACCCCTCTGGCCACGGCCACCGCGACGGCTACGCCTTCGGCGAGCGCTTCATCTACGCCAGCGCCGAGCAGCACGGCGAGCGTCACGCCGCCGCCCAGCGCCACGCTCAATCCGAGCCTCACTCCGTCGCCCACCGCGACCCGCAGCCCCACTGCCAGCTCGACCCTGACCTCGACGGCTAGCGCGACATTCACGCGGACGGCTACGGCCAGCGCCACCCTCACCCCAACTCGGACGGCGAGTGTGACGGCAAGTCAATCGCCGACGCGCTCCTCCACCCGTACACCAACGCGCACGGCAACCGCGACCGCGAGCCCGACCGTTACCCCCAGCATCGCCAGCGGCGGTCCGACTCTGGGCGGTTGCGCGATGTTTCCGGCGGACAATCCTTGGAATCGCGACGTTACCAACGATCCGGTCGATCCGAGCTCCGACACGTATGTCGGTGCGATCAACGGCATCGGCGGTCAATTGGTCCATCCCGACTTCGGGTCGTTCTCCGGCTACGGAATTCCCTACGTGGTCGTGCCTTCATCGCAGGCAATGGTGCCGATCACCTTCGTCGACTACGGCGATGAGAGCGACCCGGGGCCGTATCCGATCCCGGCCAACGCGCCGGTCGAGGGAGGGAGCGACCATCACGTCCTGGTGGTGCGACAGGGCGAATGCAAGCTGTATGAGATGTTCAACGCGACGAAGGATGCGATCGGGTCGGGTTGGAGCGCCAGCTCCGGTGCGATCTTCGATCTGAGCTCGAACGCTTTGCGGCCGGACAGCTGGACGTCGGCTGACGCGGCCGGCTTGCCGATTCTCCCCGGACTGGCGCGTTACGACGAAGTGACGGCCGGTGTCATCCACCATGCGCTGCGTTTCACGATCGACCGCGTCCAGCGCGCCTGGGTTCACCCGGCGACGCATTACGGCGTCACTACCGACACGCATTTCCCGCCGATGGGGACTCGTTTTCGTCTGAAGGCCAGCTTCGACATCTCCGGCTTCACCGGCCAATCGCGGGTCATCCTCGAAGCGCTCAAGCACTACGGCATGTTCGTCGCCGATCAGGGCAGCAACTGGTACATCTCCGGTGCCACCAATCCGAACTGGGACGACAACGACCTCAATCAAATGAAGACCATTCCCGGCACCGCCTTCGAGGTCGTCCAGCTGGGAACGATCTACTATCCGTGAGCAGAGGGCACGGCGGGTTACGTCGAGGCGGTGGTCGGCGACACAGGATGCAACCTTGCTTGACGTGCAGCAGCCGTCAGGGTGAGGATGCGCGCCAGCCATGGCAGAGGCGGCGAGTCTTCAGGAACGGATTCGGCCAACCGCGTCGAAGCGGGTGCTTTTCCTGCCGCACGCCGTGCGGCAGTCGTCCCGTCCCGAGCGCATGATTTCCACGGCTGAGGTACGAGAGGTTCTGATCCGTGGTGTTGTTGTTGAGGAGTATCCGGCCGATCCGCGAGAGCCGAGCGCGTTGCTGCTCGGGCACGGGCAGGGTGGACGCGCGATCCATGTTGTTACGGCGCCGAAGCAGAAGTACGCTGCCGTCATCACAGCCTACGTGCCTGACACGGCGCTGTGGAATGACGAGATGAAGACGAGGAGACAACCGCAATGATGTGTGTGCACTGTGGTGGCCGACTGCAGCGCGGCACCGCACCGTTTCACGCCGATCGCGCCGGCTACCACGTTCACTGGGACGCCGTCCCCGCTTGGGTGTGTAGCCAGTGTGGGGAGGCGGCCTTCGACAGCGAAGAAGTCGACGCCATCCAGGCGGCGCTGTCGAGCCTCGATGCCCACGCCCAGCAGCTTGCCAAGGCGAGCTCCCAATTGGAGTAAGCGGGGGGCGTGCCACAGGGACGATCTACTATCCGTGAACCGCTTGCTGTAGCTCGCGTCGGGTGAGTCAATGAGTGCATGACTGCACCCTCATTGATCCCCGCCATCGACATGTGGGCGCCGTTCGTTCCGTCGCGCGAGATCATGGCGCACGCGCGAGATCATTTCCCGTTGCCACAGCTCGGCTACCTGCGCGTCTTCTGGAAGCAGGAGCCGAGTGTCGAGCTGTTTCGTTCGTTGTGCGACCGCATCGTCGCCGACGACGAGTTGATCCTCGCCAGCCTGGATGCAGCGGGGATCACGCGCGCCTTGATCACCGGATTCGACGAGGCCTCGACCGGCGGCACGACGTTTGTCACCAACGAATCGGTAGCGGCCATCGCCGGCCGGCATCCGGACCGGTTCCTTGCCTTTGCCGGGGCCGACATCATGCGCGGCGCCGAGGCCGTGCGGGATGTCGAGCGCTGGGTACGCGATCACTATTTCCGCGGCTTGAGCTTGCGGCCGTTCATGACCGGACTGCCGGCGGACGACCGGCGCTACTACCCGTTCTACGAGAAATGCGTCGAGCTCGGCGTGCCGGTGAGCATCCACGCGTCGGCAAACTGGACGACCTGCCGACCCAGTGACCTCGGGCATCCGCGCCACTTCGACGTCGTTGCCTGCGACTTTCCCGACCTCAAGCTGATCCTCAGCCACGCCGGCTATCCCTGGGTGCTGGAAGCATGCCTGTTGGCCTGGAAGCATCCGAACGTCTACCTCGAGCTGGCGGCACATCGGCCGAAGTACTTCACCGCTCCCGGTGCCGGTTGGGAACCGTTGCTGCGCTATGGCCAGACGACGATTCAGGACAAGGTCCTCTACGGCAGCGGCGCCTTTCTCATCGGCCGCCCACCCGCCGAGCTCCTAGCCGAGTTTCGTGCCCTGCCGATCAAGCCCGAAGTGATGGAGAAGTGGCTGTGGCGGAATGCTGCCCGACTCTTGGGACTGGCGAGCTGAGGGCGTGCCGCGCCAGCACGTCGATCTCACCGCTCTTGAGGCGTGAGGTGATGGGTGGATGTGGCTGAGGGGTAGTCCCTAAGCCGGAAACCGTGAACCAGAAACCGGGAACTTGCCGTTACATCCAGGCGCCGCCATCGACGCGCAGGACCTTGCCGGTTACGAAACTGGCGTCGTCGCTGGCGAGATAGATGGCCGCTTTGCCGATGTCCTCAGGCTGGCCTGGACGACCCAGCGGAATGCTGTTGAGCACCAGGTCGCCGTAGAACTTGATCAGCCGATCGCCCATGTCGGTGGAGATCAAACCCGGCGCGATGCAGTTCACACTGATACCGGACGGAGCACATTCCTTGGCGAGAC
>JACQEN010000103.1 GCA_016200585.1 Deltaproteobacteria bacterium
ACACGGATTGCCGGGTAGCGCTCCAGGTCGAAGCCGCCTTCGTCGGCGACGTGGGTGTAGGCAAAGAGCGCGATGTCGGCGATCGAGTAGTCGCCGCTGACGAAAAAGGCGTGGCTGCGCAGATGGTCTTCCATGACGTCGAGGGCGGCGTACCCGAGCTTGCGTTTTGCCGGTAACGGGGACTGGCGCTCGGGTGTCATCCCGCTGTGCATCCAGAAGCGAACTGTGGCGATGTTGGGCTCGTGGCTGTACTGCTCGAAGAACATCCATTGCAGAACCTGGGCGCGCTGCAGGCGATCGGCTGGAAGGAAGTTTGTTCCTTCGGCGAGATAGAAGAGGATTGCATCGGATTCGGCCAGGTAGACGCCCGGCTCAATCTCGAGCAGCGGAATGCGCCCGTTCGGGTTCTTGCGCAGAAATTCCGGCGTTCGCGTCTCGCCCTTCAAGATGTCGAGCTCGACGCGCTCGAAGGGAATGCCGAGCTGGGTGAACAGCAGGCGGACTTTGTAGCCGTTTCCCGAGATCAGGTAATCGTAGAGCCGCATCATGATCATCTCCCGTGCGGCTAGTACCACGAGTGGCCGAGGCGGCGCACGCCGGTCGTTTCGACGGCTGTGTCAGCCGCGTGCAACAGCAGCGGGCGGCTCAGCCGGTGCTGCGGACGGGATCGACGTCTTCGGTTGCTTCGATATCCCGGAAAGTGTGATTGAGCTCACGGATCAGACGATCAATCTGGATCTCCAACGCTGCGGCCGCTGCCGCTGCTGCTGGCAGGTCGCCGCTGCGCGCCAGCGTCTCTACACGTTGGGTGCTGGCGTGCGCCGCTTCGGCGTCGAAACTGGATACCGATCCCTTCAGGGAGTGCGCGACGTTTTGAATGGCGAGGCTGTCTCCGGCGGCGATTGCGGCGTGCAGGGCGGCCAACCGCTTCGGGCAGTCGTCGATGAACAGCTGAGCGATTTCCCGGAAGAAATCGACATCGCCGTCGAAGCGAGCGAGTATCTTTGGGAGATCGAGGGTGAAGCGCTCAGGCTCCACGCTGGCGGCTTGGTCGGCGCCGCGCCGCGCTCGATCGCTGTGGGCACGCTCTGCTTCGCATTGTTGGCTGATCACCTTCTCGACCAAGACACGACACCTCCCATCCTGGTGTAAACAAGTCGTGTGCCAGGTGGATGAAGGCGGGGCCCTCATCCATCCAGCCTCCGATTTCGATTTCAGGCCGTCATTCAGGGTGACATCGGCGCGCCTAAAACAGATGTTTCGTCGATATAGCGGCACCGCCGAGGTCCCGTCCCCTTTTGGTTGGTGAGTAAGTGATCGATTGGTCGTAAGGCTGATGGGGGGGGCAGAGCCACAAAGTTTTCGCGGTGGGCGGAATCGCACAAGATAACGTGCTAGGTCGGCGGGACCGATGGACGGCGGAGTTGAGGACAAAACGTCGGGGACGTCCGGTGACTTGAGGCCGGCTCTCGACAGTCGTCTGGGGCGATTGTTTTCCGTGTTGTTCGAGAAGCGGGCCTGGGTACTGTGCCTGTACCTCGCCGTGTTGCCGGTTGCGGCCTATTTTGCCCTCAAAGTTGGTCAAGACAACTCGCTCGATCGCCTGATCGTTCCGACCGACCCGGATTACTTGGCCACACGTGCCTTCCAGCAGACGTTCGGCGGCGGCGAGTTTTCCGTCATCATGATCGAAGCCGACGATCCGTTCTCGTTGCCGGTCGTCGAACGCTTCGATCGCATCGAACGGGGCTTGCAACAGATTCCGCATGTCGAAGCCGAGTCGGCGCTGTCGATCTACCGCCGCGCCAAAGCCGGTTTTGAGGCGACTCCCGATCAGGTCGCGGCCTTCCGCGCCTTTGCTACGGGGACCGATCTGCTGCGCAAACAAGGGCTGGTTCTCGATCACTTCCTGGCCATCGCGCTGGTCCTCGACGTGCAAGGCCCGCAAGCACGCGAAGAGACACTTGCGAAGATCGACGCCGTGCTCGGAAAGCCGGAAGGGCCGGTTCTCGGCATCCACACTTTGGGGTTGCCCTACGTCGACGCCTACCTCGATGCGTCGCAGCGGCGCGCGCCCTTGTACTTCGTGCCGTTTGTGTTGTTCGTGGTGGCGCTGAATATCGGCCTCTACCGCTCGTGGCGCACTCTCTTGGCGTTCCTGATCACTCTGGGTGTCTGCCTGGCTCTTTCGGTTGGCTACATCGGCATGGCCGGCGGAATGTTCACCATCGTCTCGCCGATGGTGCCGATGACGATTCTGGTCACTACGACGGCGACCCTGGTCTACTTGCATTCGCGCTTCGTCGATTGCCCCGTTGGTCGCGACGTGCGGCAGCATCAGGTCTTCGCCTACGTCAACAAGTTCGTCGCCTGCACGGCATCGATCTTCGCAACAGCCGTGGGTTTTGCCGCCCTGATGGTTTCGTCGATTCGGCCGGTGCGCGATATGGGTCTGTGGGTAGCGGTGAGCCTGGGACTCACTTGGATCACCGTATTTTCCCTGTTCCCGGCCTTGCAGCTGGTCTTGCGGACGCCGACGCAGGCACAACGCGCAAACGCCGCTGCCTGGTTTTCTTCCTTTGCCGAGTGGTTGCCGCGCGTCACGTTTCGCTGGCGCTCTTCTTTGGTGTTCGCGGCGCTGGGGTTTGCTGCCGTGGGTGCGATTTCGATTTTCGGTTTTCCCGGCTTGGCTGCGCCGGTGCGCGTGCTCACCGATCCGGTCGAGTTCATGCGCCGCGACTCAAAGCTGTACGCTGACATCCAACGCTTTACGCCGATCATTCCCGGCATGTCGATTACGCAGGTATGGCTGAAGGGCTCCTTGGGGAGCGTTTCGGAGCCGGACGTTCTTTCGGGATTGAATGACTTCCAGCAACGTCTCGAACGCGCGCCGGGAGTTGGCGCTGCCATCGGTGTCACCAATATTCTGCGGATGATTCGCTACCTCGGGGGCCAGGGCGATCAGTGGCCGAACGATCCGTCTGCGGTGGAGCAGGTTGCGGCGGATTTGGAGGGTCTGGTTCCTACCACGCCGATGTTGCGGCGCTTCGTTCAGCCGCACGAGCTTGCGCAAACCCAACTCACGGTGATCACCCGCGCCATCGATCATCAGGAATTTGCCAAGCTGGAGAAAACGGTCCGCGAACAATGGACGGCTTCCGTCAAGGCATTCCCGGTACTATCGGCATTCCAGTTGCAAACCGTCGGCCTGGCGCCATTGCACGCCAAGATGGCGCAGTCGTTGGTGCCGACTCTGGTCGAGAGCTTCGCGCTCACCGTGGTGCTCATCTTCAGCACGTTTTTGCTGGTGTTCCGCAACGGCACGGCGCGGTTGATGGCGATGATCCCGTCGCTGTTTGCCATCCTGGTGATGTTCGCCATCATGCGCGCCATCGGTTGGTCGTTGAACATCGCCACGATTTTGATTGCGTCGACGGTCCTCGGAACCTCGGAAAACGATCAAATCCACTTCTTCTATCATTTTCTCGAAAAGCGCCGCGACGGATCGAGCATCGAGGTTTCCCTGCGTCACACGCTGCTGATCGCCGGACGAGCCATCTTCTTCGCGACGATCATCAACGCCGGCGGCTTTCTGGCCTTCGCTCTGGCCGACCTTCCCGCGGTTCGGCAATTCGGAGTTCTGTCGGCGGTGGCGTTCCTGCTGTCGATGGTGGCCGACTTCAGCGCCCTGCCGGCGGCATTGTGGATCTTGTCGAGGCAGCAGCCGGACCGGCTCAGCACCACCGGTGAGCTGGACGCCGAGAGATTGCCCGGCTGAGATTTCGGAACGGGTAGCGCCAGCGCACTTGCAACGGCCCGCCGCACTCGGCGCAAATGCGTAAACGGTTCGGCCCCCGGCAACCTTACTGGCTGTGGCGCTGCAATGCCAAGACGGTGCGGAGCGGTTCGGCTTAGCGGGGCAGACCGAGGACGCGTTGGGCGATGATGTTGCGTTGGACTTCGGATGTCCCGGCGTAGATCGTCGACGAGCGCGACCACAACAGCTCATAGGCCCAGAACCCGCCGTCGACGGCGTGCATTTCGTTGGCCGGAATGAGGCCCCAGTTGCCGAGGATCTCGATCGCCGTGTCCTTGAGCCGCTGCTCGAGCTCGCTCCAGAAGATCTTCAGGATCGAGCCCTCCGAACCCGGGACTCCGGTGCGCGATACCATGGTGACGTTGCGATACGCGGTGTAGCGCAGGATGGCCGACTCGATCGCGGCTTGCGCGACCTTCTGGCGGACGACCGGATCGTCGGCGGCGCGCGCTCCGTTACGCGGCGTCTTCAGCGCCAGCCGCGCCAGGCGATTCGACTCGGCCTGCAGCCGGACGTGCGGAGTCGTGCCGGCGCGCTCGTGACCGAGGGTGGCCATGACGACGTGCCAGCCGCCGTTGATTTCGCCCACGACGTTGGCGCGCGGCACGCGCAACTCGTCGAAGAAGACCTCGTTGAACCATTCTTCGCCGGTCATCTCACGTAGCGGCCGGATGGTGATCCCCGGGCTCTTGAGATCGACGAGGAGGAAGGTCAGACCCTTATGCTTGGGCCCCTCGAAACTGGTGCGCGTCACCAACATGCACCAGTCGGCGTGCTTGGCGACGCTGGTCCAAATCTTCTGACCGGTGACGATGAATTCGTCGCCGAGCAATTCGGCCTTGGTCTTCACCGACGCTAGATCCGATCCGGCATTGGGTTCGGAAAATCCCTGACACCAGATTTCCTGGCCATTCAGGATGGGTGTCAGGAAGCGCGCTTTCTGCTCGGCGTTGCCGCAAGCGATCAACATCGGACCGACGAGGCTGAGGCCGATCTTCAGCGCCAGGATGTCGGGTGCCGCGAAGCGCGCGTACTCCTCGTTGTAGATCAACTGCTCGACGGTGCTCAGGCCGCGACCACCGAACTCCTTTGGCCAGGTAATGCCCGCCCAGCCGCCGTCATACAGCTGCCGTTGCCAGGTCCGCGCGAATGCCACCTGCTCGGCGGGGGTTGTCGGCGGTTTGTAGGCCGGCGTTCCCCAACCCGCAGGGAGGTTGGCGCTCAGCCACGTCTGCACCGTTTGGCGAAACCGTTCTTGTTCTTCCGTAAGTCGAAGATCCATGTGTTTGTCCCAGCTCGATCAGGGGCCGCGTCGAGGTCCTACCTCGCGATCAGCACCGGATACTCGGTCATCATCACGAAGCCCATACGTTGATAGATCGGCGCACCCATCATCGACGCTTACAGGTTGGCAAACGATGCCCCGCGGCGAAATCCTTCGCGGACCTCCTGTTGCCGGCGCGGAAAGCTGCGAAGGCGATCTGCAGCCTTTCGACGTGCGGGTTGCTGCTCACGGCGCAACCTCAAATGCGATACCCGGCCTTGCACACAGGCATGGCTGAGTCAGAAGACGGGTCTGCAAACAGCTCGCATACAACGGCTGCTGATCGGAGAGGCTGAGCGCCAGGTAGCCGGTCTCGCCGGGCGCTACAGCGGATGCCCGGTCGACGTCCACGACCGCAACGCGCAGCGTCATGTCGGGATGAAAGACGTCACGCTCACAGGTGATCGCGGCAAAGCTCGTGACCTCGGGAACCGCCAGCCAGCGCCGTTGCCAGCCGCCGAACCTGCACGTGTCGGACAGCGCCGGAGGAGGTGCGGGTACGAAGTCGGTGCTCGACCAGATGATCCCCGACCACCAGGGACGTGGTGTCGGCGGTGCGGCGCTCAGGAAACGTGCGGCGCTGCACGGATCAAGGACCAGGACATTTGCTTCGACGCGGTCGACGAGCTCCCAAGCTTGTTTGGCCGCGGCGTCGGTATCGATGGTCCCAAGCGGAACGTCGAGCCCACCCAGCTCGTCCACCACGTCGCCGAGTTGGAGGGAACCGGGTGTCGCCAGAGCTCCGGCCAGTGTATTGGCGACGCGCATTCCGGCGCTCAGGCCCGCCGCGTTCAGCAGACGAACACCGGCCGCACGCTCTTGCGCCAGCTCACTCGCGGTCCAGGTGAGGACGAGCAGGGTATCACCGCTGCCGGTCATCCCGGCGCGCACTGCACCCGGTCGACGAGCGGATCGAGGATTCCGGCGCTGGGCCTGCACCAGGTCGCTGCGTTTGGAGAGCGTCATAGGTCCAATTTCGAACCTAGCGTTCTATCCCTTTTGCAGAATGTGAATCACGCAGACGCTGCCCCCGCCCATCATGTGGCACAGGCCGATGCGCGCGTCCTTGACCTGTCGTTTGCCGGCCTCGCCGCGCAACTGCAGGGTGGTTTCCCAGATTTGTGCCAAGCCGGTCGGGCCGCCGGGATGGCCGCGGGCGATCAAGCCGCCGTCGGTCGACACCGCGACGCGGCCGCCGAGCTCGAAATCACCGCGTTCGACGCACGCCTCGCCTTCGCCACGCTTACACAACCCGAGGAGCTCGTAGTACTCGAGCTCTTCGATGGCGAAGGCATCGTGAACCTGAACCAGGTCGAGGTCTTCCGGACCGACACCGGCTTCGTTGTAGACGTTGGCGGACGTGTCGATGGTCATCTGCGCCGGACCGACGACCGGGCCCATGAACAGATGGCCGCGCGAGTATTTTTCGCTCTGCAGATCGGATGCCGTCACGCGCACGAGCGGGCGTTCGGGGTGCAGCTTCTTGGCGAGGTCGGCGCGGCCGACGATGGCACAGGCGGCGCCGTCGCCCATCGGGCACGACATCATCGTCGTCAGCGGCCAGGCCACGGGGCGCGATTTGAGCACGCGTTCGACGCTCGTCGGCTCGGCGGATTGGCGCTGCGACATCGGGTTGAGCGCGCCGTTGTTCCAGTTCTTGGCGGAGATCTTTGCCAGATGCTCCACTTTCATGCCGCGTTCGTGCATGCGGCGCGTTGCCCAGAGGGCGAAAAAAGCGGCCGGCAGGATCGCGTCTTCCATGTTTTCCGGCGACGTCCCCTGGGTCGACTGCTGGATCATCGTGGTCATTTTGTCGAAGCCGAGCACCATGACGATGTCGTACGTTCCGTTGGCGACCTGCAAACAAGCTTCGCGGAAAGCCGCCGAGCCGGTTGCCGAGGCGTTCTCCACGTGCTGTACCGGGATGCCGGTCAGCCCGAATTCCTTCATCACACGCACCCCGGCCATGACCGGCGCGAAAATGTGACCGACGTAGGCGGCCTGCACGTCGCGGAAGGACAGTCCCGCATCGCGCAGCGCTGCCATTCCGGCCTGACGCGCCATTTCCGCGTTCGAGATGTCGTAATACATCCCGAAGCGATACATCCCTACGCCTAGGACGGCGACATCCTTCATCTCAACCCTCCAGCGGCCGGAAGCGCACGATGACGATGTCGCTGGCGCCGTCTTCGCGCAATGTGTTCAGCTCGGCTTCCAGCGTTTGCCCGATCTTGAACTCGCCTTGCTTGCCGGCCAGCGGCAGTTGAACGCGCGGACCCTCAGGCAAGTCGACCTGGCCGACGCCGTAACCCTCGGCGTGCTCCATGTTGCTCGAGCCGAACAGCGGCAGATGCACGAAGGTGTAGCTGTAGAGCGTGCCGCGCGGTCCGAGCTCGACATCGGCGGTGTTTTCGGAAAGGCACTCCGGGCGCGCGCAAATGGCGCGGCGCGGGAAGTAGTGCTCGCTGAAATCGTTGCATTTCGTGCCGAGAAGCTTCGGCGGCTGCTGTGGGTCGTCGGGAATGGTGAAATAGCCGGGCTTGATTGGTACCCGGGGACGCTGCGTCGTAGTCATAGGGCCCACTGGCTAGCCCAACGAACGTTTGTTCGTCAAGGTGGATCGGTAGTGCAGCATGCGGCGCGGCGGCGCGCCGCGATTTTGTGAGTTGCTCGTTCTGTCGAACGGGAGAATACCATTCGCCAGGAGGAACCATTTCTCATGACGAAAACAAAAGATACGTTTTCATGGGTGACGCTGGTTTGCGCGGCGCTGCTGGCACCACTGTCCTCGGCTGCGGTGGCAGAGTTGAAGGTTCATGAGCACGACGGCGTAGCGTACGTCAGCGGCGGGGTGGGGACCGATGAGCGCCACGAAATCGAAGCACTGGCTGCGCAGTTCAATTTGAAGCTGACGATGGCGTTGAGCGACGGCCATTTCATCAGCGACACGCAGGTGCAGATTCGCGATGCGAAAGGCAGCACGTTGGTCGAGGCGGCTTCCGACGGTCCCCTGTTCTACGCCAAGCTTCCGCCTGGTTCCTACACGGTGGTTTGCAGCCTGAACGGCAAGGAGGTGAAGCGCTCGGCTACGGTGACGACCGGCAAACAGCAACGGCTGACGTTTACGTGGTCGTCGGAATGAGCTTGGCGACGGCACGCGCGTCGTCTTTCCCCGTCGCTGCCGCTTGCCCTTCACGCGCCCTCGGGTATGGTGCGCGAGCTTTCCGACGAAAGGGGCGACAATGGAATCGCAACGAGTCAAAGTGACCATCGAGGGTGGCGTTGCCGACGTGCGGCTGAGCCGGCCGGGAAAACTCAACGCGCTCGACCAGGCGATGTTCGAAGCTCTGATCGACACGGGCAAAGCCTTGGCGCGCGACAAACGCGTACGCTCCGTCGTACTGTCGGGTGAGGGGCGGGGCTTTTGCGCCGGGTTGGACTTCGCCAGCTTCATGGCGATGGCGGGTTCCGACCGGCCAACCCGTCAATTGATGGATCGTGCCGACTTCGGCCGCGGCAACTTCGCGCAGCAGGCGGCCTTCGTGTGGCAGGAGGTGCCGGCACCGGTGATCGCTGCCATACATGGGGTTGCGTTCGGCGGCGGATTGCAGATCGCCCTCGGCGCCGATATTCGCTTCGTGCGTCCCGACGCTCAGCTCTCGGTGATGGAAATCAAGTGGGGATTGATTCCTGACATGAGCGGCACGCAGACCTTACGCCGCTTGTTGCGACTCGATGTCGTCAAGGAGTTGACCTTCACCGGTCGTATCGTTTCGGGGGCAGACGCCGTGCAACTCGGGTTGGCGACGCACGTCAGCGATGATCCGCACGCCGATGCCATGGCCTTGGCTCGCGAGATCGCCGGCAAGTCGCCCGATGCGATCCGTGCCGGCAAGCGTTTGCTCAATGAATCGGGATTGTCGACGGTCGAGGAGGGTCTGCGGATGGAAGAGTCGCTGCAGCGCTCGTTGATCGGTTCGCCGAACCAGCTCGAAGCGGTGCAAGCAAAAATGACGAAGCGCGCCGCGGCGTTTCACGATCCGGAGTGATATGACGCCTGCTCGATTGGCGGGCGGTTGGCCCTGACGCCCGGCGGTTCAAACCGCCTTGCTACTTGCGGCACTTGGCTCACTGCGGCACAGTAACGGCTGTGCTCGGATCGACGTCGCTCTCCAGCCTGGCCGTGCGATTCGTCGTCGTGATGTTTTCGGTTGCGGCGATTGCGACGCTGGTGCGCCCGTATCCCGAAACGTCTGCGGCGGAGAAACAGCCGGAGCCGATCAGCGCGGCCACGGACGTTTCCGGCGCAGCCCCGAAGGCGATCTGGCGTCTGGGTGTCGACGGTTGGTTCATTCGTGTCGACAATGCCGAGATTGCAATTCCTACGTTCGCGGAACAGGTCCGTATGCACCGTCGTGGCCCGCGCAAAGAGTCGTTCTCACCCTTCGACGACCTGATCGTCCGCCACGCCAGCGCTCAGGGCTTCGATTGGCGTCTGGTGGCGGCGGTGATCTTCGAGGAATCGAAGTTTGACCCCGACAGCGAAAGCGATCGCGGCGCGGTGGGTCTGATGCAGGTTCGTCCGATCGCCGCCGAAGCGGTCGGCGAAGCCAGCTCGAAAGATCCTGACGACAATATCCGCACCGGCGTTCTGTATCTGCATCAGCTCGACAAGATGTTCGCCGACGCAGCGGGCGACGATCGCCTTTGTCTCGTGTTGGCTGCGTACAACATCGGCCCCGGGCACATCCACGACGCTCAGCAGTTGGCGCGACGATTCGGCCTCGATCCAAATCGCTGGGAGGACGGGATAGCGCGCGTCCTCCCGCTGCTCGAGCAACCGGCGATCAACAAGGACCTGCCGAACGGTTTTGCGCAGGGCCGCGCGACGATCGGCTATGTGAACCGCATTTTGGATCGTTACGACCGCTATCAGGCCGAGGCCCCCAGCCTTTACGAGGTTGGCGCCGATAGCGGCGCAGCTCCCGGCTGACGTGCCAGCTTGCGAGTCGTCATGACTTCCGGCGGGGCGCCGCCGCATTCATCGGAGCTCCTCGGCAACCCCTTCTACTGAGCGGCCACTGCCAAATCATGCCCCGGGACAGGCCGCCTTAGCGTGAGTCTCTGACGCTGTGGGTGCTTGGGTGTCGACGGTGTCGTGGCCGGGGCGATGAGGCCGGCCGCCGCACGTAACTCGGAGAAGGCCGCTTGCACGTCGGCAGCGAGCTGGTGGATATCGGCAACCAGGTCCCAGTCGCCGACGAAGCCGAAGGTGAAGTGATCGACATAACTGAAGAGCGCGATGCCGAGACCCTGGTTTTCGAAGAGCGGAACGTGCGGATACGCAGCAACCATCGGCGCGTCGAGCAAGTAGAGAGGTATGGGCGGCCCCGGGACATTGGTGACGATCAGATTGAAGACACGCGAGCGTGTCAGTAGACGAGTCGCCAACCCGACGACCAGCGACGTCGTCCAATCCGCCGTTTGCGTCAAAACTTCTCCGCCCAAAGCCGAGTGATCGTTCTTGTAGCGCTCCGTCGTTTCACGAATTCGCTCGTAGCGGCGCAACGGGTTGGGCTCGTCGAGCGGTAGCGGCGTGAGCCACATCGAAACGCGGTTCCCTGCCTGGCCGCGCTCATCCTGGTTGCGGACGCTGACCGGGACGAGAACGCGAAATTCTCCGCCGACGGCCTCGTCGCGTCGTAAGAAGAAGCGGCGCAAGGCGCCGGCCATGGTCGTCAGCACGACGTCATTGAGCGCACCACCCAAGCGCGCCTTGATCGCCTTGAGCTCGGCCAGCTCGAAGCTCAGCCAATCGACACGACGATGCGGGCTGATGGGTTGGTTCAGGGAGGTTTCTGCCGATCCGGGGAGACCGGTGCGAACGAGGTCCCAGACAGCCGAGATCCGACTTCCGAGATCGGTGGGCGTCGGGAGCTCACCGCGCCACAAGCGCGGTGCTCGTTGGAGAAGGCTCCACGCCGTACGCGCGCGACGGCCGACGTCGTCGCGCAGCATGCCTCCGGTGTCGGGGGTAGGTCGCGGCGTCCAGCGCTCGACCTTGTCGCTTTCGCTCTGCGCTTGCATTCCGAGGAGCGCGGCCAGGATGTCGACGCCGGCAATGCCGTCGACCATGCAATGATGCACCTTCGCCAGCATGGCGAAACGGTTGCCCGGTAGTCCTTCGATCAGCCACAGCTCCCAAAGCGGGCGGCCGCGATCGAGCGGCTGTTCGAGCAGTCGGGCGCACAGAGTCTGCAGCTGGCGGTCCGTGCCCGGGCTGGGCAAACGCGTGTGGCGTACGTGATATTCGAGGTCGAAATCCGCATCGTCGATCCACACCGGATCGTTGGTGACCGGAATGTAGGCCAGGCGCTGGCGGTAGCGCGGGATCAAGCGCAGACGCGATGCGATATGTCGTCGGATCCGCCTGATGTCGAGGCCGCCGCGGGCGCGGGCCAGTGTTCCGGGTTCGAAGATCGCCGTCAGAGCGACGTGCATGTAGGTGTTCTGCGTCTCAAAGTGCAAGAAGGCCTGATCCAGTCCTGACAACCGTTCATACCAAGTGTCCATCACCACACCTCACCAGGACAGGAGAGCAACGGCGGTGCCAGTAACGATGGAGTAGGGCCGGTATACACGCGGCATGTCACCCGTGCTGCCTGCTTACTCTTTGGGCGAGGTGTGCTCAGGAAGTGGTCATGGAACGCGCGACCGGACGAGGAGGCCACCCCAGTCGCGGGCGTATCTGGCGTGCCGCTACGATTGCGCTACGAAGCGGCGCTGCAGTCGGCGCATGCCTCCGAGCCAACGATCGTAGTCGGCGGTCTTGCGACGCAAGTATTCGGCGACCTGCGGGTGCGGCAGAATCAGGAAGCGTTCGTCGGCCAGGCCTTCGACGACGGTTTGTGCCACCTGGTCGGGTTCGAGCACGCCGTCGACGCCGGCGACACCGCCTTCTTCGGTACCGAGAATCATGTTGGTGCGTACGGCCTGCGGGCACAGCACCGACACCTTGATCCCCTGATCGCCGTGCGTGATGGACAACCACTCGGCAAAGGCTACCGCCGCATGCTTGGTGACCGCGTAGGTCGCCGAACCGATCTGGCTCAACAGTCCGGCGGCGGAGGCGGTGTGCAAGAGATAGCCGCCGCCACGGGCGATCATCCCCGGCAACAAAGCGCGTGCGGCGTAGACGTGCGCCATGACATTGACTTCCCAGATTTGTTGCCACTGCGCGTTGGGTGTTTCGACGCCACCGATCGTCAGAATGCCGGCGTTGGAACACCACAGATCGATCGTGCCGAAGCGCTTCTCGACTTCGCGCACAACACCGGCGACTTCGTCTTCGCTGGCGACGTTGGCCTGAAGCGCGGTGCCCCCAGCCGTGTGGGCGACCTTTTGTGCGTTGGCCAGATCGCGATCCACTGCCACCACAGCGCGCGCCCCTTCCTGGGCAAAGCGTCGAACCATGGCCGCACCAATTCCGTTTGCGCCGCCGGTGACGACGGCAACTTTGTCGCGTATGTTCATGCCGAGAGTCTACGACAAGGTGTGCCTGCGAGGGAAGTGAAGGAAGGCTGTTTCACCCCGTGCATTCCTCTAGTAGGAGGAACCGCGGAGAGAACGACATGGGCCGACGAAGGGGGAACGCACGATGCACAAGCGGAGGTTCACGGCGATGAACCGAACGAGTCTGCTCCTGTGCTGCAATCGATGAGCGGCCAGGTGCACCATACGTCGCCCACATCCGTTCGGCCTGCGTCGCGGCCGATCTTCACTACCGATGCGAACCTGACGTACATTCGTACCGGCTTGCCCGCTGCCCGCCGGCACGATCTCTATCATTGGCTTCTGCGATCGAGTTGGGTGGTCCTCTTCAGCCTCTTGGTGTCAGTCTTCCTCACCATCAACTGCGTCTTTGCCACCATCTATCTGCTGCTCGGCGACGGTATTGCCAACGCGCGGCCGGGGTCGTTCGGCGACGTCTTCTTTTTCAGTGTGCAGACCATCGCAACGATCGGTTACGGCGTGATGGCGCCGCGTTCTTTGCCGGCGCATCTGGTGGTGACCGCGGAAGTGTTGTGTGGGTTCATCATGCTGGCCGTGGTGACGGGGCTGACCTTTGCGAAATTCTCGAGGCCGACGGCGCGCGTATTGTTCAGCAAGCCGACGCTGATCTCGATGCGTGACGGTGTGCCGTCGTTGGTCTTCCGCATGGCCAACGCCCGCGGCACCGGCATGGTGGAAGCTCGGGCCCACGTGGTCTTCAGCCGCGATGAAGTGACGGCCGAGGGGGAAGCGGTGCGCCGGTTCTATGATCTTCCCCTGCTGCGCGACCAGAACATAATGTTCGCGTTGAGTTGGACCGTGGTGCACCCGATTCGCGAAGACAGCCCGCTGTTCGGTCAAACCGCCGACTCGCTTGCTGCCGACGAGGCGGCGGTGATCGTTTCCGTGACCGGTCTCGACGAAGTGCTGGGGCAAACCGTCCACGCGCGGCATGCCTACGAGTCGCAGGACATTCACTGGGGCAAACGCTTCGTCGACATCCTATCGGTCGACGGCGACGGACGCCGGACGATCGACTATGCTCGCTTTCATGATCTTGCCGACGACGCGTAGGCGGCTGTCCAATCGGCGTTCGCTTCGGGTTGCATTCGCAGAATCTTCGGAGGTGATTCGATGATCAGTCGACGGCGCAGTGAAGAACGTGGTGCGACCCATCTGGCTTGGCTCGACAGCAAGCACACGTTTTCGTTTGGCGACTACTATGACCCGCAGAACATGGGGTTTCACAAGCTGCGCGTGATCAATGACGATCGGGTTGCGGCGGGCGGCGGCTTTGCGATGCACGGGCATCGCGACATGGAGATCGTCACGTATGTCCTGGAGGGGGCCTTGGAGCACAAGGACAGCCTCGGCAACGGTTCGATCATTCGTCCTGGCGATGCGCAGCGCATGAGCGCGGGGACGGGTATTCAGCACAGCGAGTTCAATCATTCGAAGGCCGAGGTGGTCCATTTCCTACAGATCTGGATTCTGCCGGCGCAGTTGGGGCTGCCACCGAGCTACGAGCAGAAGACGATACCGGCCGAGGAATTGCGCCGCCGGTTGCGCTGCATCGTGGCTCCCGACGGCCGCGACGGCGCGATTGCGATTCATCAGGATTGCCTGCTCTATGCGGCGCGCTTGGCGGCTGGCGAGAGTGTGGCTCACGCCTTGCCGGCAGGCCGACACGCCTGGGTCCAAGTCGCGCGCGGTGCGGCGACCATCAACGGCGAAGCTTTCGTCGAGGGTGACGGAGCGGCGCTGAGCAACGAGCCGAGGGTCGATATCGCCTCCACCAAAGGTGGTGAAGTTCTGTTGTTCGACATCGCCTGATCTGCGCTCGGGTCGGGCGCTACATCTTGGCGTTGATCGCTGGCGCGGCGAGCTTGAGGACGCTCAAGGGCAGGGCGGATGTGAATTCGTATTGCGCCGCGTCTTTGCCTGGGACATGTGCGGTGATCACGCCGAAATATCGGTCGCCGATGTAGAAGACGAAAGTCGCCGTGCGACTGACGGCGCGCGAGGAGATCACGCCTCCCGAGCGCGAAAAGGTCTCGAAGCGATTGTCGCCCGAACCGGTCTTGCCACCGACGATCAGTGTCTTGCCGTGCGACTGAAAAGCGCCTTTGACGCGCCGCGCCGTACCCGCATCGACGACTTCGGAGATCGCCGATCGCAGCGTTTGCGCGACCTCGGGCTCCATCACCCGCTGGCCCGTATCGTGTGTCGGTACCATCACCGTTTCGTAGGGCGTGCGGCTGGCGAAGTGCAAACGATGGATGCGCTGCAGCGGCAGGCGCATGCCGTCGTTGACGATGATCCCCATCAAATCAGCCAGTGCGATGGGTCGATCCGAAGAGTTGCCGAGTGCCGTCGCGAGAGAGGGAATGAGGTGTTCAAATGGAAACCCGAGGTGTTGCCAGTAGGGAGTCATGCGTGCGAACGCGTCTTGCTCGACTCGGATACGCAGGCGCGTGTCTTGCGCATGTCGATTGCGGGTCTTGAACAGCCACGCCGATGCCGTGCGCCGTGCTTCGGTGCTGCGGGCGTAGAGCTGATCCCAAGTGAGATTCGACTGGCGCACGAGTTGGCCGGTTGTCCAGACCTCGAGGGAATTGCGCCCCAGAAGGTATCCGTAGTCGGCGATCGTCAAGCGCGGGTTTGAGTACGCCTTGTAGAGGCGGTGTACTTCTTGCGGCGACAGCGCAACGGTTTTGAGCCGCAGCCAGCGGCCCAGTTCTTCTTCGCTCGTGCCGATCTTCCAGGCGAAAAAGAGGATTGCCAGATGACGCGGCGACGTAACGCGGCCGCCGAGCATGCGATCGGCGATGCGCTCGGGCTTGAGATCGGCGTAGCGTCGGTAGGTGTGCCAGAGGAATCGATGCGCTTCGTTGTCGGCGATCTCGGCGAGCATGGTTTGGCGCACGGGGTTGTCGGGGTCGTCGAGAATCGTGCCGGCTTCGTACGGCAGGCGAGCTTGATGGAAGCGTACCAGATCGCGCATGAGACGCACGAACACCAGGTTGGTCGACTTTCGCAAGGCTTCGCGCAGGGTGAGAATTCGCCCGTTGTCGTTGCGATCAAAGTTTCCGAAGGTGTGAACGCCCGACCCCGTGAAGAAGGATTCGCCGGGATTCGCCGAGTACTTGCGTTCGAGCGATTGTGCCAGCAGCGACGACAGCTCGATCTGCGGTTGGCTTTGAATGGTTTCGATGGCCCACTTGGTGATCGGATCGTGTGCCAGCTTGGCAGGTTCGGTGAGATCAGCGGCCGGTCGCCCGCTCCACTCGTGGTGGAGCTGGGCGACGATCTCGAGGTAGTGCGCCAGCGTCCGCAGTTTGGCAGTGCTGCCGAGCTCCATCTTGATTCCGTCATTGATGTCGAAGGGCCGGTCGAGATTGTCGGTGTGGACGCGCGCTAGATTGCCCGCTTGCGTGCGCTCGAACAGCACCAGGCTGTAAATGACCTTCGACGGGTCGCCGGTGCGCAGCAGATGTTCGCCTTTGAGGTCGTCGGCGCTGACACAGCGCGGGTCGGCGAGATCGAGGAAGAGCTGTGTGATCTCTTGCTGCAGCGCCATGTCGACCGTGCTGTCGACGGTCAGGTCGAGACGGTCCATGTCGTACAGACTGTTCATGCGCAAAGTTCGCAAGAGGTGGGTGCGCACGGCGGAGAGGCCCTTGCGCTCGATGAACGGTTGCGCCGCGGTTAGCGGTACGTACGGCAGGAATTCGATCTGTGTTTGCTGAAGTGCTCGGGCGAACGACGAATCGATTTTGCCGGCCTGTGCGAGAAGGTCGGTGTAGCCGGTGACGCGTTGCTCGAGTGCGACCGGTGAATGGGACAGATAGTCGGTCGGCGCCCGCACAGCGGCAATCAGTGTCAGCACCTGTTTGAAGGCGCGAACCTTGGATGGGTCGGTCGCTTCGGTCCGCAGCGCCGAAACGATGTCGCGCAGATCGACCCCGAACCAAGCCCGCAGTCCGGCGCCGAGCCCATAGACTTCTCCGTACCCCGGTGCGGCGGCCAGAGGGATGGTGTTCAAGTAGTCGACGATGATCTGCCGGCGCTGGCGGCTGGTGTCCTCGCCATCCTGATACGAGCGTAAGCTCGCCGCCAACAGCTGGCGTAGCTTGTCGAAACCTGAGCTCGTACGGCCGCCCGGAGAGTGGCGGTACTTTTCGAGCTGCACGGCCAGAGTGCTGCCGCCCTGTAAGTCGACCGGTACGCCAAGCTTGGTGCCGATGAATAGCAGGCCGGCATGCGCCAAGCGGTCCCATTCGATGGCCGGATTGGTACGCGGGTCCAACGGCGTCAGCAGCTCGCGATTTTCGATGAACAGCAGTGCGTCGACGATCAGCGCTGGAATGTCTTCGAAGCTCTGGAAGGTTTCGTTTTCATGCACTGCATTGAAGAGCGTCGCGCCGTCCGGTCCGCGGATGACCAAGCCGGCAGCCGGCGGTTCGTCGTACGGCGGTGCGACATTCCAAGCCAGGAGCTGCCGTAGCTCGTTCGAAGCACGCGCTTGAGCTACGACGCGGAAACCCTGGCGCTCCAGGAGGTTCTGAAAGATCGGTAGGGCCGAATAGCCACGGTAGTGATCGAACGGTCCGCTATGCGGAAACGCAATGCTGTGGCTGGCGCCGGGAGAGACGCGAAAGGTCACTCGCGCGGCGTAATCGGAAAACACGCGCGCTTGCAGAGCCGAAGTGTCGAGCTCGTAGACCAACGCGGCGCCCACGACGGTTCCGAGGAGCAGCTCGGAGGCGGCAATGAACCAGCGCAGGACGTGTGCGGTTACTTGCGCGGCGGCGGCAAGCCGAGCGTTGGGCAGAGCCTGAACGCCATCGACTCGAGGGGGGGATGATGAACCAAGCACCCACCTTATGCGCATTGGGCGCTTCTCCTACAACGCTCCGCGATCCGAATCTAGCACTGATTTGCACCATTCAAGCGATTCTTCCGCCGGCGCGCGGCATGTCGCCGCCCTCCATTGCGCGCAGTTCCAACGAAGGCATAATGGCACCCGAGGTAATGAAGACATGGGCGCGAAGGAAAGTCTGACGATCACCGACAACCGAACCGGGAAGCAGTACGAGATTCCCATCGAGAACGGGACGATTCGCACCGCCGACCTGAAGAAGATCAAAGCGTCCCCTGAGGACGGGGGCTTGGTGGGCTACGACCCGGCATTGACCAACACCGCGACTTGTAAGAGCCGCATCACGTATATCGACGGGGATGCCGGAATCCTGCGCTATCGCGGCTATCCGATCGAAGAGTTGGCCGAGAAGAGCACCTACCTCGAGACCGCCTACCTCATTGTCAAAGGCGAGTTGCCCGACGGCAAGCATTTGAAGGCATGGCAAAACAACATCATCGCGCACACGATGGTGCACGAGAACATCAAGCGCTTCATGGACGGCTTTCGCTACGACGCCCACCCGATGGGGATTCTGGTCGGGACGATCGGGGCGCTGTCGACGTTTTATACCGATGCCAAGGATATTTTCGATCTCGAGTCGCGCCGCCTGCAGACGCGCCGCCTGATCGGCAAGATGCCGACGATTGCCGCGGCGGCCTATCGCCACAGTCGCGGGCTGCCGTATGTCTACCCCGACAACAACCTGAGCTACACGGGCAACTTCCTTTCGATGCTGCACAAGATGACCGAGCTGGTTTACAAGCCGGACCCTGTGCTCGAGCGGGCGTTGGACGTGTTGTTCATCCTGCATGCCGATCACGAGCAAAACTGTTCGACCAACGCTCTGCGCAGCGTCGCCAGCTCGCAAGTCGATCCATACTCGGCTGTGGCGGCGGCCGTAGCGGCGCTTTACGGTCCACTGCACGGCGGCGCCAACGAAGCGGTGATCCGTATGCTCATGGAGATCGGCTCGGCCGACAGGGTCCCCGCCTACATCGACAAGTTCAAGAAGGGCGAGGGCCGCCTGATGGGGTTCGGCCACCGCGTTTACAAGAACTACGACCCGCGAGCCAAGATCATCAAACGGGTTGCCGACGAGGTCTTCGGGGTCACCGGTAAGAATCCGCTGATCGATATCGCGCTCGAGCTCGAGCGTATCGCTCTGCAGGACGATTACTTCGTCAGCCGCAAGCTCTATCCGAACGTCGATTTCTATTCCGGGATCATCTACCAGGCGATGGGATTTCCGCTGACCATGTTCCCGGTGCTCTTTGCGATCCCGCGGACTGCCGGTTGGATGGCGCAGTGGGCCGAGCTGGTGCGTGATTCCGAGCAGAAGATCACGCGGCCGCGGCAGGTCTATATCGGTGAGCAAGTGCGCGATTACATTCCGATCGAGAAGCGTCCGGAACCCGATATGCGCGAAGACTCGGTCAGCGTCGAAATCTAGCGAGCTCGTCGAGAGTCTATAGTCGACAGTTCAAGGCGTTGCGGGCGGCAGCCCTCGACTGTCGACTCGATTGTTGCGCTCAACGCAGCCGGGCGAGAACGGCCAACGTCGCTGGCAGGCGCGGTGCATCGGGATCGCTGTCGAGCTGACGCTGCAGGGCGCGAACGTCTTTGCCTGCGTCGATGTCGAAGCTCGACGGCAGCAAGTGTACCCGCAGTCCTTGCCTGGCGGCCTTTTCGATGGTCTGCGCGCAAACGTGGCTGGTGCCCATGACGATACCGCTGAAGACGTCGTGCGGATGATTCATGGCGATGAGGTAGTAGCCGCCGTCGTCGCATGGGCCGAGAACGACATCGTGATCGCCGAGTCGTTGCTCGGCTTCGACGATCCAAGCGCTACGGATGTGAGGTGAGTCGGTTCCGATCATGATCAGCGGTGCGCAATTTGCCAGGCGCCGAAACGCTTCATGCATGCGCTCGCCGAGATTGGCGCCGTGCTGCGGCTGGCAGTCGGCGCCGGACGGCAGGAGCGCAGCGAAATCACGGTCCGGCGGATGAAACATCCAAACGACCGGGATCGGACCACCGACAAAGCGGGCTGCAAGGTCGTCGAGAAAGGCGCGGTAGAGATCGCGGGCCGCGGGCGCTCCGAGCTCGGCGGCAAGCCGCGATTTCACCCGACCGAGCTCCGGGTAGCGCGCCATGATCACCAAGGTGCCCATGGACGAGCGCTAGGCGTCGCCGCTCAACGGGTCAAGACGAGCCGTGCCGCGCGCTCCGGAACTTCAACCGGCGTCGGCAGCTGGTTGATCGTCGCAACGACCGAGCAGCTCCTCGACGGTACGGATCAAAGCCCGTGGGTCGAAAGGCTTGTGCAGGATGGCATCGGGCCGGATACGGTGTGCGAAGCGCTCGGTGTCCGGTGCATCCGCGGGTACGGCCACGATGAGTCGGGGTCTGTCGCGGCGATCGAATTGCCGGTGTAGTTCCTGGACGGTGCGCAGGCCGTTGACCCCGCTGGTTTCGAGGTCGAGAAGAACAAGATCGGTATCGTCGAGAGAAGCTGGGTCGATCTGGCTGCCTGACAACGTCCGCACCGAGAAGTCGCGCAGCTCGAGCAGTGTCGCAGCGATGATCCGCACGTTCGCGTCGTCGTCGATGATCGTAATCCTTGGATTCATATTCGTCTCCTTCTGCCCCCGGAGCAGTCGGTAACTGCCGCTTCTTCTTGGTTTGCCTTCGGACGTGCGAGCACCACAGGATATTCGGCCGGCGGTGAAAGAAATCCGCCGAACGGAACTGGGGCGGGCTAGCGCAGCTTCAGGATGACGCGCACCGTATCGTCGGCCTGGGCTTCATCGATGTAGCCGATGGCGCCGGCTTCGCTGGCGACGTAGCGTTTGACGGAGGCGTCCGAAGACAAGGTCAGGGGCGGAAAGACACCCTGAAAATACTGCTCGTTCCAATACGCCGCCAGGTCCGTGCTGCTGCGGCCGATGACCAGTCGCGAAAAGGTCTCGCGGTCTTCCGAGCCCGACTCGCGGTTGACTGGGACGATCGCTTCGCCGCTACTCCAGAATCGGCGCTGCAGCAGAAAAATGCGCGCGATCTCGGCGCGCCGCGGCATATCTTTGCGCGATGGGTGGACGATGACCACCAGCGCATCCCCGGCGTCGGCGGTGCGAATCGCCGGCGCCGCGAGCAGCAGACTGAGAAACAGGATCGTGCGCCTCATGGTGGCATCAGAACAAGAGTGAAAAGGAAGTTAGGAATCCCGCCGGCGACGTATCGTTGCGGTGATCGGCGAAGACGTATTCGAGCTTGAAGATGGTGTAGGGGGTAGGACGGTACGCCAGCGCCGGCACGACAAGATTGATCTCGCGTTGCGGCGCACGTTGATCGAAATGCTCGTAGCGGAGGACGGTCCACAATCCGCCACCGATCGACCAGGCGCATTGAACGTACCCGCCCCACTGGCGCGACCGCGGTCCGTTCGGCACACCGACGATGGCTTCGCTTGACAGCTCGATCCGTGAGGCGCGCCACGCGGCGTCGATGCCTGCGACGTGTTCCCACTCGTTGCTCAGGCGTTGGGCGAGATACGACGCTCCAATGCTGGCCCCGCTCAGCCAGCTGTACTCAGCGCGGGCGCCGGCCGTGTGTTTGGCACTGACGACTTCTTCGTGCGGCGGCGCTACCGTGTTGAGGAATTGGCTGTAGACCGCGTAGGCCAGGGAGCTGTCGTCCAAGAGCGCGCCCTGCACCACAACCCCGGTCGTATGCGTGTCGAATCCGACCAGGGTCGTTAGCGGACGGGAGGTTGTCCAAACCAACGGTTGCGCGTGTATGACGTTCCAGCGCCCCACGGGTGTGAGAAACTGCCCGAAACGTAGTTCGAGACCGTCGGAGACGGTGAAGGCCCCGTAAAGTCGCTCGACGGCAAATTTCTGCGCATTGGTCCCGCCGCGACCGTGATCGTCGACACGCAGGAGATCTTCCTCCTCCAATTCCGAAAAGAGGTGCAGCCGCGCCACCGGCCGATACGTCACGAACAGACTGAGATCGTCGAGCGCGGCGGTTGCCGGCCCGCCTTCCGGCCTCTCGATCCCTACACCCGTGTAGCCGCCGAGCGTCAACCCGGTGTTTCCGACGCGCAAGCCGCGACCGGGCTCATACTGAATCGCTCCGATGGCAGAGGGCAGGTCGACAAGTGTCTTGTCGCCGACGGCGGTAGATTCAGTCGCCGGCTGCCCGGCGTCCGGCCCTTGCATTGCGCCAGCGCGACTATTCGGCAGTAGGAGCAGGCTGAAAACGAGAATGAGATCTAAAAGGTGGATCATGTCGAAAATTTATCGTGCCTGGCTCGTTCTTTGCTTTACGAATCTCACCGATAGTTGCATTCCACAAACCGCCGAAGCATGACGCAGACAACGCGGGGCCGCAAGTGAGGAATCTCATCCGCCACATCGCTTTGTCCCTTAGGGGCAAGTTGCTGCTGTTTGCCTTTGTCTTGGTCATCGTTCCGGGCGTTGTTTTTGGGCTGTTGACGATTACGAGCACGCGCCGCGCCCTCGAGGGAGCGGTCGGACGGCAGCTGGCGGAGGTGGCGGAAGATACGGCTTCGGAGGTCTCGGAACGTTTGCTGCGCGAGCAGGCGACCATGCACACCTGGGCCAAGCAAGAGGTCATGCGCGAGCTCTTCATCGGCGACATTGACAAGCACATATCGCGATTCCTGGCGTCCCTTCGTGCCAGCGACAGCGGCTTCTTGCGCTTGATTTGCGTCGACGTCAACGGCCGAGTGATCGCTTCGAGCGACCCGGCTTTGATCGGCCGCGACGAAAGCGGGCAAGCGTGGTGGCAAGGTGTCGCCGGCGGCGAGGATTTTCTGGCCGGACCATTCCGGGCGGGCGAGCTTGATGCACCGGTGTTCGCCATCGCTGTTCCGGTTGTCGATCCGGAACACGGTTCGGAACGGCGCGGCGGCATGTTGGGGTTGCTCAATTGGGACCGCTTCACTGCGGTGTCCAATCGGATTCAACGCAACTCCCAACGTCACAAGTTCCGCGTTGACATCGACCTGCTCGATAACGCGGGCAACGTCATCGCCGAAGCGGCGGTGGTGCACGGTCCTTCTCTCGTCGGCAAGAACCTGCGCCAGGAAGGTTGGCGTTCGGCTCAGGTATTGCCCGTCACCGACCCCGGATTCCTGCGTGACCGCGGGGCCGACGCTTTGGTGGGTTTGGCGCGCGTTCCCGAGCTTCGTTTTCAATGGACCGTGATTGTCCGGCAGCCGCTGGAGGAGGCTTTTGCGGAGGCCTACCGGCTGCAGCGCCGCTTGTCGATCTTGTTGACCGGGGTGCTTCTCGTTGCCATGGGTGTCGCGTTGCTGTTCGCCGAGCGGCTAGGACGCCCGCTGCGTCAGCTCAAAGCGGCCACGCGCGCGATTGCCGAGACCGGTGCGGCTCCGGATCCGATCGAAGTCCGCTCGCGCGACGAAATCGGTGCATTGGCGATTGCCTTCAACCGGATGTCGCGGCAGCTACAGCGTGCCCAGAGTGATTTGGTGACAGCGGCCAAGTTTGCGTTCGTCGGCGAAGTGGCAGCCGGCGTGGCGCACGAGGTGCGCACGCCGTTGGGAATTTTGCGCAGCTCGGCCCAGCTCTTGCGCCGGTCGGCGCCGAGCGATTCCGAGGCTATCGAGTTGGTCGATATGATCGTCGGCGAAGTCGACCGGCTCGACCGCGTCGTCGCTCAACTGCTGGAGCTGGCGCGTCCGCGCGAACCGATTGTCGAGCCGACGGCGTTGGGGCCTCTACTCGGCCGCGCCATGGAGTTCATTCATGCGCGTGCCGCGGAAGCGGGTATCAAGGTCGAGGGCAATCTCAAGTCGTCGATCCGGCGGGCGCGCTGCGATCCGGAGCAGATCTATCAGGTGACCCTCAATCTGCTTGTCAACGCGTTGCAGGCGATGCCGCACGGCGGCCGCCTGTCCGTCAAAACCGCTGCCGGAGCCAACGGCTACGTCGGATTCACGGTGAGCGACACAGGCTCTGGGATGACCCCGGATGTCATGGAAAAGATCTTCACGCCGTTCTTCACGCGCCGTCAGGGGGGGACAGGCCTGGGATTGGCTTTCGTGCAACGAACGATTCAAGCGCATCACGGCCAGGTTCACGTGCACAGCGAAGTTGGTCATGGGACGACCTTCAAGATCGATCTGCCTGCTGTGGAGGAATGAACAGAATGAGACGAGTGCTGGTTATTGACGACGAGCGCAAAATGCGGCGTGTCCTGCAAATCCTGCTTGAAAAGATGGGTCTGCAATCGATCGCTGCCGAGAGCGGTGAGGAAGCGCTGGCGATTTTTTCCGAGTCGAAGGTCGACCTCGTGCTGACCGATCTACGCCTTCCCGGAATCGATGGCGTCGCGGTGCTGCAACGTCTGCGAGAAATGGACTCCGACGTGCCGGTGATCCTGTTGACGGCTCACGCCACGGTGCAGACTGCCGTCGATGCGATGAAGCTCGGAGCGTTTGATTACTTGCTCAAGCCGTTCGACGTTCAGGCGGTGGAAGGGGTGATTCGCAACGCCCTGGAGATGCGCCGTCAGCGCACCGAAAATCGTTTCTTGCGGGAACAACTTGGCCTCGACGTTGGATTCGAAAGCATCATCGGCACCGCGCCGCCGATGCGGGCGATTTTCGAGCTGATTCAACAAATCGCTCCGACCAAAACCTCAGTGCTGATCACCGGCGAAACCGGAACCGGCAAGGAGCTGGTGGCGCGGGCGATCCACAATCTCAGTCCGCGGCGTGACAAGCTCTTCGTACCGCTCAACTGCGCGGCGATTCCAGCCGACTTGCTGGAGAGCGAGCTCTTTGGCCACACGCGGGGTGCTTTTACCGGCGCCCAGGCCGAAAGAACCGGAAAGTTCGAAGTCGCCGACGGGGGCACGTTGTTCCTCGATGAGATCGGCGACATGGCCTACGCGCTGCAAGCCAAGCTGTTGCGCGTGCTGCAAGAGGAGGTCATCGAACGCATCGGCAGCAACAAGTCGGTCAAGGTCGACGTCCGAGTCGTATCGTCGACCAATCGCGATCTCGCGACGAACATGCGCGAGGGCCGCTTCCGAGAGGATCTTTTCTATCGGCTCAATGTATTTCACTTGCACCTGCCGCCCTTGCGCGAACGGCGCAGTGATATCGGCGCGTTGGCGGCTTCCTTCGTCGCGGATTTTGGTGAAGAGCTCGGAAAAGGCGCGCTCACACTTGCCGCTGACGTCGTTCCCCACCTCGAGCAATACGAATGGCCGGGCAATGTTCGCGAGCTACGGAATTTGATGGAACGTGCCGCGGTGCTGTGCGACGGCAAAGAGGTTAGCCTGCCTTTGGTGCGTTTGCTGCTGCCGGTGGTGTCGGCCAACGATCCTGCCGAAAGCACGTCGAACGGCTTCCGCCTCGATTCGGCGGTGGAAGAAGTCGAACGCAAATTGATCTTGCGCGTTCTCGGAACCACCAACGACAACAAGGCCGAAGCAGCCCGCCTGCTCGGCGTCAGTGAACGCACATTGTGGTACAAGCTCAAACGATACGGTCTGTGAAGCACGCGATCCGTGAAGAGTTTTGCGCGGTTTTCTCGGGCGTACTGCAAGCATTTGCGGAATCGGGCCGATTGTCGGTCGTTTGCCCGCGCCATCCATGGGCAATGCCAGGGTGAGTTGGTGGCAAACGAGTGGGCGTTGCCCAAGGTGCAACAAACAGCAGTCTCATGCGAAAAATCCGCAAGGAATTGCACGACGGCGCGGTCGTGAATGTTCGCCGCGGTTTGCTGTTAACCGTGGCATGACGGTTGCGTTACTTTGGTTTTGATACGCAACGAAGGGCGACCGGACGCGAATCGATCTTCAGGATCAAGTGGCGGCGCTTCGGGAAAAAAACTGGCGGGGCACGAGCATGTTGAAGAGCAGGCGAATTGGAGTGCAAGCGATCGCGTTGGCGCTGGTGCTTCTCGGGATTCTGATCGGCGCCGTGGCGATCGTCGGTGCGGCGACGATTCCGTCTGCCGCCGATCGAGCCGGTGAGACCGTCGTCGCGAGCGTCTTGGCGAGATGAAGTGAGTGATCTGATGCTGACCTGCCCAATGGTGGCGGGACATCATCAGGTTGGCCGGTTTCCAGCCGCTTGGCCCCCCCTTGCTGCCGTTGGAAGCCGGCCGTTCCTTTTCGCAGGATCGACGGTCGTAGGAGCCCGCCTGGTGCCCGTTGCTCTTGCCGCGGTGAACGCTTGACTGGTTTGTGTTCTGGCCTATGAGGGATGAATTCCACCTCGGGGAGGCGTCGCCATGGCCAGTGAATCGTTGAGCATGATCGTCGAGCTGCTGCGTTCGCAGCAGATGCTAGGTGAGCGACCGGTTGAAGAAATGCGCGCCGGCATGGAGGCGATGACGCAAATCATGCCGGTGCCTGGCGACGTGGTCTGTGAAAGGCTCGATGCCGGCGGAGTTGCGGCCGAAAAGGTTTCGACGCCGGGTATCAACATGGATCGCGTCATTCTGTATCTGCATGGCGGCGGTTACGTTCTGGGCTCGATCAACACGCATCGCGACCTGGCGCAGCGTCTGTCGCGCGCCGCCTCCGCCTGCGTCGTGCTGATCGACTATCGCCTGGCCCCCGAACATCCGCATCCGGCGGCAGTTGACGACGCGACCGCTGCCTATCGTTGGTTGATCGACCAGGGTGTGAAGGCGCGAAACATCGTCATCGCCGGCGATTCCGCCGGCGGCGGCCTGACGGTTGCCACCCTCGTCGCATTGCGCGACGCCAAGCAACCCTTGCCGGCCGCGGCTGTCTGCTTGTCGCCGTGGGTGGATCTCGAGGGCATCGGGGAATCGATGACGAGCAAAGCGGCCGTCGACCCGATGGTCCAACGCACGCCGTTGCTGCGCATGGCCGCCCTGTATCTGGGTGGCAAGGACCCGCGTACGCCGCTATGCGCGCCGCTGTATGCCGACCTCAGCGGCCTGCCGCCGCTGTTGATTCAAGTCGGCACCGCGGAAACGTTGCTCGACGATTCTGTGCGCTTGGCCGAGCGCGCCAAGAAATCCGGTGTCGGCGTGACGCTCGAACCGTGGGACGACATGATTCACGTCTTCCAGGCGTTTGCCGCCATGCTGCCGGAAGGCCAACAGGCCATCGAGCGCGTCGGCGAGTTCGTGCGTCAGCATACGCCGTTGTAGTCCGGATTGCGTCGGGCGTTTGCGAGTACATCGTTGCCGTCGGTGGGTTCCACGGCCGAGTCCTGGTCCCGGCGCTGGTTGCGGCGCGCGATCACCCTTCCTGGCTACGCCGTGCTTTGCCTGCTCAGTGTGGCGTTGCTGCCGCTCTTCGAGCTGATTGCCGTGCTCGCGGATCGGTTGCGTGGCGGCCCTGCCGTTTTGACACGTTGCATTGCGTTCTTTGTCTTTTACCTATGCTGTGAGGTGGTCGGGGTTTTCTGTGCATTCGGTGCGTGGTTGCTTCACCTGCTGTCGCTAGGACGGCAGCGTCGACGCTATCTCGAATGGAACTTTGCGCTCGAGTGTTGGTGGGCGCGGACCCTGCTTGCCGGGGCGAAATGGATCTTCGCGATGCACGTCGAAGCCGAGCATGCCGAGGTCGCGAGCCGTGGCCCTCTATTGTTGTTCATCCGCCACGCCAGTGTCGGCGATACGTTGCTGCCGGCTGTGCTGGTGTCGAACACCTTCGGGATCCGCCTGCGCTACGTTCTCAAACGCGAGTTACTGTGGGACCCGTGTCTCGACATCGTCGGCAATCGTCTGCCCAACTACTTCGCTCGGCGTGGCTCGGGCGATAGCGAGCGGGAAGTCCGTGCCGTTCAGCAACTCAGCGAAAATCTCGGGCCGGCTGACGGCGTTCTGATCTACCCCGAGGGGACACGTTTTACCCCGGCCAAACAAGCCAAGGTGATCGACCGTTTGGCCCGCAGTTTGACGCCGGATCTGCTTGCTCAAGTCAAAGGCTTCCGACATGTCTTGCCGCCACGTTTGGGTGGGGTATTGGGGCTCATCGATCGCAATCCGAATGCCGACGTCGTCTTTTGCGCCCACAGCGGCTTCGAAGGAGCGGGGACATTCCACGATCTGCTCAAAGGAACACTCGTCAACGCCGCGATCCGCGTCCACTTCTGGCGCGTTGCCGCGAGCGAGATTCCCACAGCTCACGATGCCCGGGTGCGCTGGCTGTTCGATCAGTGGCAGCGCGTCGATGAGTGGGTGGAGGAGGTAACTCGGTTGTCGAACCGAGAGCAGCCGTCGTCCTGACTCCGCGTAGCGGGCGGTCGAACGATCTTGGGTCTTGCGCTCAGTTGGCGGTCAGATCGGTGCTGCTGTCGTCGCTGCTAGCTTCGGAGTCGGCCGGAGTACTGGGCGTGCGCGCGAAGAGGTAGGCGACCAGGATGCTGACGCCGTACAGGAAGAGCAGCGGTCCCGCCATGAGCAGTTGCGACGCCACATCGGGGCCGGGCGTCAGAACCGCCGCGACAATGAAGATGATCAGAATGGCGTAGCGCAGGTAGCCGAGCATCGTGCGGTGCGTGACGGCGCCGGCGCGTGCCAGGAAGAAAGTGACGACCGGCATCTCGAAGGTCACGCCGAAGGACAGCAACATCCGCGACGTAAACGTCAGATACTCGCTGATGCGGATTTCGGGATTGATGTTGATCGTCGAGTACTGCTCCATGAAGAAGCGGTAGCCGACCGGGAGTACCATGGCGTAGCAAAACCAGGCGCCGCTCAGGAAGAAAAAGGTGCCGAAGATCACGAAGGGCAGGGCGTAGCGCTTTTCATGCTCGTACAAACCGGGCGCTACGAACTTCCAGAGCTGGAAGAGCACGATCGGCAGTGCCAGGAACAATCCGGCGATCGCCGACACTTTGAGCTTGGTGAAGAAGGCCTCGACCACGCCGGTGCCGATGAGGTGGACCTTGTCTTCGCCGCCGCCGGCCGCCGGGTTGATCGACAGCAGCGGCGCGGCGAGCAGATTGAACAGCGCGTCGGAGTAGTTGTAACTGATGCCGAAACCGATGGCGATCGCGACGAACGATTTGACCAGACGCCAACGCAGCTCCTCGAGGTGCGACGTCAACGGCATCTTGAGATCGGTCGTCATGCGTGGGTGCTCTGCGAGTCGCGGTCGAGGCCGGAAGACGGGGGCTGCTACTTGCGCTCGCTCGCTGCGGCTTCCGGATTGGGGGAGGCGGCAGCGGCAGCCGGTGATTCGGCATGCGCGGCAGTCTCGGCAGCGGGCTTCTCGGTGCTGCGCTCGACGTTGGGTTGCGGCATATTCTTGGGCTTCTTGCGTTCGGCGATGCGAGCTTCCTCTTCGATGAGGACGCGTGCGTTGTTGAGCTCTTCGGTCAGTCCGCTGGTGGCCTTGCGCAACTCGGCGAGGCCCTTGCCCAGGGCGCGAGCGACCTCGGGAAGCCGTTTCGGACCCAGCACCACCAATGCCACCACCAAGATAACGAGCAATTCAGGAGTGCCGATGCCGAACATGCGCCTACCGATCTTGTGCGGCGACGCTAAAGAAATCGTCCGAGTGTGTCAACGAACCTGGCACAAACGAACCTTGCGCGGCGAATAAATCTGCAATCTTCAACCTTCAATCAACCAGCTCCGTGATGTAGATCTCAAACCATGGCGAACACAGGGATCGTCATTGATCCGCGTTATCAAGAACACGAGACGGGCGTCGGACATCCGGAGCGTCCGGAACGAATCGGCGTCTTGTTGTCGGCTCTCGAAGAATCGATGGAGGGGCTAAGCGCAATCCCGCCGCGGGAAGCGTCGGGAGAGGAGATCGCCCTGGTGCACGACGGCGCGTACGTTGCCGATGTAGAAGCGACCGCACACAAGCAACGGTTCGCCTTCGACCCCGATACGCCAACCTCGCCGCGCTCGTACGACACCGCGCGCCTGGCCGCCGGCGGCTTTCTGGCTCTGCTCGACGCGATCGTCGCCGGGGAGGTCGACAACGGCTTCGCTTTCGTACGGCCGCCGGGGCACCACGCCGAGCGCCATCGCGCCATGGGCTTCTGCTTGTTCAACAACGCTGCCATCGGAGCGGAATATTTGCGCCGCCGCTACGGAATCGAGCGCGTGCTGATCGTCGATTGGGATCTACACCATGGCAACGGTACGCAGCATATGTTCGAAGACGATCCCGGCGTGCTCTACGTCTCGACCCACCAATATCCGTATTATCCCGGAACCGGCGCCCTCGACGAATCCGGCTGCGGCTCCGGCGAGGGCTACACCGTCAATGTGCCGCTGCCTGCGGGTTGCGCCGATGCCGAGTACCGCGATGCGTTTCGCCGCGTGATCGAGCCCATTGCACACCTCTATGAGCCGCAGTTCGTCCTCATCTCTGCCGGCTTCGATGCCCACGCGCGCGATCCGTTGGGGGGCATGAACTTGAGCGCGTCGGCCTTTGGCGCGATGGCGCGCTCGCTTCTGGCGGTCGCCGCCGCGCATGCGTCGGGACGTTGTGCGGCGATTCTCGAGGGCGGCTACGACCTGCAAGCCATCTGCGCATCGTCGTCGCAGGTACTGGCGGAGCTCAGCGGCAAAGCCCCGGCGCTCGAGTCACCCCCAGGCGCGAGTCGCATCGATGCCGTGGTCGAGCGGTTCGTCCGTCACCAGAAGCGCTATTGGAAGATATGAGCCCAGGCCCGGCGACGACAGAAGACGAAACACAGCCGACCGCAGAACTCGATTGTTCTTTGTCGCCGGTTGGTTACCGGGTGTCGGTTGCCGGGATGATCTAGAATCCCGCGTCTGCAGAGTTGTCGTTGGTGTCGCCGGCGCTGCTGCCGAATGTTTCAGCGGCGGGGGCGACCGGCTTCGCGCCGTCGGGCGTTGTCTCTGAGCCGTCTGCCGATACGACGTGCACCGGGGGCTCGACGAAAACCTTGGGCTCCATACCGCGGCGGAAGCACTCCAGAATGGCCCCGGCCATCCCCGGGTTTGTGCGATGCCCGGTTGTCGGTTCGACCGGCACGAAGCTGATTCCAGACGGCACGTCGAAGTCGAGGATCGGCTCATCTTCCAAGGCGCGGCGCATGAAGCGCAACCAGATCGGCGCGACGGCACGGCCGCCGGTTTCGCCTTTTCCGAGCGTGCGCTTCTCGTCGAAACCGACCCAGAAGCCGGCGAGCAGCTGCGGCGTGTAGCCGACGAACCATGCGTCGTTCATATCGTTGGTCGTCCCGGTCTTTCCGGCTGCGGGCCGGCCGATTTCATGAGCCCGCCGCCCCGTACCGCGCTGGATGACGTCTTGCAGGATGCTGGTGACGATGTACGCCGTCTCCGGCGACAACACCGGATCGAGTCTGGGTTCGATGTCGTCGATGAGGTTGCCCTGGCTGTCGGTGATCTTGGTGATGAAGCGTGGCTCGGCGTGCATGCCCTTGTTGGCAAAGGCCGTGTAGACAGCGGTGAGGTCGAGCAAGGTGACTTCGGAAGAGCCGAGCGCCAACGACAAATTGGGCGGTAACGGACTATGGATGCCGATACTCTTGATGAAGGTGACCAGACGCTTGATCCCGAGTTGCTGCGCCAGCTTCACGGTGGGCACGTTGCGCGAAAAGGTCAGGGCCTCGCGCAGCGTCGTCGGTCCGAAGAAGCGGTTCTCGTAGTTGTGCGGCGTCCATACTCCGTTGTTGTCCGGGAATGAGACGGGTGCGTCGACGATCACGCTTGCCGGCGTGAACTTGTCGTCGAAGGCCGCCGCATAGACCAACGGCTTGAACGCCGAGCCGGGCTGTCGCGCCGCTTGTGTGGCACGGTTGAACTGGCTGCCGTCGAAGTCGGTGCCCCCGACCATCGCTTTGATGTCGCCGCTGCGCGGGTCGATGACGATGGCGGCGCCCTGCAGCGCCAGCTCGCCGCTGCGCTCGAACGTGTAGTTGGCATTTCCTTGCGGGTCGGTGGCCGATCCATCGGCGACACGGACGCGCAGGACATCGCCGTTGCGGTGCGTCGCGTGCCCCGTCGGAGCGGGGTCGGCAACGAGCACGCCGTGAAACGGCCCGATCTGCAGCCGTGCCGTGCCCCGCCCCGACGTTCCCCGGACGATGGCCTCGTAGGTCTTGCCGCGTTCCAGGGGCCGCCCGTGCAGGAGGCGGCGTTGCTCCTGAATGAATGCGTCGATCTCGCCGGGCTCGAGATGGCGCAGCGTACCGTCGTAGTGCTGGCGCGCTTCGATCTCCCGCAGGCCGTCGCGCAGCGCCGCTTCCGCCGCGGTCTGTAGCCGCAGATCGACGGCGGTCTGGACCCGCAGCCCGAGTTGGTAGAGTGCCGAGTCGCCGAATCGTTCGTCGAGCATGCGGCGTACATGTTCGACATAGTACTGAGCGGCGACGAAGCTACCCTTGCGCGAAGCCAAGGCTATCGGTTCACGCATCGCCAGGTCGGCTTCCGCCGGCGTGATGAACCCGACGGCGGCCATGCGCTCGAGCACGTAGTGCTGGCGCGCTCGGGCCCTGGGCCAATGCTTGAACGGTGAATATTTGCTCGGCGCCTGGGGCAACCCGGCCAGGAGTGCAGCTTCGGCGACGCTTAGCTTGTCGATCGGCTTGCCGAAGTACTCGTTGGCGGCGGCGGCCACGCCGTAGGCGCCGCTGCCGAGGTAGATATGGTTGAGATACAGGGAGAGGATGTCGTCTTTGCTGAGCTGTTGCTCGAGGCGGATCGCCAGCAACACTTCCTTGAGCTTGCGCTCGTAACTCTTCTTCGGCGAGAGCAGCAGTTGCTTGACGACCTGCTGGGTGATCGTGCTTCCGCCCTGCACTTTGCCGCCCGCGACGATATTGTTGGCGAAGGCGCGTAGGATGCTGACCGGATCGACCCCTTTGTGCGTGTAGAACTGGTCGTCCTCCGCGGCGATGAAAGCGTTGCGGATCAGCATCGGAATGCGATCGATCGGCACGAGGTAGCGCTTTTCGAAATAGAACTCGCCGATGACCGATCCGTCGTCGGCGAGAATCTGTGTGCTCACCGGTGGGCGGTATTGTGCCAATTGGTCTACGGGCGGGAGGGTCGTCGAGACCTCCCAATAGATGAGGGCCGTCGCCAGGCCGGCTGCCACGACCAACATCACCACCAAGACCACCAAAAACGTTCGCACGCTACGCAAGCCCGCAAGCAGCTGTGCGGTTCGAGAAGCACCAGCCATCGGCTGGATGAGATAGGGCGAAGGGGCGAGTGGGTCAACCGGTCGAAGAGTCCGGCCGAAGATGGACGTCGGAGCGAAAAGGGCCGCCGGTCATCCTCCGCGGTTCCCCCCGCTTGAATCAGACAATGCGACCAGTACAGTCAAGCATGTCCCGCGCGGTGCTCGCCGTCGACGACGAACCTGCCAGCTTGCGTGCGGTGCAGCGCGCCCTCGCCGATTCGTGCCGCGTGCTGAGCGCGTCGAGTGGCAGCGCGGCGTGGGAGGTTTTGGCGACCCAGCCGGTGGCTTTGATGGTGGTCGATCAGCGGATGCCCGACATGCTTGGTACGCAGCTGCTGGCGCGAACCGCCGCGACTTATCCCGACGTCGTGCGTCTGCTCCTCACCGGCTATGCCGAGGTCGATACGTTGATCGACGCCATCAACGCCGGGCACGTCTACCACTATCTCACCAAGCCCTGGGAGCCAGCCGAGCTGCGCCTGGCCGTTGGCCGCGGCCTTGAGCGTTACGAGGCAACTTTGGAACGCCATCGCCTGCTTGGCGAGCTCACCAACGCCTGCCAACGACTCGAGCGCGAAGCGGAGCAAAAGGGTCGACTGCTGACCTTGGCAGCGCATGAGCTCGGTACGCCGTTGCACGTTCTGATGAACAGCCTCGATCTGTTGAGCGCAGGCGGGATCGCGCCGGCTGCATGGCCCTGGCTGCAGACGGCGCGTCGCAACGCGGCTTGGCTCGGTCGCGGCCTGGCGCAAATGATGACCGCCGGCGGCTGGCGGCAGCGCCCGCTGCCGTTGCGCGGCAAGGATACGGACCTGCGTTGCCTTCTGGCGTCGGTGTGTGCGCGCTTTGCTCAGGCGAGCGTCGACGGCGGACGGCGCCTGCGATTCGATGTGCGCATCGCCGCAGCGCCGGCTGCGATATGGATCGACCCGTTGTGGATCGAACGCGCCGTTGCCAATCTGCTGTCGAACGCGGTTCGCTTCACGCCCGACGACGGCGCGATTCGCGTTCGCACGGCGGTTACGCCCGAGCATGTCGAGGTGGCCGTGAGCGATAGCGGGATCGGCATCGACGCGGCACATCTCGACCAGGTGTTCGAGCCGTTTTCGGCGGCCACGGGCGACGTCCTGCTGCATACCTCCGGCGAGCTCGCTTTCGGGGCGCGTGGCCTCGGTCTCGGATTGGCGATTGCCCGTAGCGTCGCCGACCAGCACGGCGGAACGCTGACGGTGACGAGCCAACTCGGCGCCGGAAGTTGCTTTACGTTACGCTTGCCGCTGCGAGCTTGAGGCCGAGGGAGCGTTTCACCGGGGCGTCACAGCTTCAATCCACCAAGCTGCAATCGCTTGCCTTGCGATTCTCGACTGTCGCGGGGCGCCGTGTTTAAGATGCCCAACGATGATTCCGGGACACGGCAATCGGCAAAGTCGGCACTGTCATCACTGTGGGCGCGTGGTCCGTGACACGGTGCATACGCGCACCGGCTACCGCGTCGACTTCTATGGCCTGCATACCGGTGACGTCGAGCCGGTTCAGATGCAACACGGCGACGAAGGTGAAACCATCACCATCCTGCGTCTGATCCGACCGTACGAAGTCTTCACCTGTGTCGACTGCTACGCGCAGGCCGATGTGCAGGAAGAGCGCGAACGTCTGTTCCGTCCCGAGAACCTGGAAGCGGCGGCTGCCGCAGGAACGGAACGGTGACCGGCGGCATGGGTAAGTGGCACGACGCGCGACTGGCGGGCCGCTGGTTCAGCGCCAATGCGTCCGCCCTGCGCGACGATATGCGGCATTGGCTCGATGGCGCAACGCCGCCGTCGATGCCTCTGGTGCGCAGCCTGATCGTACCGCACGCCGGTTACATCTATTCCGGCAGCGTTGCCGCCCAAGCGTATGCCACGCTGCGATCGGTCTCGTACGCGCGCGTGGTGCTGCTGGCGCCGAGTCACTTTTCTCGATTCCGTGGCGTTGCCGTATTGCGCTGGGATGGTTTCGAGACGCCGCTCGGGCGCGTCGGCATCGACAGAGAGACGGTGCAGCGATTGCTGGCGCAGCCGTGCTTCGTCGAAAATGACACGGCGTACGACGAAGAGCATGCGCTGGAAATCCAGCTGCCGTTTGTACGTATGGTCCTGCCCCAGGCGAAGCTCGTTCCGCTCCTGGTCGGTGACCTCACTGCCGAAGACAACTGCGCCGTTGCCGACGCGCTGCGGCCGCTCGACGACGGCGACACGCTGTTCGTCGTCAGCTCCGACTTCATTCACTACGGTTCGCGTTTTGACTACCTGCCGTTTCCGGCCGACGAGCGCGACCGTGTGAAAGAGCGCTTGCGCGCCTTGGATCTCGAGGCAATCGATCTGGTGTGCGCCGGCGACCTCGATGGCTTTCGGCGCTACCTGTCGAGAACCGGCGCAACGATCTGCGGCCGCGCCCCCATTGCCGTCTTCCTGGAATTGCATCGGCGCCGATCCGTGGGACGACTGCTCTGCTACCGCACCTCACTCGACGTGACCGGCGACTATGAGCACAGCGTTAGCTACGCGAGTATCGCCTTCGCCGCGAGCTGATCGTCGTCGACCGGGCGGCAATCGCCTGCGGCAAGTTGTTTCGATCATCTTCGTCTTGCGGCGGGCCGTGACGACAGGGGCCGTGGCGGCTGCGTTGTCGGGCCCGAATGGCTGGGTTATAGGTGACGCGACATCGCCTTTTTGAGCATGGCCGAAGCAGCCGAAATACGCCAGCGAGCCCATCAGCGTGCGGGGCATCGCCATGGCCTCCAACTGTTGGAGGCCATCGGCAATATCATTACCCAATCGCACGACCTGCGGGCCAGTGCCCAGGGCGTCGTCGCAACCGTGGCCGAGCACCTCGGGATGGAGGTGTGCTCGATCTATGCCTACAACCGCGAGCGCAATGCGCTGACGTTGTGGGCGACGACGGGGCTGGACCCGGCTTCGGTCGGCCGCGTCACCATGGGCGTCGACGAAGGACTTACCGGCATCGTCGTCCAGAAGCTCGAACCGGTGATGGCCATCGATGCGCTGGTGCACCCGCGGTACAAGTATTTTCCCGAAACGGGTGAGGAACGCTACCATTCGTTCTTAGGGGTGCCGGTGGTCGACCGCGGTCAACCGGTCGGCGTGCTCATCGTCCAAACGTCGCGCCGCCGTCGTTTCACCGTAGCCGAGGTGCGGCTGCTGAAGAACATCGCCGTGTCGGTTGCGGCCATTCTGGCGCAGCTGCAACTGCAGGCGAGCCTGGCGACGAAAGAGGAGGAACGTCGGGCGATCGAAGAACGCATGGCCGCCATGAGCCGGTCGCAGGAGCCCGAGCCGGCCTTGCTGCGCGGACAACGCGGTCCGGTGCGTTTGATGGGTCTCGGCGCCTCTCCCGGCTACGGCATCGGCCGCGCCCATTTGGTGACCCCCGACGTCAGCTTTTCCGGGTTGGCGAAGGAGCGTCGCCAGCCGCTGAAGCGCGAGCTGGCGCGCCTAAAGAAGGCGGTTCAGCGAGCCGACGACGAGCTCGTTCGCACCAAGAGTCGCATTCTGGCCAGTGTGCCCGAGATCGACGCGGCGATCTTCGACGCGCAATGGTTGATGCTGCAGGACCCGAGCTTCGAAGCGCGCATCGAAGCCGCGGTGCGGGAAGGCCTGAGCGCGGAAGCAGCGCTCGAAGAGGCGGTGGAAGGACTGGTACGACACTTCGCCGAGCTCGACGACGCCTACTTCAAAGACCGCGCCTCCGACATCAAAGACATCGGCCAACGCGTCTTGCGGCACCTGCTTGGGATCGGTGAACGGACGCGCCAGTTTGCTACGTCGGTGGTGCTCGTCGCGCGCGACGTGACGCTTTCCGACCTCACCATCGTCGAACAGGAGGGCCTCAATGGCGTCGTGCTGGCCAGCGGCGGCGTGACCTCGCATGCTTCGATTTTGGCGCGCTCGCTGGAAATCCCCACGGTGGCCGGGCTCGAGCGCGCCGACGAGATCATCCACGAGGGCGACCACTTGATCGTCGACGGCAACGCCGGCGTCGTCTTCGTCAATCCGACTCCAGAGGTGGTGCGCGAATACGAACGCTTGACGACCGAGTACCGGGCCTTCAATCGCGACCTCGAGCTGTTGCGCGATCTACCTGCGGAGACTCCGGACGGTCATCACGTCTGTCTGTCGGCCAACATCGGTCTGCTCGGCGACCTGCACGTGGCGCGCTTGCACGGCGCCGAGACGATCGGCTTGTACCGTACCGAGGTGGCCTTCCTGTCGCACCGCGACTTCCTTTCGGAGGAAGAGCAGGTCGATCTCTACAAACGCGTCGTCACCGGCATGGGCGGCCGTCCGGTGACCATCCGAACCTTGGACCTCGGCGCCGACAAGTACCCCCGTTACTTGAATGTGCCGCACGAGGAGAATCCGTTTCTCGGCTGGCGTTCGATTCGCATCTCGCTGGAGATGCCGGAGCTGTTCAAGGAGCAGCTGCGGGCCATTCTGCGCGCCAGCGCCCACGGGCCGGTGCGGATCATGTTCCCGATGATTTCCAGCCTCGAAGAGATTCGCCGCGCCAAGGAGTTGCTGGGAGAAGCGCAGGAAGAGGTCAGCGCCGCCGGCCACGAGTTCGACGCGCAGATGGCGGTCGGCATGATGATCGAAGTGCCGTCGGCGGTCTCGCTGGCGGTGCATCTCATCCAGGAGGCGGACTTCTTCAGCATCGGCACCAACGATCTGATTCAGTACGTCCTGGCGGTCGACCGCAACAACCGCAAGGTTGGATCGCTCTACGAGCCGCTGCACCCCGCCGTCATTCAGTCGGTGATGCACATTGTCGACACGGCACGACGCGCCGGGAAACGTGTCTCGCTGTGCGGTGAGATGGCGGCCGACCCGATGTGCGCCTTGCTTCTGGTCGGCATGGGGCTGGATGACTTGAGCATGAGTGCGTTCTTCATCCCGTTGATCAAGCGACTGGTGCGTTCGGTGCCGTATTCGGTGGCGCGACAGATGGCCGAAGATGTCCTTCGTCTTGCCACCGTCAAGGAGATCAAGGGGCACGTCTTCCAGGTCATGCGTGACCTCGGCATGATCGACATCATGGAGATGTATCACTGAGGGCTGAGGGCGTCGGGGTTTGAGAGCTTGAGGGGGACTTGAAGGGGGAGAAGAATGCCTGCCTTCAGACTCTCAGGTCCGGCGAGGGCTTGCGCCTGTTCCGCATGTCGAATAGAAAACGCGGGCCGGCGTTGGCGGGGACGCAGGCAGGAGGAGAGCGGGTGCGACTACAGGCGGCGGGCCGAGTCGGACGGGTCGCGAGGCGAGCCGCGGTGAGCGCGTTACTTTGCGCGCTGGCCACAGTGGCTGTCGCGGCACCGGATCCGAAGACGGACGCCAAACGGTTGGGGGTCGAGGTTGCGCAAGGCTTGACCAGCTTGCAGGACGGGCAGCGCGGGCTGACGACGTCGGTGGGCGAGTTGCGTGACCGTTTGAACGAGCTGCGCCGCGATGTCAGTGCTCTGCACGATGACGTTCGTCAGCTGCGTGACTTGGTCCAGGGCGGCATCGATCACAGCAAGGAAATGCGCGAAGAAGTACGCGGCTTGTACGTCGAGAGTAGCGGGCTCAAAGGCGACATTGCGCAGGCCGTCAAGCAGATCGACACCCTCGATCAGGAGATCGATGCCTTTCGCTTGAGCTCGGGCATCATTATCGCCTTGGTGATCGTCTTGCAGCTGGCGCTGATTGCGCTGACGTTCCGAGGCCGGAGTGGCATGTAATGGAAGCGCACAAGGCTTGCCCTGCGTCTGGCGGCGCGTGCTCGTCTGTCGCTGCCAGGTTGTTAGACGTTCGAACCGTCGTCGCAGCAGCGGCACTGTTGCTGTCGCTGTTGCCCGCCGCGGCGCAGACGCCGGCCGGCAAGCGCGACGAAACGCCCGAACAGGTAGTGACGCGCTATCTCCAAGCGCTCAAAAGCGAGAAGTTCGGCGACGCGTGGGACTGCTTGACGGTGGCGATGCGCCAAAAGAAGAGCCGCGACGATTGGGCCAAGGAGCAGCAATGGCAATTGCAAATGTCCGAGGCCAAGATTTTCGAGTTTCACCTCTTTCCCGGGGGATCGCTTGACACCGGGGAGCGCGAGTTTGTACAGCGCTAGCTTGCGGCCGACGCGACTCGATTGGGTTGGTTTTCGGGAGGGAGCATGCACGTGAAGCGCGCTTCGCGATTCTTGGTTTGTCTTGCGGTTCTCAGCGGTATGGTTGGTTGCCATCCGCAAGAGGACGTGCCGCCGTTGCCGACGCGGCTGATCAGCATTGCGGACAAGTTCTTCGACGTCCAAGCCATCGACGCCGAGCACGCGGTGGTGGTCGGATACGGCGGGAAGATCCTGACCACCGCCGACGGCGGCTTTGCCTGGACGCAGGCCAAGAGCGGAACGACCGGGGCCTTGTACAAGGTTCAGTTCGTCGACGCCAACAACGGCTGGATCTCCGGGCAAGACGGGATCATCCTGCACAGCACCGACGGCGGGAAAACCTGGGCGAAACAGAATAGCGGTACCAACGTCTACCTGTTCTCGCTTTCCTTCACGGACGCCAATTACGGATGGGCGATCGGCGACAAATCGATTGCCCTGCAAACCAGCGACGGTGGTGCACACTGGACGTTGCGCAAGGTTTTTACCGCTGAGCAGCAAAACCAGCGTCCCGAGGAAGCCATCGCTTCACAGGATCCGGTTCTCTACGACGTCAAGTTCCTCAGCCACGACATCGGCTGGGTGTCGGGCGAGTTCGGCAAACTGTTCCACACGGTCGACGGGGGTAAGACGTGGACCGGGACGGAAGGCAGCTTGCTCGGTCAGGACATCATCGACATTCTCGACATTCCGACGTTCTTCGGCATGGCCTTTAACGATGCGTCCAATGGCATCACCGTTGGTCTCGAGGGCAAGATTGCACGCACGCGCGATGCGCAGACATGGAAATTCGAGCCCATGCAGGTCGACTACCCCTTCGTCGATCCGTTGTTCTCGCCCGCCGTTTTTGCCGACGGCAGCGCCTGGGCCGTGGGGGCCGCCGGTGAGGTGGTGCATCGTGCCGGGCCGGAGGACAAGTGGCAGCGCCAGAAGCTCGGCATGGAAGTGGTCACCTGGTTGCGCAGCATCAACTGGCTCGACCAGAACAACGGCTGGATCGTCGGCGGCTACGGCTTGATCCTGCACACCAAAGACGGCGGCAAGACTTGGATTCCCTCGCTCGCCTAGCGGGCCGAAGTTACGCAGGAGGTTCGAATGGCGATTGACTACGACGTTCCTTCCGACAAACGCCTTCTCTACTGGCTCGGTGACAAGCTGATCGATTACCGGCATCCGGTTTCGATCGTCGTCCTCCTGGTCACCGCGGTGTTCGCGTATTGGGGCTTTCAGTTGCAACTGGTGACCAGCTTCGGTGATCTGCTGCCGCAAAATCACCCGTACATCAAAATCCACAACCGCTTCTCCGGCACCTTCGGCGGCGCCAACAACATCATGATCATGTTGGAAGTGAAGGACGGCAACATCTTCAATCCGGAGACGCTCAACAAGATCTGGAAGATGACCGAAGGCCTCGACAAGGTTTACGGCGTCAACCACAACCAGATCGACTCCATCGCCCACCGTACCGTACGCTATCTCAAGGTCGCCGCCGGCGGCACGATGCGCGCCACACCGGTCATGCTCGGCGAGGTCAAATCCCAGGAGGACGCGACCCAGATCCGCCGTGTCGTTCACAACGCCGAGAACATTTATGGTCTGCTCGTTTCGCTCGACGACAAAGCGGCTTTGATCCGCGCCAACTTCATCGAGGGCCGGTTGGACTACCGGCGCATCTTCGACGAGGTGAATGCGGCCGTCGTTGCTCCGTATCAGGATGCGAATACCGAGGTCTACGTGGCCGGCGAACCCCGGCTGTACGGCTGGGTGTACAACTATGCCGGCGACGTGTTCTTCATCCTGGTCATCACCTACTGCATCGAATGGGTGCTGCGTTGGATGTACTTCCACGACTGGCGCGGCGCGTTGCGGCCGACCATCACCGGCTTGATCGCTGCCTTCTGGGGCTTGGGGTTCATTCATTTCATCGGTCTCGCCCTCGACCCGTTGATGCTGGTGATGCCGTTCCTGATCACGGCGCGTGCCGTCAGTCACGCCATCCAGATGCACGATCGCTATTACGAGGAGTTCGAAAAGAGCGGTTGGCACAAACGGCGCGCCATCGTCGCGTCGTTCGCCGAGCTCTTCGTTCCGACGCTCTCGGGCATTACGACCGACGCGTTCGGTGTGCTGGTGATTCTGCTGGTGCCGGTGGTCATGCTGCAGAAGCTGGCGATCACGGCGTCGTGGTGGATTCTGGCCATCACGATCTCCGAGATGTTGCTCAATCCGGTCGTCTATTACTATCTCAAAGCGCCGGAGCCCGAGCTCGTCATGCTGCGCGAGCGCGGCGGATTCCGGCTGGCCATCAACCGTTTCGTCAAAGTGCTGCTGACCCCGGCCGGCAAAGCCATTACCGTCGTCGCCTGGCTCGGGTCCGCGGTCGTGGCGCTCTATTTCCTGCGTGGCCTCACCATCGGCGACCCGACCTCGGCGTCGCCCCTGTTGTGGGTCGATTCTCCGTACAACGTTTCGCACCAAAAGATTCAGGACAAGTTCGGCGGCGTCGAGCCGCTCATCGTCGTCGCCGAAGGTCTCGACAAGGACGCCATGAAGGACCCGCTCACCTTGCGGCGCATGGAAGGGTTCCAGCGGCTGCTGGAACGCGATTCCGGCATCGGATACAGCTTTTCGCTTGCCGATATCATTCGCGCCGTCAATTCGGTCTTCCACGAGCTGGAACCGAAGTGGGGGGTGATCCCCAATAACTGGGTCGACATCGGCGGCTTGTTCTTCATCTATTTCTCCGGTTCGCCGCCGACCGAGACGGCGAAGTACGTCGACCCGAGTTACACCACCGCGCACGTGACCTTCTTCTGCAAGGATCACAAAGGCGACAACATCCGTCGTATCGTGCACCGATGCAAAGACTACATCCTGGGTTCGCAGCTCGAAGACCTGGGTGTGGAAGTCGGTGACGACAACGGCGCGGTGGTGGTGAAGAAGATCAGCTCCGACGTCACTTGGGAAAAGGCCGGGCCGTCGTGGATCGTTTCCGAGCACGGCAAGGAAGGGGAGGGCCCCTTCCAGGTCGGCGATCACATCGTCAAGGTCGGTCGCGCGCCGGTCACCGACATGGCCAGCTTCTATGCGGCGATGACCAAGGAGACGGCGAGCGCTTCGCTCATCGACTTCGGTATGCAGCGCGGCGGTCAGGTTTCGGAGACCACCGTCGGGGCCCCCTGGAAGGCGGTGTTCAAGCTTGCGGGCGGCCTGATCGGAACACTTGCTGCCGCCAACGAGGAGCTCTTGCGCAACGACGCGCTGATGAACTTCCTCGGATTCTTCACCATGTGGATGATCATGCTGTTCACCTACCGCTCGTTTGCGGCCGGCTTCTACCTGCTGGCGCCGCTGCTGCTGTCGAACATCATGGTCAACGCCTACATGGCCATCAACAACATCGGCGTGAACATCCACACCCTGCCGCTGGTGACCGTCGGCCTCGGTTTCGGTATTGACTACGGCCTGTACATCGTCAGCCGCACGATCGAAGAGATCCGCATCCGCGGCGACCTGGTCGATTCCGTGCGCGAAGCGCTCGAGACCTCGGGGAAAGCGGTGACCTTCACCGCCGTCACCATGGTCATCAGCACCGTGTTCTGGATGACCTCGAACATTCGCTTCAACGCCGAGATGGGTTTGCTGCTCGCCATCTGGATGGCCGTCAGCTACGTCGGCTCGCAGACCCTGACCCCGGTGCTCATCGTCATGATGAAGCCACGTTTCATCATGAAGGAAGCGAATCGCGCTCCGACCCTGACGTCTGTATAACGAGGAACCGGGGAGACTCGATCATGCATCTGACCATTTGGAACTCCGTCTTCATCGTCCTGGGCTTCAGCGTCGTCGTCGTTTTGCTCGACGAGTTCGTCGTTAAGGGGTGGCGCCACAGCAAGTGGGAACGCAAGGCGGCGGCCGGCGACAAGGATGCCGCCGAGCTGTTGCGCGTGGCACGCTCGGCCAAGGTCAGCGAGGAGTGACCTAGCCGCGGGCGATCGCAGAAGGCGGCCGCCCGCGCGGTTGTTGGATTTTGAATTCTGCGTCCTGGCTTCTGAGTTGCCATGCGCTTCCTGCGTATCGCTCTGTTCACGATTCTGGTTCCGCTCCTTTCCACTCTATCGCAGCAAGTGTCGCGGGCGCGCGGCAACGAAGCGGTCCCCGGAACCGCAGTCGCTCTGTGCGTGGTCGGCGGATTGTTTCTGGTGCGTGCAGCGGTGACCGAGTGGGGACGGGGTGCGGAGTACGCACTCCAGAAGGACGTGCTCTGGGGCATCGGCGGCGGCGCGCTGATTGCCGCGGCACTGCAGTGGCTTTGAAACACCTCGACGGTCTTCGGTTTCCTCCTGCCTGTTGACTGTAGGCTGTCGACTGTCGACTGTGCTTGAAATGATCGAGCTCTCCCACGTCACCAAAGACTTCGGCTCGTTGCGTGCCGTCGACGACGTGTCGTTCACGGTTCGTGGCGGAGAGATCATCGGCCTGGTCGGTCCTAACGGTTCGGGCAAGACGACTCTGATGCGTATCCTCACAGGATTCTTTCCACCGAGCAGCGGACAAGCACGCGTTGCCGGGTTCGATGCCGGCGTCGATGCGTTGGCGCTGCGCCGTTGCATCGGTTACCTGCCGGAGAATGTGATGCCTTATCCGGAGATGGACGTGCGCCAATTCCTCGCCTTCTGCGCCGGCCTGCGGCACCTGCGCGGCACCCTGGTGCGCCAACGCGTCGACCATGTTCTGCACAGCTGTGCGTTGACGGAGGTCGCGCATCGACTGGTCGGAAAGCTGTCGAAGGGCTATCGCCAGCGCGTCGGCTTGGCACAGGCGCTGTTGCACGAGCCGCAGGTGTTGATCCTCGACGAGCCGACGGTGGGGCTCGATCCGCGCCAGGTCTCGGAGATGCGCCGTTTGATCGACGGCCTGCGCGGGCGCTCGACGGTGCTGCTCAGCACGCACATCTTGTCGGAGGTGAGCTTGTTGTGCGATCGCGTCGTGATCATCAACCGCGGACGCATCATCGCCGAGGACCGCGCTGAGGTGCTAGAGCGGCGCGTCGCCGGAGCCGAGCGTACGTTGCTGCGCGTCACCGGGCCGGTGCGAGAGGTGCGCGCGGTTTTGTCGCAGGTCGAGGGCGTCGAGCGGGTAGAGGTATCCGAATCGAGCCAACCTCCTCTTGCCGCGAAGGACGGGCCGGGGGATCGCTGGCAGGAAGCTTCCTTTGTTGTCCATCATGCTACGGCCGATTCGGTCGCGGCACGCTTGGCTGCCGCCGTCGTCGCCTCGGGCTGGCGGCTGCACGAGTTGCGTCCCCTGCCGCTTGGCATGGAAGAGCTCTTCCTGCGCCTCGTCGGCGACGAACCACGGAGCGCTGCATGAGTTTCCTGACCTTGTTGCGCAAGGAGCTGTACGCTTACTTCGTATCGCCGTTGTTCTACGTCGTCGCCGCGGTGTTTCTCGGCCTGTGCGGATTTTTCTTCTACACGCGGCTGATCTTCTTCGTCGAGTACGGTCTCGGGGAGAACATTCTCGGCAACTTCTGGTTGGCCTTCATGGCCGGCGCCCCGTACTCGATTTCGATGGTGTTGCTGTTGGTGATGCCGCTGCTGACCATGCGCTCGTTCGCCGAAGAGAAGAAACTCGGCACCATCGAGCTGCTCCTCACCTATCCGATCCGTGACGGTGAGCTGTTCTGCGCCAAGTTCACTGCCTGTGTGCTGGTGTTCGTCGTGTTGCTCGCCGGCACCCTGGTCTATCCGCTGTACCTCTACAGCCTGCAGCCCTTGCCGCTCGGTGCGGTCGCCGCCGGGTACCTGGGTCTGCTCCTGTTGGGTCTCAGCTTCATCGCCTGTGGAGTGCTGATTTCATCGCTGACCGACAATCAGGTCGTCGCGGCGGTTTCGACTTTGGGGCTGCTGCTGGGCTTCTGGGTTCTGACGTGGAACGAGGCCGCGACCAGCCCGGGGCTGCTGCGAGTGCTCATCCATCTGTCGATGTTCGACCATTTCGAGCCGTTTGCGCGCGGCACGATCGACGCGGACCACGTCGGCTATTTCGTCTTCTTCGTCCTCTTTTGCAGCTTCTTGACGCTGCGCGTGCTCGAAGCACGTACGTGGCGCGGCCGTCGCTGAAGATGCGACTCGACCCGATGAGACCAACGCGAAAATGCCGCAGAGGAAAAGCGCTGCCGGCACCGGCGTCGTGCCGCCTTGGGTGGTTTCGTGTTCCCGCAGCTTGGCGTTTGCGTGATTCGCAGTGCGACGGATGATCGTGCGACGACCCTGGCAGCATTGGCTTCTGTTGGCCGTCAGCACCGGCGGACTGGCTGCGTTCCTGGCCATGGCGCAGGTCGTTCTCGCGTCCTACGGGTGGCGACTCGATCTGACGCCGGAGCGCAGCTACACCCTGTCGCCGCACGCCCGCCAGGTGCTGGCCGGCCTGTCGCGTGATGTCGTCATCACCGCATTCGTGCGCTCCGGAGACGACCGCAATCACCAGATCGAGGACCTTATGCGGCGCGTCGCTGCGGTTTCGCCGCATGTGCGCACCAACCTCATCGACATCAACCGCAATCCCGCCGTGGCGCGCCAGTACGGCGTCGGCAGCTACGCTGGCTTCGTCGTCGAGTGTGGTACGCGGCGTCGCCAGTTCGAGAATCCAAGTGAGCCGTTGCTGGTGGCGGCGATCCTTCAGGTGACTCGCGACTCGCGGCGAGTGGTCTACTTTCTCGGCGGCCACGGCGAGCGCGACATCTACAGTACCGACCGGCAACAGGGCTACTCGTTGATCTCTCTGGCGTTGACGCAGGAGCTGTACGACGTTCGAGTGCTCGATCTGCTGCATCAAGCGGAAGTGCCGCGCGACGCCGACGTCGTCGTCATCGCCGGAGCGCGGCGTGATCCGTTGCCTTTGGAGATCGAACAACTGGCTGCCTTTGCGCATCGTGGTGGCGCGTTGTTGGTCCTGCTCGAGCCGCGCGGCGCTACGGCGCTGATCGATTTTCTGGCGCGTTACGGGGTTCGAACCGACGATACGATGGTCGTCGATTCCGAGAACCGCTTGTTCGCCGGCGACTACGTGACGCTGTCGGTGCCGGTGCTGTCGCCACGACACCCGATCAGTGCCGCACTGCAGGCGCCGCCGTTGTTTTCCGGGGCGTGCCCCGTCGAGTTCGCGGCTTCGCCGCGCGGCGGAGTGCGCGGCCTCGAAATCTTGAGCACCGCTGCGAGCAGTTGGCGGACGCGCGACTTCGATGCCTTGCGCAGCGGCGAAGCGGCGTTCGTATCGGGTCGCGATGTGCGTGGCTCGCAGTCCGTCGGGGTGAGCTTGCTCGTTGGTCCGCCGCACACGGACGGCGACGCGGTTGCCCGCTTCGTCGTGCTCGGCGACTCCGATTTCGCCACCAACTTCTTCGTCGATTCGCTCGGCAACAAAGATTTGCTGGTCGACTCGGTCAACTGGCTGGCCGGGGAAGACGCGTTGCTCGGTGCACGGGCGCAAGCCCGCATTCCCGGTGTCAATCAGTTCTTTCTCACCGACGAGCAGGGGCGGGAGGCATTCCTGTTGGGCACCGTGATCGAGCCTGGAGCGGTGTTGCTGGTCGGTATGGTGGTGGTGATGCGACGGCGATGGCGCAGCGTATGAAACGCCGGCGCTGCTTTCGACCGGAGTGCGCATGACCTGGAAGCGCGCCGCGCTCTACTGGCTTGGCTTCCTTGCCCTGGCCGCGTACTACCGCGTCGCCATCGACAGCGATCGGCCGCAACCGTTGGCAAGTCGCCGCCCGTTCCTCGAGATCGCTACCGACCAGATCACGGCCCTGGATGTCGACCGTCGCGGGCAGCGCTTGCATGCCGAACGCGTCGATGGCAGCTGGCGAGCCACAACGCCGGCTGGGAGTGCGGTGCCGTCGGATCTGATTGGCGCGCTGGTCGATTCGCTGACCTCGATACCGGATGTCGAGGTGGTCGCCGAGACGGTGGCGGCTACCGATGACTTCGGCTTGCAGCCACCGGCGGCGACGATCACCCTCGCACGGGCGCAAGGAGCCCCGATCGTGATCGACTTCGGCCAGCTCAATCCGACGAGCACCGCGGTCTACGCTCGACGCAGCGATTCGCCACGCGTCTATCTCCTCGGCCGCAACCTCGACTACTATCTCGACCTGCTGCTGTCGGGCGTCGAAGCCAGGTGAGAAGGCTTTGAAGAACCCCTGTTGCGGCTGGCGCTGCCACTATGATTTGTTCGGGCGATGCGATCGGCACTGGCGGGAGTTTTGGGAGCCTTGAGCTTGTTGGCGAGCCGTCCAGCACAGGCTCAAGACATGAAGCAGGCTGCGCCTCAGGGGTACGGCAAGGCGCACTTCTCGATGAGTGTCGCGCAAGTGCGCAAGGCCTACCCGGAGTTGCGGGAGGCGCCCAAGGTCGCCGGCTATCTCAGTCATCCCAACCTACAGCGCTTCGTTCTCTGGCATCAGAAGATGGAGGGCTTGCCGCACCCGGTGGACGTCGAGCTCCGCTTCTGGCGCGACAGCTTGTGGACGATCTTGTTCTATTGCGGCGACAACTCGTTCGACGCCGTGAAGGTGCAACTGAGTAAGCAGTTCGGCTTGCCGGCGAGCGGCGGAACCGATCCGACCTGGTTGTGGCCGACGCGTACGTTGATGACCGCGTCGAAGCAAGGGTGGTACAGCATCGCCGATCGCCAGATCGGCAAAGAGGCGCAAACCGAGCTGGCGAAGCAAGCCGGGCAGCCGCTGCCGAAGACACAGAATCCGCCGCCCGAGGCGGCGGAGCATTGAAGCGGGTCGAGCGGCGCGACTGCGAAGCTTTCATATTGACGAAACCCGTTTGAGGGTGGTAGCCAACAACCTCTTGAATCACTTTGGATCATTTGATGATCAGACGCCTCCGGTCTCATCTCTTCGGTTTGTCAGCGATTCCTTTCAGCGTTGATTGGCGGTCGAGCACCGAGGGCAGGACTGTGGAGTACGAGGAGCCAGAATGCTGCAACGGCGACTAGCGACGACAATCAAGCTGACCTTGCCCGCACTGTGCCTGGGCCTCTTGGTCGGATGCGGAGGCGACTCGAGCGTTGGCGTTACCGACCAGGGGCACCACGAACCGGGACCACAGGTTTCGGGTACGGTCAAGGCACCGAACGGCAACTTGGCGGCAGCAGCTTCGTTGATGGAACGGTTCGCCAGCTTGGCAGTGAACAAAGCTCTGGCGCTCGTAGGCAACTTCATACCGGTTGGGCGCAACGTTACGGTTCAGCTCCTTCTTCTCAATGCCGACGGTCAGCCAGCCCAATTGCTTGCCAAAGCCATCACCAACGATCAGGGAGAGTACCAACTTCATCTGCCGGAGAAGACGACCGAGGATACCTGCCGTTTCGTCGTCAGTGCCGGGAGCATACGGGCTTTCGTGACCAGCAACGCCAAGCCCGTCGACATCGATCCGATCACCGAAGCAACCGTTCGATTGGTCCTCGAGCGCTCTGCCGGCGGCCACCTCTGCCTCTTCAGTGTTCAGGACATCAAGGACATCGACGCCGCCATGCGCGCCATTTCCGGCAGCGTTCTCGGCACCAGTGCCTCGTCGGCTGCCGACTACACGACCGAGCTGGCGCGGCGCGACCACATGGTGCAGTCGCTGCTGGCGGCGCCGTTTGCAACCTTCACCCCGGCCCCGACCGACACCGTACCACCCGTAACCGCGACACCGACGATTACCGTGCCGGAAAGCTCCGCGACCCCGACGCGCACGTCGACCAAAACATTTACGCCGGCGCCGTCGAACACTCCCACCAACACGCGCGGCTCGTCGCCGACGTTTACCAACACCAAAACCTTCACACCGACCTTTACCCCGACGCTGACGCCTACGCCGGTCCCGCCAACCGGCACGCCGACCAATACGCTCACCTCGACGCCGACCTTTACGCTGACCTCGACGCCGACTTTCACCCTGAGCTCGACACCGACGTCGACCAACACGTCGACGCCGACTTTCACTCTCAGTCCGACCTTGACGCCGACGAATACGCTGGTGCCGTCGCCGACCAACACCCCAACGTTGTCGCCGACCGTCGCCGTAACCCCGCCGCATGTCAGCGTCGGATCGGGCAGCGGAGCGCCGGGTGGAAACGTTGCGATTGCGATCTCTCTCGCCTCCAATGGCAACGCCCTGGTTACGTTGGCGCCGTTGTTGGTGGGATTCGATCCGAGCCTGCTGACGCCCGGAGCCTGTAACCGCGCGTCCGGGGTGAGCACCGGCAAGAGCGCCAACGCCATTCTGCGTGACGACCATACCTTGAGTATCGGCCTGGCCGGCGATTTGACGGTCCTGCCGGACGGCGAGATTCTCAACTGTTCGTTCGCTATCAAGGCGAACGCGTCGTCAGGTTCGACGCCGCTGACGTTTGTATCCGCCGGCCTCTCAGACGCGCAGTCGCGTGACTACGCGGCGACGGGCACGAGTGGGTCGATCACCGTCGTTGCCCTGACCGCGACGCCAGTTCCAACCCCGACAATCGCCGCCCCCGTCGCCATGGTGAATCTGAACAGCGTCAGCGGTGCTGCCGGCACAACGGTGACTGTTGCCGGAAGCCTGGTGACCGGCGGAGCTCAGATCTCTGCTACGTCGAACGACATTCAGTACGATTCGACGCAAATCAACGTGGTGCTGAAGAGCGGTAACAAGCCGGATTGCACCATCGACGCGAGCATCAATCCTGACAGCGCCGTGAGCAAGTCGTTGGTGGCGAGCCTACCCACTGTGAGCGGGTTGCCGGCCGGCTTCAAGACGCTACGCATCGGCATCTTCGGCAGCGACAACGCCAATCCTATTCCCGATGGCCCGCTGTTTACTTGCAAGTTCGCCATCGCTGCCGGTGCGACGGGCTCCCTCACCTTGAAGAACATTCCGGGAGCCTCTGATCCGGCAGCTATGCCGGTGCCGGTGAGTGGCAGCGACGGTGTCGTCACCGTCGGCAGTGTTGCCCCGACCAACACGTCTGCCCCCCAGGCCACATCGACTCCGACGACACCTCCGGCGCCTACCAACACGCCCCCGGTGCCGCCGACGAATACGGCACCGCCGCAGCCGACCAACACTCAGCCCTCCACCGGTGGTGCCGCGGTCAACCTCGGTAACGCCAGCGGTGCGGCGGGTGCCACGGTCACGATCGCCGGCAGTCTGGTGACCGCCGGGCTGCAGATCTCGGCGACATCGAATGACATCCGTTACGACTCGACGCAAATCAACGTGGTGCTGAAGAGCGGTAACAAGCCGGATTGCACCATCGATGCGAGCATCAATCCTGACAGCGCCGTGAGCAAGTCGTTGGTGGCGAGCCTACCCACGGTGAGCGGGTTGCCGGCCGGCTTCAAGACGCTACGCGTCGGCATCTTCGGCAGCGACAACGCCAATGCCATTCCGGACGGGCCGTTGTTCACGTGCAAGTTTGCCATCGCTGCCGGCGCCAGTGGAAGTATCACGTTGACGAACATTCCGGGTGCGTCCGACCCCGCGGCGCAGCCGGTTGCGGTCGGAGGCACGGATGGAATCGTCACTGTTGGTGGCGCGGCTCCGACCAATACCCCGGTTGTAGCGGCAACATCGACTCCGACAGTGCCGCCGGCGACCAATACGGTGCCACCGGCTACAAGCACCCCGGTGCCGCCGACGAGCACGATGGTGCCACCGACGAACACCATGGCCCCCGTGGCGACGGCGACGCCGGTTCCACCGACAAACACGCCGGTGCCGGCACCAACCGATACGCCGAGCGGCGGCGGCGGACCGGCCGTCAACCTCGGCAGTGTCAGTGGTGCCGCCAGCAGCGTCGTCGTTCTCCCCGCAAGCCTGGCGACCGGCGGTGTCGAGATCTCCGCAACGTCGAACGACATTCAGTACGACACCAACAAGATCAACGTCGTATTGAAACCCAACAGCAAGCCCGATTGCACCATCGATGCGAGCATCAATGCCGATAGTGCGGTGAGCAAATCCCTGGTGGCGAGCTTGCCGACGGTGGGCGGCTTGCCGGCGGGCTTCAAGACGTTGCGCGTCGGCATTTTCGGTAGCGACAACGCTAACGACATTCCCGACGGACCGCTCTACACGTGCAAGTTCACGATCGCGGCCGGTGCCAGCGGGACGATTACATTGACGAACATTCCGGGTGCTTCCGACCCTGCCGCCCAGCCAGTGGTGGTGAGCGGGAGCGACGGCAAGGTGACGGTACAGTGATGGCGGCGAACCGCCACCCATACGAGAAGATGAGTGCGACAGTCATGGGGACATTGAGTAACGAGCGAGTTGGTAAGACTGATTCCACGCGCCAGGGCTTGCCCATCTATCAGCGACCCGCTTGGCGCTGGGCGGCGGTGGCAATCGTTGCGACTTGGATCCTCGGGGCTGGGCATGTGCTCGCCGGCACCAAGGTCGGCGATTGCCAGGCACCCGTCGATACCGTCGGGATCAGCGAAGTTCAGGCTTGCGTCAACATCTTTTCCGGAACGCAGGCGGTGTCGACCTGTTCGCAGTGCGACGCCAACGGTGACGGCACCGTCTCGATCAACGAAGTTCAGGGGTCGGTGAACTGCTTTCTCGACGCCGGCTGCCCGATGATCACCGCGCTATCGCCGACGCCGACCCATACGACCCCCGTCAACACACCGACGTTTACGGTGCCGCCGACGACACCGCCGACGGCGACGCCGACCAAAACTCTTCCGCCGATCGATACGGCGACGTTCACGGCGACGGCTACGGCAACCAACACGCCGGTGACGCCGTCGGCAACGCCAACGACGCCCCCAGCGGGCGGCAGCTGCGGCGCGGACAAGATGGGTAAGTGCTGCAACATGGTGGTCGATACGGGCGAGGAGTGCGACGACGGCGGTACTTGCGTCGGCGGCGCCAACGGCGGCAAGGACTGCACCAAAGCGGAGGATTGTCCGGACGGCTACTGCCAGGCCTTTGGCGGTGACGGCTGTGCGGCCAACTGTACCAATGAGCGGTCGGTGCGCTTCGCGTTTACCGGAGCCCGCTGCTACGGCGCCACCAGCGACACGTGCGGCGGCATACAGACCTGTGTCGGTGGAGCGTACGTCGGTAAGCCGTGCTCGACCAATTCGGACTGTGGCCCGGCGGCCAACCGCGGCGTGTGCACCAGCGAATGCGTCAAGACGGCAGGCGACGGCAGCCAGTGCTTCGGCGTCGGCGAATGCGCCACCGGCGATGCCGACAAGATCGGCAAGAGCTGCCCGTCGAGGATTGCCGGAAACTACCCGCCGTTAGCGCAACCTCTTTGCCAGGGTGGTACGCGCGTTGGATATCCATGCGTTGCGGTTGGCGCCGGTACGCCGACGCCGGCTCCGGGTTGTCCGGGTGGATCCTGCGTCAATCCGTGCGGCACCAACGGCACCTGCCAGCACCGCAGCGGTTCCGTCATCCAAACCGTCGGCGTGATTCCGTCCTTGAGCATCGGACCGTTCACCGGCGGTGAGGATCTGATCATGGGTAAGGCCGGTGCGGACGGTCTGATTCCTGTAGCCGTTCCGGCAACCAGCGTAAGCTTTGCCCCGGTCAAGGTTCAGGGGTTGGCTTGTGCGTGTCCGGCGGGCTCTGCCGATGCACAGGTGCACGGTCCGGGAAATTCCGGATCGGGATACATTGCCTGTGGCGCCGGCGGTCTGGTCGGCGTCGACGTCGATGTGTCGCGCGACCACAACACAACGACGGGTGGCGCGGCCAACGGCCTTGGATCGTGCAAAGGTGGTACGCGTGATGGGCTGGCGTGTGGTGCTGCTCTGGATTGTCCGGGCACCGGGGCCACCTGCAGCGGACTAGGTAGCTGCGTCGGCGGTACCAACGATGGCAAAGAATGTCTGCTGCCAACGGATTGCCCGAGCGGCACTTGCCAGCATCACGGCGGTGGCGCCTGCGTCGCGGGAACCAACAAAGGCAAGGTCTGCCACGTTGATGCCGACTGCGGCACAAATGGAACCTGCGTCAGTCCGGACGACAGCAGCTGCAATGCGCAGGAGCCACCGCCGCCGACCGGCAGCGGTTCCAAAGCCTGCTTGGAGAGCAAGGAAAAGTGTGAAAGCGGTCCGATCGTCGGAACCCCCTGCACGGCCAACGCACAATGCAATAGCGGTGGCAGCACCGGTGCGACGTGCGGCAACGATTGCAACAGCGGTGGCAACCATCCCGGAACGTGCAATGGCCCGATCCGGCTGAGCATCTCCGGGACGCGTGGCACGGGGTCGGCAATCATCGTCACCAACACGGCGATTGGCGTCATTACGGAGGCCAACGACTGTAGTCGCAGCTCCGTATGTACGCCCGTGACCTTCGGCTTGCCCACAACCACACCGCCGACCGCTTGCTCGGTGGATGCCGAGTGCGGCGCCGGTAAAGCGTGCTCGACGGCGTATTGCGCCGGCACCTGCACCGGCGGCGCCAACGACGGCAAGCCGTGCATCCGGACGTCCGAATGTCCAAGTGGCACGTGCAACCAGGGCGGTACGTTCGGACAAGCCTGCACCGGTTCGACGGCAGGCGAATGCCCGAGCGGCGGTGTGTGCGTTCCGGTGTCGCGCGGCAAAGGCTTCGATGGCTTGCCGTGTACGGATGACGATCCCGATTCGTCCAAGGGTGTGCCGCAAAACGCCCCGACGACGACCGGCATCGCCAGCACCAACATCATCGATGCAGCGGCCGGCACCACCGGCACGCTTGGCCATTTGGTCGGCCTTGGCACATGCAATGGCAACGTCAACTGCCTGACATCGAGAAAGGGCAAGGAGTTCGATTGCACTGCCCTGATGGCTGCCAATCCAAGCGTCACCGGCGCCACACTGGTGAGCGCCTTCAATCAGCTCGATCCGGCGCAGCTCGGGGACGACGCGATTACCATCAATCAGACGGCCAAGTAGGCGCCGGCTTCGCGACCGTTCGGAGGCGGATGAAACCTTCATCCGCCTCCCGCCGATCTACAAAACAGTATTGACAAAGCTGCGAAACCCAGAGCATCATTCGACCAGTTCAAACAAGTTCAGGGAAACACCGTAAGGAGTGGCGTATCGTGAAGCGGGAGACCGTTGGCGACGAATCGTCAGTACGACTTCTGCCTGGTCGGGATGGGAGGTCGCCTCCGAGACGGTGCATTGATTCAGGGTGAATCGGGTCGAGTTGGCCCGCGAAAACAGCAACCAACATTTTGGAGGGAGGAGTAAGAGTATGATCAGCAGAATGAGTAAGGTCGTGGCGGCGGCCGCTTTGGCGGCGCTGTTGTGGCCGACAGCGCAGGCGAACGCCGTCTGTAGCACGGGCCTTGCGGACAGCGCGACGCCGGCTTGTAAAAATGCGGCGGCATGTCAGACGGGTATCCACAAAGCGGTTTTGAAGTACTACTCGGACACCCAAAACAAGCTGGCCAATCTACCCTTGGCCGCAAGCTTCGGCGGCAAGACCGTCAAGCCGGTGTACAAGTGCATCGGCGGCCCGAACAATGGCAAGCCCTGCGTTCACAACAACGGCCAATGCAAGTCGGTGAAGAACAACAAGAAGGGTTGCAATAGCTACCTCGATTGCGATTCAGCGGACATGACTTCCTGCGACAAGAGCAAGCAGTGCAACCCGATGTCCGCCAACGACACCAACGAGTGTCAGATCGACACGTCGAAGTCGGCGTACGCGAAAGACGCGGTGGGAATTCGCGCCAATCTGGTGAAGGCCGTCTTTGCTGCTTGCCAAGCTACAGGCAAGCAGGTTCCGCCGAGTGACCTCGGTCTGGATCAGATTGCAAATTGTCCCGGCGTTGCGGCGGCGGCCACTGACCCCGATGCGTACAACGCCCTGGTCGATTGCATCACGCGTCGCGCCGAAGGCGATCTCGCTTCCGGCAAGCTCGTCGACACGGCCCTGTTCGTGTACAACAAGGTGACCGGCACCAATGCGATCGCCCCGCAGGCGAAACCCGGTACGGTTGGAACGACCCAGCCACGCGGCATTCTGCAGATTGCCGGCTCGCAGTCGCTGCAGGTCGGAACGCAAGCTTCAGGATCGCCGGTTTCCGATGGCGGCGGTTTGACGGAAATCTCCGGGGCGCACTGCGTCGGCGGCGGTTTCCGCTGCACCAAAGACGCCGACTGCGGCAAGAACTCTGCGGGCCTGGCTGACACGTGTGCGAACAACAGCAACACCGATCCGAACTGTGCCAGCGGAATGCCGTGCCGCACTCTGACCGGACCGGGCGCGGTGCACGACGCATCGACCGACGGCAACATTCTCACCGTGTCGGCGCAATGTTCGGGAACGATCTCGACCTGTCTGGTTACGCTGACCCAGGATGCCGGCAACGGCACGCCTGCTTCGGGTCATGCGAATTTCGCGGCCGGAGAGGTTTCGACCAAAGCTCCGATTCACACGAAGGTCTACGTTACCGACATCTTCACGCCGTGCGCTTCCGCGCAGCCCTGTCCGTTCTGTGTCGCGGGCATGTCCGGCAACACCTGTGACAGCGGCCACACTGTGGGCGGCAGCTGCTCCACCGCAGCCAACGTGCCGACGCAAGAATGCCTCCCGGGCGCCGCTGGGCCGAACCCACCCACGGCGACCATCCCGAATCCATTCCTGCTCAGCACCGAGCCGAAGAGCCTGACGGCCAATGGGTCGAATCAGTTCTGCGGCTTCTGTAACAACGACCCGACCCAGGGCTGCGCGTTCAGCTACCCGGGTGGCGCCAATCAAGAATGCGTTGATAAGGGCGTCGGCGGCACCTGCAACTTCGGCAGCTCGGGACAGGGCTTCCAAGGTGATCCGAACGTCGCGTCGATCACCGCCGATGGCGTGCGCAGCACCTACGCGCCGATCTCCACCGGAATCTTCTGCACCGGTAGCGCCGATGGTGGTGGTACGGTTGACACCGCGGCCGGCTTGCCCGGTCCGGTGCGCGTCACCATCCCGTACATCCAGGCTTACCTGTTCGACTAGAACACCAACCGATTTTCTCGCGGTTGAATACAACGACCCTCGAGGGAAACCTCGAGGGTCGTTGCCGTTTTCGGGGGCGGCTGCGCGTCTCCAATTGGAACGGGCGCTGACGCGGCGCGTCTCCGTCCAAGCTACAAAGGCCCAAATGTTCGCACGCCACCGCCCAGGGCTCTACCCTGGTCCCGCCCCTTTGGGCTGAAAGCGAACAGAATTTAATGTGAACCGACGTCAGCCCCGATGGGTGGCATTCGTCAGCCCGGGGTGTATGTGAAGCCCCCCCGAAGGAATTGAAGGGCGAAGCCGCGAGGCGGTCGAAGTGCTACTCGATTCTCGTCCAGGTGTAGTTGCCGCCGATGCGGATCGGCATCAGGCCGGGGCCGCGTACGGCGGAGAGATTCGTCGAGCTCCAGGTCCCGCGGATCGTGTTCTTGTCGATTTCCCGGGCGTAGAAGACCAGGGCACTGAGTGCCGTTGATTTGTCGCGGCTGAGGATCTCGATGCCCAGGAGCGCGCCTTCTTGCTCCGGCGGATGCGTGTTGGGCTTGTGCGTGAAGTGCTCCGGATCGCGCAGGTAGACCTTGGTTGGCGTCGTCGGGTCGGTCAGCTCGGAGAGCGACGCCAAACGGTCTTTCATCGCGCGTGCCGTCGATGCGTCGCACTCGAACGCCACCCCGGAGTCGTTGGCGCGCTTCAGTGCCGCGGCGAACGGCGGGTTGCGCTCCCAGAGCTGTTGCAAGCTCCAACCCTGGTTGTCGTGCTTGATACGGAAAACCCGCCAGCCGTTTAGCGAGCGCTCGTTCAACGTGGCGACCTGGACACCGAACCAGGTGCCGGCCAGCGATTCGGGGATCTTGCCGATTGCCGCGGTTCCGCCCTGGCCGATTGGATCGGCAGGCATCGCTTCGGGAGCCGCCGGCGGGGAGGGCGGTTCCGCCGTCTTGTTCACCGTACTGCAGCCGATCATTCCGGCCGTCACTGACACCATGCCGAAGGTGAGCATCCGTCGCATACTACCTTGCCTCCTGGTTAGGATCGCTAGAGCGTCTGCCTCGGTACCATACGGGATGAGGTCGGACAAGCAACGATGCGGAGGGTTGCGCTCTGCCGATCGACTCGCTGCGGCGCCGCCGGGTCGGTCGACATGCGTGGCGAAAGTGAGGTATCTGGTTAGTGATACGGACGCAGGTCGCGGGTAGAAAGTGGGTTGACACGGGTTGCGATCGAGCAGCACAATCGCGCCACGGTGGGGAAGACTTTCAAGCATGTCGACGCCACTCACCGTAAGGGGTGAAGGATGAGCTATCGGAGCTGTACGGTTCAGTTGGGGTCGTTTGCCGGCCGTTTGTTGCGCTATGCCTTGTTGCTTGCCATGCCGTTTGCGGTTCTGCTCTCGGCCCAGCGCGCGACTGCCTATAACTGTACAGGCACTCCCTGGCAGACCATTACCGTCAGTCCGTCGAGCAACATCGTCGGCGCGTCGAGCAACTACACGATCGCGACGACCGTACCGGCGCTCGACGGCTGCGACATCACTCTCAGTAGCCATATTACGATTACCTTTCCGGGCGCCACCAACACCACTCCGGTGACCGGCGCGACCTTCAACGGCACACCGGTCAGCAACATCATCACGCAATCCGGCACCTCATTCGTATTCCAAGCGCCGGTTGGAGTTGCGAACAATGCTCCGCTCACCATTATCATCAACACCATCACCAACGATTCGACGGGTGGCAGCAAGACGTTGTCGATGTCGGCCTCCTCGGTGCAGAGCGGTTCGATCGCCAACACCACGTCGAGCCCTTACACCTTGGCGGTTCCGACCGCGACCTTCACCCCGTCGCTGACACCGACGCCGACGTTGACCAACACACCGACGTTGAGCGCGACACCGACCCTGACACCGACGACCCAGACCAATACGCCGACAGCGACGATCACCAGCACGCCGACGCCGGGCTTCTGCACCTTACCGCTGGCGAGCAACGGCTGTATCCCGGGCGGCGGCTCGAAGAAGACCGATTGCACCATGGAGCTGCTCTCTACGCCGGTGCCGGTGCCGGGAAAGAGCGGCGTCCCGAAGGCCAAGCTGGTTTGTTACGAGGGCGACCCGAAGTGCGACTTCGACGCCAATCTGACGAACAAGAGCTGCACCTTCCACGCGCGCGTTTGCATCAACAGCGCCGACCCGCGCCTGCCG
>JACQEN010000104.1 GCA_016200585.1 Deltaproteobacteria bacterium
GAACTGGTTGACCATGTGCGTCTGGATCGCCTCGGTGTTTGTGGTTCCGGGTTGCGTGTCGCTGAGCATGTGGACGCGCGCCTTGAAGTACGGAATGAGCTGTTGGTACTCGACGATTTCGGCGCGGCGCAACCCTTGGACAAGGATTCGGACACTGCCGTCCGGGTATTTCAGCATCTTTAGAACCCGGCCCGCCGTGCCACGGCTGTAGAGCGTTTCCGGCGTCGGCGACTCCTCTTCGGGGTTCTTTTGGGCGACGACGCCGAGCATGCGGTCGCCCGCCAAGACCTGTTCGACGACTTTCAACGAGCTTTCGCGCGAGATCAGCAACGGCACGATCGCCGATGGGAAAATCACCACGCCGCGCAACGGCAAGATGGGCAAGGTGTCGGGAACTTGAATGTCGCTGAGATCTTCTTCGAATCCGATGAAACGCTGCCTTTTCGCTTCTTCGCGTTCTTCTTCGGGATTGGCCATGCGGCCGAATCTAATACCGACCCCCGGCACCGACAAGGGTTGAGTTGTCGAAGAAGTTGCATCTTCGTGGAGCCGCCCCTCGATCCCCCGGTTCGTCGATCTCGGATCTGTTCAAACCCGTTTGACTTGCGCCGCAAGTTGGGGGTAGCTGCACAGCGATGAATCGAGTACGTTGAAGGGGAGGTTTGGGCAGTGCGCAAAGAACGCCTGTTCACGGTTGACGAAGTCAACGCGCTGATTCCCAGGCTCGAAGCCATCATCGAGCAGCTGCAGCGTAAGGCGAGGATCGTACGCGAACAGGTGCGAGAGGTTTCGGGTCCTTCGGGTCAGGCGGCAGATATCGACACGGCCAAGATCCTGGAGCAGCGTCCGGCGCTGCGTGGGGTGTTGGGCGAGATCGAAAAGCTGGTGGACGAAATCGAGTCGTGTGGCGGCGAGTTCAAGGGAATCGACCTGGGCCTGATCGATTTCGAAGCCGAGCGCGACGGCGAGATCGTGCTGCTCTGTTGGCAGTACGGTGAAAAAGAAGTGACCCACTACCATACACCGGAAGATGGCTTCGCTGGACGCAAGCCGCTGGACCCGCACATCGGCCGGCCACGCTACTTGCAATAGGCATGCGCAAGACGGCAACCGATCGAGCATGCTCACTCTCATCAAATCGCTGTACCTGCTGTCGCTGATCGTCTGGATCGGCACGATCGTGTTTTTCTCGTTCGTCGGCGCACCGGGCATCTTCCGCAGTTTGTCGCCGGTGGATGCCGGTAAGGTCGTCGGCGTGATCTTCCCGAACTACTACATCCTGGGTTACGTGTGCGGGACGATCCTGCTGCTGGCCGCGGCCTGGCTGCGTAACGCAGCCGCAAGCCAAGGCGAATGGAGCCTGGTCACGGCGCTCGCCGGCTTGATGTTGGCGCTGACGTTGTACGCCGGCCTGGCAATCCAACCGCGTGCCGCAGCCCTGCGGCCGCAGCTCCACGAAGAAGCAACCGCCGCGACGGTCAAGCCCGAGTTCGACCGCCTGCACCACCGGGCGGTCCAACTGAACGCCGCCGTCCTCCTCGCCGGCCTGGTCGTGACGATTCTCACCGCACGATCTCTCAAACCCTAACAGGTTGAAAAATGCTTCCAGGGCCCTTCGACAAGCTCAGGGCGAGCGGAAATCGGCAATCAAATTGGGGCTGGGATCCGCTCACGCTGAGCCTGTCGGAGCACGGGGTGGGGCTTTCCCGCAACCTGCCAACAGCCTAACAACGTAACACCCGAACAACCTGGCCTTCGATGAAAGCCATCCTCTTCGACCTCTTTGGTACGGTCGTCCTCTTCAAGCCGCAAGTGCCGGTCGTCGAAGTTTCCGGCGAGCGCTGGCGCACGACGATGGGCTGGCTGCGTGAAACGGCCGCCAGCACACTTCCGGGAGTGGCCTTCGAAGATCTCCTTTCGGCGCTGCTGGCGGTGACGCAAGAGATGACCCGCAACCGCCCTCCCGAATATCGCGAAGTTCCGTCACGCGAGCGTTTCCGGCGTGCCTTGGCGGAGCTCGGCATCGGGGCGCAGGAAGCGCCCGCTCTCGCCGAACGATTGTCGTTGGTGCACATGCAGCACCTGGCATCCCAGGTGGTCATGCCCGCCGAGCATCGGCACGTGCTCGCGACGCTGGCCTGCCGCTACCGCCTGGCCTTGGTTTCCAACTTCGACCACGCCGCGACCGCCCGCCGCGTCCTCAGCGACCACCAGGTCGCCGACTACTTCGATCCAATCGTCATCTCCGAGGAAATGGGACGGCGCAAGCCGCACCCGGCGATCTTCGAAGCCGCACTGGCGCCCCTTGGTTACCATCCTGCCGAAGCAATCTTCGTCGGCGACAGCATCGGCGACGACATCGTCGGCGCACACAACGCAGGTTTGCCGTCGGTGTGGATCAATCCCGACGCCAGTCCGATTCCGCTGCAGGCCCCGCAACCGCGTGCGGTCGTGCGTCGACTGTCGGATCTCCTGGATCTGGATCTTTGAGCTCAGGCGCTATGCGCACGTAGGTGATCGGCAATCGCCTGTGTTACACGGTCGGCTGCTTCGATGGTCAGCGCATGACCCGACTGCTCGACGACAATGTTGCGTGCTCCGGCAATGCGCTTGGCAACCGCATCGTCGTTCGCCGTCAACAAGTCGCCGGCGCCAACGATCACCAGCGTCGGGGCGCTGATGCGATCGAGATCGGCGCCGCGGGAACCCGACCAGGCTCGCAACCCGGCAGCGGTACGGCGTAGCGCCGGCGCAGAAACGGCGGCCAACGACGGGACCAGGCCACGCACGATGCGTTGGCACGCCGCCTCGTCGCTCAACGTGTGTTCCGAGAACAGCCACGGCAGTAAGGCCATCGCCAGCGTTTGTATGCTCGCCTCGGAGGCGATCCGACACCACGCATCGACGACCGCAAGCAAACGGGCGCTGGCTTCGACGAATGGTGTAATCAACGTCAAGCTGCGCACCTTCTGCGGATGCGCCAGCGCCAGCTCGATCGCCACGGCCGCGCCCAGACTCGCTCCGACGATGTGCGCCGGTGCGTCGCAAAGCGCCGCGATGTCGGCCGCGGCGGTCGCCACCGCGTAACACCCGGCCTGCGGCGCGTCCGATGCGCCCACACCGCGCGGATGGATGCCGACGACTTGATGGGTCGCTGCCAACGCACGAACCTGCGGCGCAAACGAAGCGATGTCGGTCCCGAATCCCGGCAACAACACGAGCGGATCGCCTTGCCCATCGCGCAACACTTCCAGGCGCACGCCGGCGCTGACTTCGACCAGACGCTCGGCGCGTTTGCCCCAAGCCTCGACGTCTTCTTTGGTAACGCGGCCGCCCGGGCCGCTCCCCGGAACCTGCTCGACATCCACTCCGAGCTGGCGCGCCAAGGCGCGCGCCGCAGGCGCTACCGCTCGCCGCGGCAGATCGGATTTCGGGCTCACAGCCGGATGCTGGCTAGCCGCACGTGGTGCGGTTCGCGCCTGGTCGTCGGGCAGATCGTTGGCCGTGCGAAAGGCGTCGGCATCGAACGCCTCGTCTGCGCTGTCGGTGAGCGCCGCGAGCAACTTGCCGCACGGGACGGTTCCATCGACTTGAACGTAGATGTGCCGCAATACGCCGCTCTGTGTTGCTTCGATTTGCACCTCGGTTTTTTCCGATTCGATGATGACGACGATGTCGCCTTTGGCGACGTGCGTCCCGAGCCCGAACGGCCATTCCACCACGCGGCCTTCCTTCATGCTCATCCCGAGCCTCGGCATCGCTACCGGCGTCGCCACTGCGTCTCCTCCCAGCCCGTCCTTGCGGACATCTAGAAGAGCTCGTGCACGGCGTCGATCACCTTCTGCGGCGTCGGTAGGTACGCTTCTTCGAGCACACGCGAGAAGGGTACCGGCGAGAACGGCGCGGTGACGCGCTTCACCGGCGCGTTGAGCAGGTCGAAGCCCTTGTCGACGCACAGCGCCGCCACATCGCTGGCGATGCCGCAACGCGGCGTTGCCTCATCGATGACGATCAAGCGGCCGGTTTTGCCGAGGGTGGTCAAGATGGCTTCTTCGTCGAGCGGCTGCAGCGAACGCAGGTCGAGGACATCGGCTTGAATCCCTTCCTGCGCCAGCTGCGACGCCGCTTGCAGCGCAATGTTGACAGTCGCACCCATGCCGACCAGCGACACGTCGCCGCCTTGGCGCACCAGGTTCGCTTTGCCGATTGGAATCTCGTAGTCGCCTTCGGGCACCTCGCTCGACAAAAACAGGATCTGCTTCGGCTCGCAGAAAATCACCGGGTCGTCACAGCGGATGGCGCTGAGCAGCAGACCCTTGGCGTCGCCGGCGTTCGACGGAATCACCGTCTTCAAACCGGGAATGCCGCTGGTGATCCAGTAGAGCGACTGCGAGTGCTGCGCCGCGGCATGCATGCCGGCGCCGGTGACGGTACGCACGGTGAGCGGCAGACGCGCCTTGCCGCCGAACATGTAACGGAACTTGGCAGCTTGGTTGAGCAGCGGATCGAAGCAGACGCCGAGGAAGTCCATGAACATCAGCTCGACCACCGGCCGCATGCCGGTCGCCGCCGCACCGACTGCGGCGCCGAGCAAGGCCATCTCGCTGATCGGCGTATCGAGGATGCGCTCGGGACCGAACTCCTTGATGAGCCCGCGCGTCGCACCCAGAATGCCGCCGGCTTCGTCGGTGCCAGCCGGCCGCGTACCGCCGCCGGCAACATCCTCGCCCATCAAGATGACGTCGGGATCACCGGCCAGAGCGATACGCAGCGCTTCACCAATGGCAAAGGCAGTTGGAAGCTCGCGGCTCATGGTTCGGACCTCCTCCTAAACTTCGGCAACCAGCTATCCTCGCCGGTGACTGTCGGCGTAGACGTCGGTGGTAACCTCGCTGGCATCCGGAAACGGCGCCGCTTCGGCAGCCTTGACGGCGTCTTCGATGTGGCGCGACACTTCACCGTCGACGCGTTGCAGATCGTCTTGATTCAGCAGGCCGTCGCTCAGAACGCGTTCAGCGAAGCCGCGTAACGGGTCGCGCTCGGTCATCCACTTCTCGGCTTCGTCCTTCGGACGATAGGCCAGAGCGTCGCCGACATAGTGGCCGGCAAAGCGATAGGTCTTGCACTCGAGCAGGGTGGGTCCGCCGCCGCTGCGTGCGCGAGCGATGGCTTCGCCGGCTTTGGCGAAGACATCGAAGAAGTCCATACCATCGGCGATCAGCGCCGGCATGGCGTACGACCTGGCGCGTTCGGCGATGTCTTTCACCGGAACGACATAGTCGGTCGGCGTAAACTCGCCCCAGCCGTTGTTCTCGACGACGTAGACCGCCGGCAACTTCCAGATCGAAGCGAGATTGAGCGATTCGTGGAAGGCGCCTTGATTCGACGCGCCGTCGCCGAAGAAGGCCACGGCGACGCCGCCGGTCTTTTTCAACTTGGCGGTGAGGGCCGCACCGGTGGCGAGTGGGATTCCGGCACCGACGATGCCGTTGGCGCCGAGCATGCCCTTGTCGATGTCGGCAATGTGCATCGAGCCGCCCTTGCCTTTGCAGGTGCCGGTGCGGCGGCCGAACAACTCGGCCATCATGCCGCGCACATCGACGCCCTTGGCGATGGCATGTCCGTGGCCGCGGTGCGTCGACGCGACGTAGTCATGCTCGCCGAGTTGCGCGCACACACCGGCGGCCACGGCTTCCTCACCGAGGTAGACGTGCAAGAAGCCGCTCATCTTGCCGAGGTTCACCAGCTCAACGAGCTTCTCCTCGAAGCTGCGGATCATGCGCATGGTGCGGTAGGCACCGAGCACCCGCTCGTAGGTGAGTTGCATGCGATCCTCCTGCCGCACGACAGCGCCGCCCGGCAGGAGCATGCTTACTCGTACGCCGGAGTTAGGTCGAGCGGCCCCCGCCACCGACCACAGAGTCGGTAGTCCGGCGCGTCTTCCCGCTCTACTCCTTTTCGACTAGCGAATCGAAGAACTTCACCAGATTGCCGCGATCGTTGCCGGCGTTGAACGCCATGGCAGCGCGCGGATGCTCGTTGAGCACGCCGGTGATCATGTAGGGAATGTCGAAACCCCAGCGCAGCTCGGCGCGCATCGGCTCGATGAGATCTTGAATGCATTGCAAAACCGGGCGCAGGCGGTACTTCGGGTTGTGCAAGAATCCCAGCAGCAGCTCGGTCTGACAGTTGCCGGCGCCGCGACCCAGGCCGGCCATGCTGCTGTCGAGCATGTCGGCACCTTTGATCGCCGCTTCAATGGTATTGGCGTAGGCAAGTTGCTGATTGTTGTGGGCATGCATGCCGAGCGTCTTGCCGCGCGGCTGCGCGGCCTTCAGGTACAGATCGACCAGGTAGTGGACCTGCTCGCTGTAGAAGGCGCCGAAGCTGTCGACCAGATACAGGGCTTCGATCTCGGAATCGCACAGCATGTCGAGGGCTTCGCGCAGCTCGTTTTCCGGAACCGCCGAAGCGGCCATGAGATTGACCGTCGTCTCGTAGCCCTTGGCGTGCGCGTCCTTCACCATATCGAGGGCGACAGGCACCTGATGGATGTACGTCGCGACGCGGATCATGTCGATGACGCTGTCCTGTTTCGGCAGGATGTCATCTTGGTAGTCGCAACGCTCGGCGTCGGCCATGACGCAAAGCTTGAGATTGGTCTTGTTGTCGCCGACGATGCGGCGGATGTCGGCCTCGTCGCAGAACTTCCACGGGCCGTACTCCTTCGCCGAGGCTAGGCGCTTCGACGTCTTGTAGCCGATCTCCATGTAGTCGATGCCAGCACCGACGCAGGCGTTGTAAACGCCGCGCACGACGTCGTCGCTGAAGCGATGATTGTTCATCAGGCCGCCGTCGCGGACAGTCACGTCGACCACCTTGATCGACGGACGATACGACACCCAGCGCTGCGCAACTTGTTTGGCCGTTTCTGTCTTCTCCATTGCACCTACCTCGGATTTCAAAGTGTGACGGAGGGCGCTCGCCACGGAAGATTCGTGGAAGACCGTCGTCACCTACGTGTTGACCTGAAGGCCGCTGACATAGCGCGGACCCCTACCCGACGGCAATCGTTGGGCCGGTCCGAGTAGTACCTCAGCGGCAATCAAACCGAGACACTATCCGGAAAAGTAGCCCGAGAGTGACTCAATCCGTTCGGGAACCTATGGCCTCAGAAGCTGCCACCGCGCACGGCGCGGACGGAGAGATGATTGGTCTTCAAACTCGAATCGAAGGTGCCAGTCGAAAAGCTCACTGCCCATGCGCTGTCCGTGGAGTTGAGGTAGGTCGTGTCAGTCCAATAGTTCCCATTGGACGTTACGCCGAAGATTGCGTCAATGCAGGGGGCCGAAGCGCAGATACACGTTCCCCCAGGTACCCCGAAAGTTCCATCGCAGGGATAATCCTGCACGATGCTTTGCAGCTCCGCCAGCGTCGGAATTCTCCAGCCGCTCGATCCGGCGAAGCCGGTCGCGTCCAAACCTGTCGGTGGGTCGGTCAGAAATGTCGCGAAGGCCGTACCGTCTTCATCGTTTGTTCCCGTGCTCCACGAATACGAGTTGTCCGCGTCGTGAGGGTCCGAGGGATTTGCGCTGTTGGTCTTCTTCTCCCAGCTCAGTGTCGTAAGATTGTCGATTACGGTCCCATCGCCGTTGTCGGCATAGCGGTTTCCCCTGCATGTAGACGTCGCCAACGTCGCGTCTGTCTGAAACACCGTCCATTTCTTGAAGTAGGCGTGCCGGCACTTGGCGAACGCCACGTCTGCGGTTGCGGCAAATGTCGTCGTGGGACCCTTGGCCCAGGTTGCCACAATTTTTTCGATGCAACTTTGGTAAACCCTCCACGCCTTGTTGAGAGCAACGTCGCAGAATTCCTGTGGCGTTGGGTAGGCGTACGCTGGTTGCGTCCTAAACAGTGCGAAGCAGCAGACCGCAGCGATGGGTAGAGCTTTCTTCATTGTCGACGCTCGCCGCACGCTACGTGAGATTTTCGGTTCGGATGTCATCGTACTGCCCGGCAGCTCGACCTTCGCGACGCTCATAGGCCACCCCGCACGGCAAACATCGACAAGGCGAAGGCCTTGTCCACTCCGTTTACCCAGCCAACATCGAAGTCGATCAGCCAAGCGTGGTGCGAATCCCGCCCAGTACTGGTCATCGACCAATAGTTATACGGTAAGGCGCCGAAGATTGGATCGGTACAAGCGACCAAGGTGCATGGGAATCCCTGCAAAATGAAACTATCCAACTCTGCGATCGTCGGGATCCTCCAACCCTTCGATCCAGCGAAGCCGGAGGTGTTGAGACCGGTCACGGGGTCGTTCAGAAAGGTCGTGAACATTGCGCCGTCCTCGTTTACCCCTCCCGCACTCCATGCGAAGGTCGCATGCTGTTCATGAGGTGACGGCGCGATTGGAAACTTCGCAATTCGTTGCGCCCCGTCCTTTGCAATCCAGACATTGCCGTCCGGACCCATCGTAATGATTCCCTCGGCACCAACCGCCCATTCGGTGACCACGCCAGCCGGAGTCAGCTTCCCAATCCAACTTTCATGTGTGAACCACATGTTTCCATCCGCGCCACCGGCAATACCGGTTGCCCCACCGTTTGGCGGCAGCGGATACAGCGTAATCGAGCCGTCTGCGGTCATCTTCGCGAGGCTATCGGGGATCTGCAAAGAAATCCAAAGATTGCCGTCGGGACCCGTCGTAATGCCTGTGGCATCGCCCGGAATGGGAACGAAGGTGATCTCGCCTGCCGGCGTCACTTTTCCAAGTGAACAGCAGGCTTTTGTGAACCACACATTACCGTCCGCACCGGCGGTGATGTGGTTCGGGTAGGTATTCGGTGGGAGGGGATACTCGGTGACGACCCCGGCGAGCGTCACCTTGCCGATTTTGTCGCCGCGGTTTTCCGTAAACCACAGATTGCCGTCGGAGCCGGCGGTAATGTGCATTGGCGCGCTATTCACTGTAGGGACCGAGTATTCGGTAACTACACCGGCAGTAGTGATGTTTCCTACTTTATCGGCATAAGATGTGAACCACAGATTGCCGTCGGGTCCGACGGTGATGCTGTTTGGTGCGGTGCCCTCCAGGTACCTGGTAATCACTCCATCCGTGGTGATCTTGCAGATCTCGTGCGTACCGCCTGATGGGAACCACAGGTTGCCATCAGGCCCCGCCGTGAGATCGCTTGGGTTGGCGGCGGCGTAGTACTCGGTCAGCTGGTTGATCTTCTTTTCCCATACAAGCCCACTCAAGTTGTCCGTCACCGTGCCGCCGTTGTCGGTGAATCGCGCGCCGATACACGTACTACCGGTCAACGACTTCCTACGCTGAAACGATTCCCATTTGCGGATATAGGTGTAGCGGCACTTGGCGATAGCCAAATCCGTAACAAGCCGACGGTCAATGCAGGAAGTGTAGTCCTTCCAGGCAGAGGTACGGGCGAAGTCGCACAACCGCTGCGCTTGGGTGGTGGCGGCGCACGGCGTCGCAGCGCACAGAATTGCAGCACAGCACGCACCCACGAATGCGAGCCATCTTGTCATTGGCGACCCTCCCAAAGGTCGGGAGATAGTCGCCCCGAATCAGGGTGGAAGTCAAGTCGGCAAAGCGGAACGGCAGTGTCGGTTAAGAATAGGACATTCCCCGGCCCGAGGGTAATCCGTTCGTTTCCAGGAATTCTCGCTCGACGCCCTACGATTCCTTCTTGGCGACGGCCTCATGGCATGCGGCGACCAGCTTGACGACCTCTGCACCGATGGCATCGTAACGGCGCCCGGCCAGCCAGTCGGGGCGGAACACACTCGCACCGAACGCAACGGCACTGGCACCGGCAGCGAAGTAGACGGCCATGTTGTCGGC
>JACQEN010000105.1 GCA_016200585.1 Deltaproteobacteria bacterium
GGATTCGATCATCACGACGATCTACGAAGGCACCTCGGAGATCCAGGCGAGCTTCGCCTTGAAGGAGATGAGCAAGGGGACGCTGTTCACGACGCTCGAGCGCATTCGCGACGAGATCGAGCCGCTGCGCGAAAGGTTCCCGGAGCTGGTGGGCGCGGTATGCGAGGCGATCAACAAGTGGATCCGTCCGTCGCTGCCGGCTGTCATGGGCGACCCACAGTACGCCCTGCTCAACGCCAAGCGCGTGTGCGAGATGGTCATCGACGTGTTTGTGGCCGGCGAGATGCTGCTGCAAGCGCAGATCGATGAATCGATCGAGGTCTTGGCATCCTCCTTCATCAACCGCCGCATGTTGGCGGTAGAGATGAACGCTCGGCGCATTGCCAGCGGCGATGCGTCGCGCATCAAGAAATACGATCGAATCCTACAGTTGGAATCGTAGTCGAGACCGCCGGGGCGGCTTACAACCGCCCCGGCGAATGGCGGGGTTCAATCGACTTGAGCGCGTTGGAAGGCCGGGCGTTCGGAGAGCCGAGCGACATACGCCTGCAACGTTGGGTGACCTTCGAGAACGCCCATGAACTGTGCCCACCCCAGCGTCGAGCCGACCATGACGTCGGCGGCGGAGAATTGGTCGCCGAGCAGGAACGACCGACCGGCAAGCGCCTGCTCGAGGACGGCGGCAATCGTCGTAAAACTCTTCTTGGCTTCCTCGACTGCTTTGGCGGAGCGTTGTTCCTCTGGGAGCATCACGGTGTTCATGAAAATCTGGATGATGGGCGGCTCGAGGGTGGCCATGGAATACACCATCCACTGATAGTAGGCGGCGCGGGCCGGCGTGCCGATCTTCGGCGCCAGGCCTTTGTCCGCGTACTTGTCGGCGAGGTACAGGCAGATGGCGGCGGATTCGAACATCTTGATATCGCCGTCGACGAGCGCCGGCACCGCGCCGTGTGGGTGAATCTTCATATACTCGGGTGCCTTGTGCTCCTGGTTGCCGAAGTTGAGGCGGACCAGCTCGTACGGCACTCCAAGCTCCTCAAGCAACCAACGGGGTCGCACCGATCGCGACTGTGCGGAATGGTATAGCTTCATCGTGTTCTCCCTCCCTGGAGATTTTGATGAGCGGCATCCTAGCCCCCGACCAATCCTCGTAGAAGCAGGGTGGATCAATTCGCGCTCCGTCGGCCAGCCGTCACAAGCTTGCTCTTTCGCTGGTTCCGATGTTCGATGCGCGGCGGGAGGGCTTTCGATGACCACCGATCTGTGGATGCTTGTGCTGACAGGTCTACTTTGCCTGCTTTTGCCGTCCGTGTACCTCTTGGGCCGAATGCAAACGCCGGGTGGAATGGAATGGGCCCTGGGGAATCGCGACACGCAGCTGGCGATACCGGATTGGGCCGCACGGGCGCAGCGGGCGCATCTCAACCTCATCGAGAATCTGGCGCCGTTCGCCATTCTGGTGCTCACCGCGCACGTCGCCGGCAAGGCCAATTCAATGACGGCGATCGGATCGATCCTGTTCTTCGCCGGGCGGGTGGCACATGCGGCGGTTTATATCGCCGGCATCATCGGCCTGCGCACGGCGGTGTTCTTCGCCGCAGTTGCCGGCGAGGTGCTGATCTTGTTGCAGCTGCTCCACTGACGCGACGAAGCAGCCGCGGCACGCTCACACAGCGCAGCCGCCAAGGGCCGACGTCACGGCCTTGATGAGCTCGTCGATGGTAACTGCGCCGTCGTGGTCGACATCGACGGCGGCGCAATCGCCAACCGGGGTGTTTCCAATGGCGATCGAAACGCCCTTGATCAGCTCGTCGACCGTCACGTCGCCATCTTCGTTGCAATCGCCGACGCAAGAACTACGGGTCGGGGTCGGCGTGCCTTGCGGTGTGGGTGTGAAGGTCGGTCCGCTGACTTGGAGCACCATCTCGCGCGGCGCCCCGAGGTTGCCCAGGGTGTCACGCGTCCGCGCCTTGACGATCGTCGCCCCCGGCTGGAATTGCCATCCACCCGAAACGAGCATGCAAAATTGCAGGCTACTGGTGCGTTCGACGAAGCCGAAATCGCCGTTTGGAAACGACGTGCAGGCATTGTCGGAGCTAACGCCCTCAGGCTGCCCGGCTCCGTTGTCGATGCGGCAGCCGAAATCGTTGATCGCGTTGCTCACCGATTGTTGCGTGTCGAAGCTCAAGCTCGGAACTCCGGGAACACCGCCGATGTTGGGCCGCGTCTTATCGCAAACGGCAGTGCTGCCGTCTCCCAAGGCGCGTGACAACAGAACTTCCAGATCGGGCACGACGGTCGGATCGGTCGGGTCGTAGTTATACGCCAGGGTGCCGACATCCTTGCGGCTGCTGCCGGGGCGGGCTTCGAAAACCATCAGGAACCCCGCTCCACCGTCGCGATTGTAGACCGGCCGTCCCTGGTCGTCGTAGTCATCCGGCGGCAATGGGGAACCGTCGGCCTTCGCCAAGCCAAGGAAGGTCATATCGGGGCCACTGGGGCAGCTTCCGGATTCGAATGCCAGAAGATACAGGCCAGCCTTGGGCAAGCCGCAAGCACTGATCAAGGCGGTGTAGGTACCGTTCTGGCTCAGGGTTGTGTTGAGCATGCCGCTGCACGTATCGCCGCTGGCGAGCGCTGTGCCATCCGGATCAAACAAACGAACTCGCATTGCGCCGATGGCGCCGTTGATCGCCGTGGCGCGAATGGTGATCTTGTCTCCCGCCTTGCCCAGGAACGAATAGGAATCCGTGCCGCCCTCGTTCACCAGCCGGCGGACATAGGGGAAGATGCCGCACGGCATGGTTTCGGCGCAGTTGTCCGGACCTTGCGAGACGACGTTCAGGTTCAGCGTGTAGGTGCCGGAGTGTTGTCCATTGCGGCAGTCGCGCACTTGCAGCTCGCTTGATCCCTCGACCGTCCACGCGAGCGACCCTCCGCAGGTTTCGTGACCGCCCGCTTCAAGATCCAGGAGATCCAACGAACCGCCGGTGCGTACCGCGTCGGCAACCACAACCGCATTGCCTGCGGTCGAAATCAAATAAGTGTCCTCAGCATCCGGAGCCAGGTAGGCGCTGACAGGTTGGCCGCACGTGAGTGCGTGCTCGGCCATGCCGATCGAAGCGCAAATCGAAATGAACAAGAGCGTAAGAAGGCCGAGCGCGGCGGTGCGCGCTCCCCCGAAATGCTGGAGCATCGTGGTGCGACGAAGTCTCGTTAATGAAACGCGCCTTGTTCTACCCATCCTTGACCGCCGTTTGGCAGGGCAACACGATACCATTCTCGCTCCTCGCTGCCCACCGATACAACCTCGCCGCGGTTTAGAGTACCGATGACCGCGGCATGGAGTTGCGGTTGCGCGCGCACAAGAGCTTCGCGAGCGGTAACGCGCAGCTGTGGCGACACGGGTACGCTACGCATCAACGGTTGGGGTTGGGACGGGGTGCGGCTCCACCAGGACTGCGATGAGCCGACCACAAGCAAGGCACCGGCGGCCAGCGCCAGGGGTGCAAGCAAACGCACGGAGCGGGGGATCGGCAGGCGACGCACGCGCCAGGTCGCGCGGGACGGGGCGGCGCGGTCGCCTGCCGATGCGGCAGCACGCTGTGGGGTGGCGGCTGCCATTCTGCGCAGAAGGTCGTCCGGAAGGCGTTCGGCCATCTCTGCATTTCGAGACAAGCGTTGGCGCGCGCTCAACAAGGCATCGAGGCACGCGTCGCACTTGTCGACGTGATCGTCCAGCTGATCGCCCTCAACGGCGTTCAGCGCACCCATCAGGTACGCCACCAATAGCTCTTCGCTTGGACAACGATTCAGGCGATTCGGTTCAGGCATTTTCTTCTCCTGCAGACTCGACCTCGTGCCCTTGCATGCGTGAGGCGACATCCTTGCGCACACGCAGGATCTGCGAGGCGACGTTGCCCACGGTCGTATTGAGCAAGGCGGCGATGTCTTTGTAGGGCGTCGTGACTTTGCGCCGCTGAGCGCGATCCATCAGATTGGCTCGCTGGCGTTGACGCCATTCGATCTTGCGTTCGAGATCGGCTTGCTCGTCGCGCAAGCTACCGGCGGTGGGCGCCGTCGGGACTAGAGCCGTCAAGTCGGTGGAGATGCGACGCAGCCGCCGCTCATAGAGATTCAACCAGGCTTGGACTCCTTCGAGCTGGTCTTCGACACGCTTTAGCCCGGCTTCGCGTTCGCGAACGACGGAGCGCATCTTCTCGATGGTGGCGAGTATTTCGGGAACGCGCCGACCCGAAGCTTTGCGGATGTAGCGCACATCGGCCGTCGTAAGCTCGCAGTCCTCGACATATAGCAGCTTTAGAATCACCGCTTTGGAAGAGGGCAGCTCGTTGAGGATGTCATTCAAAGCTGGCCTGGCCTCGTTCCCCGTAGACTGCGATTTGCTTCCATCCATGCTTTCGTCGGGCAACTCTTGGATTGCTTCCATCGACACTGTTTCGATCTCCCGTTCACCGCGTTTCCATTCGAGAACCAGGTGGTCCAAGACGAAGCCGAGCAAGTAGGCGCGCAACGAGGTACGTCCCTCGAACGTCTGCACCCGGCGAAAAATCCGTCCATTGTCGAGGGCGAAAACGTAGAAGTCGCCCGCTTCGTCGCGCGGAATGTGGTAGACGCGCAGCGGATAGGCGTAGATCAGCTCGCCATAGGTTTCCTGAAAAAGCGCGATTGCATCGCCATCCCCCGCCAGACAGCGTTGGATGAGTGCACGGTCCTCCTGACCTACCATTCCTGCGTCTACCATTCGTCGCCCGTTGCTGCCGTCGTCGCGGCTTGGCTTCCCCACATATCATCAGGCGGGAATCCGACTCTCCGGCCCTGCATCGATCGGCTGGCCATCGTGTCGGTTGTAACGCTGAAACCACGGATACGTCCATGACCCTCGAATCTCCAAGGTGCGGAACCGCGTCGATTTATTGCAATGAGGTGACGAAGTTTTTGCCGATTTCTCGCACCCGTTCTAAACGCTTTCGTATTGCAACCGGGCGCCATTGCAGGAATACCTGCGCCGTGTGAAGACGATTGCGGTCACGGCAAGAGTTGGCGCTACGGCGAGGGGCATGGTGGCCAATCTATTGATGGTTTGGGTCGTATGCTGGGCTAGCTTGCCCGCAACGATTCACTCTGCCCTGGGTGCGCCAACCGCTGCCACGGTGACACCGGCACCGCGATCCGTCCTCTGGGTGTTATCCATCGGCGTCAGCCGCTACCAGCAAACTGATTTCAACCTCAAATACGCCGCGATTGATGCCCAAACGGTTGCAGCCGCGCTGGGCCTCCAAGCCGGCGGGCCGCTTTACAGCGAAGCCCGCACGCTGGTGTTGACGGACGCCGAGGTAACCCGCGAAACCATTCTCGACAGCATGGAGCGCTTCCTCGGACAAGCCGGCCCAAACGACGTTGCGGTGATCTTCGTTGCCGGTCACGGCGTGCAAGATCGTGCGACCGGCAGCTACTATTTCCTGCCGTCGTCCGCAACGAGTCAGAACCATGTGACAGCGGGCGTTCGGATGTCGGACTTCGACGAAATGGTGCGCATCGTACGGCACAATGTACGCGGCGTGGTTCTGATGCTCGACACCTGTCACGCCGGAGCATTGAAGGTTGCTGCCCCGAATCTCGCCGCCATGGAGGATCCCGCCGCACGCTTGTCGGCGAGCGAGGGGTTTTTCCTGCTCGCAGCGAGCAAGCCGGGCGAAGAATCGCAAGAGCGCGCGGAGCTCGGGCACGGCGCCTTCTCGTACGCGCTGCTCGAAGGCCTGCAGGGGGCGGCGGATGCGAACAACGATCGCAACGTCTCGGTTACCGAGCTCTTCGGATACGTCGCCCGCGAAGTGGCTTCGTTGACCGGCGGCGCCCAAAATCCCTACTACAAGGTCGAGGGAACCGATCTACGCTTGGTTGCCGCGAAGTCTGGAATCACGCCGCTGACGCCACGCCCGGGAGTTGCGGTACCGTTGCCGACGACCGCCGTGGTACCGCTGACACCGGTTCCCAACACCGTTGCGGTGATGGATTTTCGCAACGTACGCACCGACCCTGATCACGAGTGGGTCGGGTCGGCGCTGCGAGCAGCCTTCAACACGGAGCTCAGCAAGGTGCGCGAGCTCAACGTCTACGCACCGGAGTTGATCGATCGAACCATGAAACTGCGTGGCACCGACGAGCTGGCGGCAGCGCAACAGCTGGGAATCGATCGGCTCGTGGCCGGATCGTTCAACGTGGTCGGAGAAGCGATCCGCATCGATGCCCGAATTGTCTACGCATCGAGCGGGCTCCAGGAAGGCTCCGACTCGGTCCAGGGCAATCTCAGCGATTTCCTCGACCTGCAGAAACAGCTTGTCTTCAGTGTGCTGCGCCGTATGCACGTCAGCTTGTCGCCCGAGGAAGGCAGCTCGATCGAGCGCAAGACGAACACCGACGTTAATGCCTATCGTCTGCTTCTGGAAACCGAGGAGGTCGTCGAAAATCCGACGCCGCACAGCCGCAAACGGCCAACGCCGCCTGCGAAGCACAAGAAGACAGGGCCACGCTCGGGTTGGGAAGAGCCGTGGTACCGCCACGTCCTCAGCTTTGCTTCGGTCGCCTACGCCGCAGAAATCAACCCCGCGACGGAAGGCGAGGTGCGCAAACTGATCGAAGACTATCGCCAAGCCCTGGAGCGCAAGGACCTCGATCGGCTGGCCCAGCTATACGTCAGCTTCCCGACGCGACGGCGCGAATCGTTGCGCCAGTATTTTGAAAACGCTCGCCAGTTTGCGGTTGAAGTCGCTGACCTCACGATGATGCCGCACGGCGATGACATCGTCGTGTCGTATACGCGACGCGACCATTTCATCGATGGCGAAAGCGGCAAGCCGGTCAATCTGGAAGTTCGTCTGACCCGAGTCGTCGTTCGTCAAGGCGGCACCTGGAAAATCGCGGGCAAGCCATGACGACGGGTCGCGGTAGGTCGATTCGATGGGTGCTGTTGCTGCTCGTGTTGGGCGGCGCACGCGCCGGGGCTCAGTCTCTCGACCAACGAATTCCCGGTCTCTTTGGCGGGACCTTCAACACCTCGGTTTCTCCCCTCGGTCAAACCGATCTGCAGCGGTCGCGGGTCGCCGATCGCTTCCGCGGTCTGTCCGCCACGCTTTCGTCAGCACATTCGCAGATCCCGCTGCCGTCGGCGAGCGGCGCCTTCCGCTTCGAATTCGACGACGACCTCGACAGCTACGTACGGCGCGATCAGAGCTTGGGACCGACGATCGCCGAGCGTGCCGAAACCCTCGGGGCACGCACCTGGGCGTTCAGCACTTCGTACACCCACATCGACTTCGACAGCTTGGAAGGCGAATCGCTCGGCGCGTTGCGGTCGTCACAACCGGCACTATCCCAATCCTACCTGGCCGGGCTTCCTGTGTCGGACCGCGTCCGAGCGCAAGACAACACCCTAGACACGAAGCTCAATCTGAGCCTGGCATTTGATCAGTTCTTTGTAACCGCCGCGTATGGCATCACGGATTCGATCGATGCGAGCATGAGCCTGTCACTCGTGCGCGTCCACTTGAAGGGCATTGCCGATGCCCAAATCAGTGACCCCAACGGCGACCAGGGAGCCTACTTCACATTCTCACAGAAGGGCCTAGTGGTGGGTGGATCTGGACCCATTTGCTCCCATGATTTTCGCTGCTCTCACGACGAATTCGACAGCACGAAATTCGGTACCGGCGACATCTTTCTGCGCTCGAAATGGCACTTCATGGATACCGAGTACGCCGACCTCGCGATGGCCGGTGTTCTCTCCATACCGACCGGCAACGCCGATGACTTTCTCGGATTTCACGACCCGACGTTCACGCCGTGGTTCATCGCCTCGAAGAACTTCGGCCGCTTCTCGCCGCACCTGAACCTCGGTTACGCGTTGCGCAGCGGCAAAGACGTCAGCCAGGCGCAGTGGATCGCCGGCGGCGATCTGTTCGCCTTCAAATGGTTGACACTCACCGCCGATTTCCTGGGCTTCCACGACGACAAGCGCGACGGAATCAACGACGACGTGCTGCAATCGGCGGTCGGATTCAAGCTGAATCCGTTCGACCAATGGGTCATCGCCGGGACCTTTCAATTCCCACTCAACAACGATGGGCTGCGCTCCAATGTGATCTACTCGGCACAGATCGAATACGCGTTTTGAATTTCAAGGACTTGAATCCATCCGTTTGTCGCCAACCGTGTGAAGTAATGGAATTCCTCTCGTGCGTTTCCGGTGTCATGATCCCCTAAAGACGGGATGCGCGCACTTCTTTCTTGCGTGCTAGTTTGACAACGAAAAGGGGCGAACAATGACTGCATTGGCATATAGAGATGTACTGGTTTTCGACGACGAGGGCGTGCTCAAGGACGGTAGTCGCCTATCGTTGAGGCGTTCGCTGCGCGTGATCAGCAACAAACGATCGGGCCGTGTGAACCCGTCGGGACAGCGTCAGGTTGCACGTATGCGCCTGGTGGGTCCGAAAGCCTAAGCCACTTCCGCATCGATCGTTTGTTTTGCTTCCTCAGTACCACTAGCCCTGAGATACAAGTGGGCGACTGCACAGGGCAGCCGCCCACTCTTTCGATCTTCCGACGAGTCGTCGGGTGGACACGCGCTCACAGGGTCAAAATGATGGCGTTGTGTTGTCAATCATCAGGGTGGGACCGGTCCCCTCGCAGCTCTCCACGGTGTTCACGTATTGCCTGTCGGCCTTGGCACGGAATTTCCTAGTTCCTTCCTTGATTGTCCCGGACGAGAGTGGGGTGTTGTCGAATTTGTGAGGGGTGGCTTCGTCCTAAAGGGGTGTCTGCTTCACCTGAGGAGGAGCCAAATGACGAAACAAACAACCGCTAGTTTGACGCTTTGGGATCTAGTGAAAACCGTGCAGGATACGGCTGGATCGGATTGTGAAGCGGTGGCTGTGCTGGCTCACCTTTTCGAAACCCGTCGCGTTACGTACCCACACATCGAAAGTCGTTGAAGGCCATTTCGGCCTTGCCTTCTGAATTGATCGATCAAATCAGCGACCGCGTGGCAGCTGCGGCAACTGTTTGCTAGCTTCGGCCGGTGCTTGACCGTTTGTTTCGTCTCGCTCTTCTGCAGCTCATTCTTTTCGGGATCAGCTGCGCTCGCGTCGACGCGATGGTTGCGCTCAAGCGCGACTTCGCCGACCTGGTTGCTCGCTCCGAGCAAATTGTCGTCGGCACTGTAGTCAAGGTTGAAGTCGGCGAAAGTGCCGACGGTTCCCCGCGTACCTTCGTTACCCTTGCCGATCTTTCGGTTCTCAAGGGTTCAGTCGGCAAGGAGCTGACGTTGCAGTTTTACGGCGGCCAGCAAGGCGAAACGTCCACGAGCATCTCCGATATGCCCCAGTTCAGCGAAGGGGATCGCGTGGTTCTGTTTGTCGCGGGTAACGGGCGCGCGGTTTGCCCTCTGGTTGGCCTCTGGCAAGGGCGCTTTCGCGTGCGCTTTGACGCCGAGCGCAATGCGGACGTCATCGATGCCGATGACGGGCGTGTCGTGGTGGGCCGCAGCCAACGTGATCTGCACTTCGCACGCACCGGGGACGCTAGTGCGAAGCCCGTCACTGTCGACGAGTTTCGCCAGATGGTAACCGACGAGCTCGCCCATCCGTCGCGTCCGGAGGCTACTCAACCGTGATCGATCATGGGAGGGCAACCGCTCAGCGGCGTACGCGGCTGGGTGTCGGTCGCCCGGTCCTAGCCGTCTTTCTCGGGATGCTGGCTTTGGTCGGTCTGGTAGCGAGCACCTCGGCGTATGTTTGCATCAAGAGCGGCAACGGTCCGTGCGCCCACTGGGCCAGCGGTCAAGCCAACATGACAACCTTCCTCGGTAGTCCGTCGCGTACGCTGCTGAACGGTACGCATTCATGGGACGAAAACGCCGTCCTGGCTGCCAACGATTGGAATGCGCAAAACGGTGGCTTTCATTTCGACGTCGCCACCGGGGTCAATTTCAACAATCCTTGCGGCCCACGTGGCCCCGGTCATCCGTGCCCGAACACCGGACCGGCTGGAGACAATCCGATTTTCTATACGCCAAACATCTGTGGAATGGACTTCGGCGACGCCATCGAGGTGACCCTCAACTGCTGGTCCCCCGACAGCGGGGCGATGATCAACGCTCCCGTGTTCGTGCGATCGACGGTGCAGTGGAATGCCTACGACGGTCCAATCCAGCGTGACATCAATCAAGTGCCCATCTACGATATTCGCCGCGTCTTGCTCCACGAGCTCGGGCACGTACTTGGGTTGGATCATCCGGATGTGAACGGGCAACACGTCGTAGCGATCATGAACAGCCAAGTCAGCAACATCGATCGTTTGCAACCCGACGACATTGCCGGACTGTTCTCACTCTACGCTCCGGGCACCGGGCCAAGCCAAAACCTGACGCCGACCTCCGGCTGCCAGGTGACCACCCCGGCTGCATCATGGACGGGAATCGCGACGATTGGACTCGCGCTCCTGCTGATCAGCCGAAGATCGCGATCATCGCACTGCCAGCGGCGATGACGCCGGCTCCAACGAGCCGGTAGCGCGTTTCACCCTCACCCAAAACGAAACGTCCAAGCAGCACCCCAAAAACGATGCTGCATTGACGCAATCCCAGGACGTAGCTCGCCGGCGAAGCCGTCAGGGCCCACAAGATCAAAAGGTAGCCAAATGCCCCGACTACTCCGCTGAACAGCATCGAACGCCCGTTACTGCGGAACTCGGCTCTGACTCGTGCCAAGGATCTGCTTCCGAGCCAGAGCGCCAATAGGAGCGATTCACCGAGGCTCAGGAGGTAGAGATATAAGAACGGCGGCGTGACCTGCACGCCCTGCTTGTCGATGATCGTGAAGCCGGCGACGAACAACGCCGTCGTAAGCGCGTAGCGGGTTACCGGCGCAAACCAGACCGCTCGCAGGCCCTGCGATCGCACTGCGGGAAGTTGCAACAACAACACGCCGAAGCCCGCCAGAAGTGTGCCACTCACCCCGGCTGCCGTCAGCACGCCGCGCGTCGTCATCAGGTCCCACCCCGCCACCAACACAGGCGCCGTACGACTGAGCGGGTAAGCAACCGAGAGGTCTCCGGCATCGTAGGCCTTCAGCAGATAGATGGCGTAGAAGACGTGCGTGATCGCCGACAAGCTGATCCATAACCACGACAGCTTCGACAGCGTCACGCCGATCGATAGCCAAAGAGCTACAGGTCCGTAAACGCAGGCCAGCACGATTCCTTGACCGAGAAAGAATCCCCAGCGATCGCCGCTGCCTTTGTTGAACAAGTTCCACAACGCGTGCAGCAAGGCGGAAAACAAAACGACGGCAATCGCGGTCCCGGACATGCAACCGGCTACGCTAGCAAGGTTTAGCTGTGGGGAACATCGCGGCGATTCACGCCCTTGAGCGTCTCGATGAGGATGTCAGGGCTCTGCTGCGAGCTTCATGGACAGCCAGGCCGGTCGGTGTCAGGATGCCGGCGCCAGGGAAGAAGGAATGCTCAAGGCGATCTCACTCGATCACTTCGTTCTGCGCGTTCGCGATCTCGACGCAGCGCTGCGTTTCTACCACGACATCCTCGGCCTGCCGATCGAGTGGCTCGACGAATACCGTGCCGGCGCACGCCCGTTTGTCTCCGCGCGCGTCGGCGGGCAGCTCATCGATCTCGTACCCGACCCGACGTACGACCCAGCCGAGAGCGCCTACAAAGGCGGCTATCTGCACTGCTGCATCGAGATCGAGGGGAAGCTCATTGAAATCGTCCCCTGGCTGGCGCAACGCGGCGTCGAGGTGATCGAATCCGAGCCCGTTTCGCGAATGGGGGCACGCGGGATCGGACTATCGATCTACGTCAAAGATCCCGACGGCTACATCGTTGAGCTGAAGGAGCGCCACGCATGAACCGTGATCCCCGCAAGCTGCTGCTCGTCTTCTCGATCTTCCTGACGGTGACGGTGTCGAGAGGATCTTACGCCGACGAGATCGAATGGGCGGGAGTTGAAAAGGAAGCTGCGACGTTTCTCAGCGACTACATCGGGATCGACACAACCAACCCGCCGGGCAACGAGGTCGCGGCGGCGCATTTCCTTGCCGAGCGTTTCAACGCCGCGGGAATCGCCGCACAGGTCTTCGAATCGCAGCCTGGTCGGGGATCTGTTCTGGCCAAACTGCCCGGTCGCGGCAATGCCCGGCCAATCATCTTGCTCAACCACCTCGACGTCGTGCCGGCGAATCGAGCCGAGTGGGAGACACCGCCGTTTGATGGTATCCTGCGCAACGGTGCGGTCTTCGGACGCGGTGCACTCGACTGCAAAGGAGTCGGCACGATCGAAGCGATGGCGCTGCTGCTGCTCAAGCGCCAGGGCGTCGAGCTCAAGCGCGATGTCGTCTTCCTCGCCACCGCCGACGAAGAGACCGGCGGAAAGCTTGGAGCCGGCTGGATGGTCGACCACCATTTCGACAAGCTCGCCAACGCCGAATTTCTGCTCAATGAGGGCGGGCACATTCACGCTGCAGCCAATGGCAAGCGGGTCTACGAGGTGGCCGTATCGGAAAAAACTCCCTGCTGGTTGCGGCTTACAGCCACCGGCAAGCCCGGCCACGGTTCGGCACCGGCGCGCGTCACCGCCGTCACAGCCTTGGTGCATGGGCTCGAAAAGCTGAGCGCGTACAAGGCACCGATCACCGTCACTCCCGAGGTGCAAGCGTACTACGCCGCCCTTGCCCCCATGCAGACCGCGGAGCTGCGAACGCGCTACGCCGATCTGCGTGGCTCTCTCAAGAACGACGCGTTTCGCCAGGAGTTCCTCGGCGATGCTCACAACGCGGCAATGGTTCAAAATACGTGCACGCCGACCGTGCTCAACGCCAGTCAGAAGACCAACGTCATTCCGCGAACGGCAACCGCCGAGCTCGATTGCCGCCTCTTGCCCGGGCAAGACCCAACCGAGTTCCTCAAGAAGGTTGGCGATCTGATCGGCGATCCAACCATCCAGGTCGAAACCTTGCTCAACTTCCCGCCGTCGTCGTCGCCGACGAACAACGCTCTCTATCGCAGCGTTCAGAGTATGGCGGAAGCGGACGGCAGCTCCGTCGTGCCGGCGGTGTTGACCGGCTTTACCGACAGCCACTACTTCCGCGACAAAGGCATTGTCAGTTACGGATTCTTGCCGCTGACCCTGAGTGACGAAGACACCCTCGGCGAACACGGGCTGAACGAACGTCTCGCCACCGAGCAACTGCGCGAAGGGACACGGCGACTGCTTGCGCTATTGCAGATGTTGGATGGAAACGGCTCGTGACGGACGTGCGGCCGCAGCACCGTTTGGTTCTCATGGTCTCGGAAGGATCGGGTCCTCAGGACCCAACCCTTCAAAGTCCTGGGGCCCGTCTCATTTGTCCCCCCAGCTGGCTCGCATGTACTCGCGATTCAGCCGGGCAATGAAGCGTACGCTGATTTCCTTCGGGCACGCAGCTTCGCATTCGAAAGTGTTCGTGCAAGCGCCGAAGCCTTCTTTGTCCATCTGTGCGACCATGTTGAGGACACGTTGCTGACGCTCCGGCTGGCCCTGCGGTAGGAGCGACAAATGGGATACCTTCGCCGCCACGAACAGCATGGCCGAAGCGTTCTTGCACGCCGCAACGCAAGCTCCACAACCAATGCAGGCAGCTGCGTCCATCGCCAACTCTTGCTGTTCTTTGGCAATCGGCAACGCGTTGGCGTCGGGCGTACCACCGGTATTCACCGAGATGAAGCCGCCGGCTTGAATGATACGATCGAAAGCGCTGCGGTCGACGATCAGGTCGCGCAGGATCGGAAAACCCCGCGCGCGGAACGGCTCGACCGTGATCGTGTCGCCATCCTTGAAACGCCGCATGTAAAGCTGGCAGGTCGCCGCGCCTTTGCCGGGGCCATGCGGGATGCCGCTGACCACCAGCGAACACGTGCCGCAGATACCCTCGCGGCAATCGCTCTCGAAGGCGACGGGCTCTTCGCCCTTTTCCACCAACTCGCGATTGAGGGCGTCGAGCATCTCCAGAAACGACATCTCTGCAACGACGTTGTCCTTCGTGTACGTCGCAAAGCCACCCGTCGCGGCGGCATTCTTCTGGCGCCAGATTTTCAGCGTCACGCGCATTACTTGTAACTCCTCGTCGCCAGATGGACGAACTGGAAATCGAGCGGCTCGACGTTGCGCACCGGCTTGCGCTCCGGTCCTTGGTATTCCCAAGCCGCAACATGGCAGAAAGCGTCGTCGTCGCGCTTCGCCTCGCCGTCTTCGGTTTGGAACTCCGCACGGAAATGGCCGCCACAGGACTCGCGGCGTTCCAGCGCATCGAGACAGAGCAGCTCGCCGAACTCGAGGAAGTCGGCAACCCTGCCGGCACGCTCGAGAGCCAGATTGAGCTCCTCGCCGCCGCCGGTGACGTGGACCTCCTTCCAGAAGCGCGCGCGGATCTCGGGTATCTCCGCTAGCGCCTTCTTTAGGCTGGCATCGGTCCGCGCCATTCCACAGTATTCCCACATCACTCGACCGAGCTCGCGGTGGAAGACATCGACTGAGTGCTTGCCCTTGATCGACAGCATGCGAGCAATCTGATTGCGCGTGTCGGCCTCCGCCTGCTTGACCTCAGGGGCATCGATGCTCGGCCGCGCGATCTTGTTGCGCGCGAAATAGTCGCCGATGGTGTAGGGGATCACGAAGTAGCCGTCGGCCAGGCCTTGCATGAGGGCGCTCGCGCCCAGACGATTGGCACCATGATCGGAGAAGTTGGCTTCGCCGAGCACGAACAAGCCGGGAATGTTGCTCATCAGATTGTAGTCCACCCACAGGCCGCCCATCGTGTAGTGCACCGCCGGATAGATGCGCATCGGAACGGCGTACGGGTTCTCGTTGGTAATCTCGTGGTACATGTCGAAGAGGTTGCCGTAGCGTTCGCGGACGACGTTCTCGCCGAGGCGTTTGATTACCTCGGAGAAGTCGAGATAGACGCCAAGCCCGCCGGGGCCGACGCCGCGACCTTCGTCACAGACCTGCTTGGCAGCACGCGACGAGATGTCGCGCGGCGCCAGGTTGCCGTAGCTCGGGTACTTGCGCTCGAGGTAGTAGTCGCGCTCGTCCTCCGGAATCTGATCCGGCGGACGATTGTCACCCTTTTTCTTCGGCACCCAAACGCGCCCGTCGTTGCGCAGCGACTCCGACATCAACGTCAGCTTCGATTGATGCTCGCCGGAAACCGGAATGCAGGTAGGATGGATTTGTGTGTAGCAGGGGTTGGCAAAGGCAGCGCCGCGCTTGTAGGCACGGTACGTCGCGGTGACGTTCGAACCCACGGCGTTGGTCGAAAGATAGAAGACGTTGCCGTAACCGCCGGTCGCCAGCACGACGGCGTCGCCGACGTGGCGTTGAATTTCGCCGCTCACCAGGTTGCGTGTAATGATGCCCTTGGCGTGACCATCGACGACCACCAGGTCGAGCATCTCGGTGCGCGGGTACATCTTCACGTTGCCGAGACCAATCTGGCGGCTCAGCGCCGAGTAGGCCCCGAGCAACAGCTGCTGGCCGGTCTGCCCGCGCGCATAGAAGGTTCGCGATACTTGCGCCCCACCGAACGAGCGGTTGGACAGCAGCCCGCCGTACTCGCGGGCAAACGGCACGCCTTGGGCCACACACTGGTCGATGATGTTCACCGACACTTGTGCCAGGCGGTAAACGTTCGCCTCCCGCGCCCGGAAGTCTCCGCCTTTGATCGTGTCGTAGAACAAGCGCCAGACACTGTCGCCGTCGTTCTGGTAGTTTTTCGCGGCGTTGATTCCGCCTTGTGCCGCGATGCTGTGGGCACGGCGCGGACTGTCGTGAAAGCAGAAAGCGGTGACGTTGTACCCGAGCTCGGCCAGACTGGCGGCTGCCGATGCACCGGCGAGGCCGGTACCGACCACGAGGATGTTGTACTTGCGCTTGTTTGCCGGGTTGATCAGAGAGATCTCGGCCTTGTGCTTGTCCCACTTCTGTTCGAGCGGGCCCGATGGGACGTTCGACTTCAGCTCCATGTCAGTGACCTGCAACCGGATACGGCACCAAGCCGGCCAAGATGGCCAGCGGGATCGAGCAGTTGCCGATAAAGATGATCGCGCTCAACACCGGACCGACAGCGCGAAACAGATTGTTGTACTTTGGGTAGTTCAAGCCGAGCGATTGGAAGAAACTCGATGCGCCGTGTTGTAGGTGCAGCATCAGCGGCACCATCGCCAGGATATAGGAGAAGGCGATCAGCGGTTGGCGAAACCCGATGACGACCATGGCGTAGACGTCGTGGCGCCCTTTGGCGTCCTGCAGATGAAACTGCTCCGGCGAAACCAAGCCGAGCGTGAAGTGCATCAAGTGGTAAACGACGAAACCGAGAACGATCAGGCCACCCATCAGCATCGTGCGCGAGGCGTAGCGCGAAACTTGCGGCGTGATCACCGCGTATCCCTGAGGGCGCGCCGAACGATTGAGCTGCGACAAGCGAATGGCCGAAACGATATGAACGACAAAGATCGTAAAGAGCCCGACGCGCGCTACCCACAAAAGCTCGCCGAGATGCTGCAGCGTTTCGGCATAGGTGTTGAGTGCGTCCGGTCCGAGATAGACCTGCAGATTGCCAAGCATGTGAACGAAAACGAAGAGGGTCAGGAAGAGGCCGGTAATTCCCATCAGCCACTTCATACCGACCGTCGAGTCGAACGTCCGCCGCAGCCAGACCATCAGGCGCAAGGTCCTTTCAATTCGGAGATGCAGCAACCCTATCAGACGACCAACCAGGATCAACGAAACGCACGGCGCATTTAATTAATGTAGGGGATAAGCTTGACTGACCTGGCATTAGCCCGTGAATCGGGGGTAATGGACTGGACGATTGTACCGGCGCACTTCCGAAAGGAGCTTTCATGTCCCTCAAGCCGCACGACGACCACATGCACACCAACACCGGCGAGTCGAACTTCAACGAGAGCATGTACTTCAACTTCTACGACCGCACGCAGAAGCTCGGCGGCTTCGTACGCGTCGGCAATCGACCCAATGAACACTACGCCGAGGTAACCGTGGCCGTGTACAAGCCCGACGGGACGGCGCTCTTCAACTACAAGCGCCCGGAGATCGCCGACAACGCGGCGTTCAACGCCGGCGGCATGAAGTTCGAGGTGGTCGAGCCGTTCAAACACCTGCGCGTCAGCTACGACGGTCATGCCGTCTACCTGGCCCACCCGCTCGATCTCGAAGATCCACGTAAAGCCTTCACCTCCAATCCGCACCAGCCGCTGCAGCTGCAACTCGACTACTACGGGCTGAGCCCGATGTACGGCGGCGAAGCGCCGATGGACAACAGTGAAATGGTTTTTGCCCGCGGACACACCGAACAACACGTAAGAGCCGTCGGCTCCATCACCATCGACGGCCAGCAGACGCCGCTCAACGGTTTCGGCCTGCGCGACCATTCCTGGGGGCCGCGTTCGTGGCAGTCGCCCAAGTTCTATCGCTGGCTGACGTGTGAGTTCGACGAGAGCTTCGGCTTCATGGGCTCGCAGATCGTCTTGCAGAACGGCACGGAGATCCTCTCCGGCTTCGTCTTCAAGGATGGCGAGAACCACTACGTCAATTCACTCGAGCTACATACCGAGTGGGCGGATCCCGGCCAGTATCACAGCGCCATCCGAACCAAGCTGCAGACGACCAACGGCGAGCTCGAAATTTTCGGCAAGGTGATGACCATGCTGCCGCTGCGCAACCGCCGCGACGGCAAGACGACACGCATCGCCGAAGGTATGACCGAGTGGCGCTGTGGCGACCACGTCGGCTACGGCCTGTCGGAGTACCTGGATCAGGTGGGTTGAGCGGCGGCAACGCGACCCTCGCTTTCTGGCTCTAGAGACGGAACGCCGCGATCCAACACAAGACCACTCCACCCAGAGCGGCCACCACAAGCGACATTTGAGCCGGAACACCGGGCGGGCGCTGTAGCCGGATCGCCGCCACAATCCCCAGGCCGACCCCGACGACGCCTCCGAAAAGATGTGCCAGGATGTCGGTGCCCGGTGCGGCGCCGAGCATGGCGAGCAGCCCGAGAGTGGCGGCAAGGGCGACCCATGCGCGCCGGCGCGATGCGGCGATGCGATAGCGGTTCAGGAAACGCAAACCGCCGAGCCCGCCAACGGCACCGAAGATCGCCGTCGACGCGCCGACGGCGATGTTGGGCGGCCCGCGCCACAGCGCGTCGAGAGCGTTGCCGCCCGCGCCGGCAAGCAGGAAGAGCCACAACCCCACGCCGGGGCCGAGAGCGCGAAACAGTGCCGAAGCAAACAGCGCAGAAAAAAGGGCGTTGTTGGCGACGTGCACGGCGTCGGCATGCAAGGTCAACGCGGTCACCGTGCGCCACACTTCACCACGCAGAATGCGTTCCGCTGAAGCATTGCCACGCCAGAACCACGTCTGGTCGTGATCGTGCTGGCTGAGATAGACGTGAAATGCGACGAGGGCTGCCGCCAAAACGATACCCCCGTAGGTCGAACCATAGTCCAACGGAATCACCGGAGGTGCGGCCGGCAGGCGGTTCTCCCGCTCGTAGGCTTCGAGAACGCTGCGCGCCTGCTGCAGCTGAGGTTCGTCGACAAACAGCGTCCAAGTCGCTCCATCTTGGCGCTTGTGTGAGCGGATTCCACTGGCGGTGAGAGCCAGCTCCCAGTCCAACGCCTGCGGCGCCTCGTTGGTTGAGGCGGCGGGCACTTGATGGTGCGGAATCGTAGCCGATTGCCGATCGTCCATGGTCGACTGCTGGCGCGACAATCTACGAAGATACCTCATCGATGAGCGCTCCCACCCTACACTCCTTCTTCCGGCGGGCGCAGATGCCGGAATTGTGCAAGTAGCAGAAAGTCGTAGGCGAGCTTGCACAAACCGCCGGCGATCAACGGCCAACCGAAGCTCGTGCGTTGGAGCAGCGCCCCGGCGATCAACGGCGACAGCGCCGTGGCCAAGCTGCGTGGGACATTGGTGACGCTGGCTGCTGCAGCACGCTCTTCGGGCGCAACGACAGCCATGACGTACGATTGGCGCGCCGGAACGTCCATCTGTGAGAACGCCATCCGCAGCAGCAAGAAGGTCACCGCCCATGTCGCATTGGGCATGAAAGCAGCGGCAACGAGAAAGAGATTGGCCGGGATATGCGTGAACACCATCGTCTCGATCAATCCGAAGCGCGCCGCCAGCCGCGGCGACAGAAGCTGCGAGAATGCCGACAGCACACGCATTCCAAAAAACACACTCGCCGCCGCATGCAGCGGCAGATCGAAACGCAGAAGCATCCACAGCGCCAGCATTGAATCGATGGCAAAGCCGCCGCCGAACGAATCGAGTGCGAACAGTGCCGTCAGACGCAATACGACAGAGCGCGAACGCGACAGCGGCGCCTTGGCCGTCGCGCCGTCCTGCGCCGCGCGTCCGTGCTGCAAGCCCAGATACTGCGTTGCGAGGGCCACTGCGACAGCACCGTAGAGCAGGAAGCCGACGCGAAAGGCGCTGAGCGGATCCCAGCCGAAGCGCGTCGCGACGCTTTCCGGAAGACCGCTGGCCAGCGCGCCAAAGGCCCCGAACAGTGTGCCTCCAAGGCTGTAGCGCGCGAATACCGCGGTGCGCTCCGACGCCGCGATTTCGGTCGAAAGGATCGATTGCTCCGTCGGCAGGAAGACGCTGACGTCGCCGGCGCTGGGGTTGAGGGTCCCGGCAAAACCGATCACCAGCAGGGGCCAGAAGTCACTGACCGACGCGAAGCCGATCCCGGTTATGAACATCAACAGCGTGGCCCAAAGCAGGATGCGCCGCGGCGAAAGTCGGTGTGCCACCAAACCGACAATCAACGTCAGTGCCGAAGAACCGACCAGCGTGGTCGTCACGACGGCGCCGACTTGCAGCGGCGTCATTCCCAGTCGGCGCAAGTACTCGGCGAGGTAGACGCTGACAAAGCCGTCGGCGAGACCGCGCAGGGCCCGGGCCGAAACCAAACGGGCGGCGTCAGCAGTCGCACTTGCAGGCAGCAGGAGTCGATACAATTTCTTCACTCGAAGCCGAGGTCGAACGCGACGCGTTGGGACGCGGTTGGTGTCGTGGTGATGGTCAACACCGATCCGTTCTGGCTCACGACGCCACGGCCTATGGCGCTGCTGCGAAGCCGATAGCCGTCTGGTACGTACACGCGAAAGCGATATTCGAAAGGCACGGCAGCCGCCGCTCCTTGGTCGAGGTCGAAGGCGAGATGCAATGTCCGCGCCCCGGCGTCCCAGCGCTCCTCGACGAGGTCCGTCGCTCCCTGCGTAAAATGTCGATTGTCGCCGAGGAACTGCGGGTGGCCGCTGGCCTGGCGCAAGGCAATGACAGCGTGGCCGTGCGGCGGCACGGCACGGTGCAACGTGCCGCGTACGACCCCGAGGAACTCTTCCGACCAGAACTCTTGCGCCAGATAGTCACGATCGCGGGCCAGACCCAACGACGTGAGATCGACGTCGAAAGACCGCTCGGAGTCGGCGATCACTCTGGCCGCGCCGTTGACGGAGTAGTCGTAGTTGCGCCCCCAGTTCAACAGGCCAAGCACGTGCCACGCCGCCGGCGAGCCGTTCAGCGTGTGATCGATATGCAGGAGCCACTGCTCGGGGTACATGCGGGTGAACAAGTCGAGCGGCCGTGCGGTCGCCGGGTAGATGGGCAGCAACTTGCGCCAGATCTGGATTTGCTCCGGTGTCAGCGTGCGCAGATCTTCGCCGAATTTCACAATCGATCCGCTGAGCCCGATGAACGACGCAAACGTCGTAGCTTCGTCGAGCGTCAGCCGCGGCTCGGGGTGTTCGCTGTCGGTGCGGAAGAACAGCAGGTCGTTGTGGTTGATCCAGACGCGGTTGTGCAAATAGTAGCGGCGCGCGCCGGTCCGCACCGTCGACTTGAAATTCTGGCCGCTGGCGATCAGCGCAAAGGGATTGTCCTCTTCCCACAACGGACCGTTGTCGAGCGTCAGGCGCATGCCGTCGACGACGCCGTAGTTCATGCCGATGAGTCCGATGCCGAGGTAGAATACGTCGTCGCCGAGCGTCTCGTGAATGCTGCGAATGGCGCGTTTGTAGGCTTCGACGGCGGTGAGAGAAGAGCCCGGCGGCGCATACGGAAACGCCTGATAGGCGAAGTCGAGCTTGATCCAACCCATGTGCCAATCGTCGCGGTAACGGCGCATGGTATCGCGCAACCAGTCGACGACCGCGGCGTTCGACAGATCGAGAACGCGCTGCCCCGCATCCGGCATGAGCAGGGGCCCGAGCGGGTTGTCGCGCGGCCGCGCCATCCAGTCGGGATGCGCCGCAAACAACGACGAGCTCTCGTCGACCGTGAAGGCTCCGATCCACAGCCCTGGGATCAGCCCCTTCTGCTCGACGCGCTGCGCCCACGACAACATCCCGGAGGGAAAGCGATCCGTACGCGGGTACCAATCGCCATGAGCAATCTGGTAGCCGTCATCCATCTGGAAGTAGTCGACCCCAAACGGCGCGAACTCGCGTGCCATCACGTCGAGGTTCTCTCCCATGATCTGCTCGTCGATGTTAGTACCAAGGCCGCCCGTCCCGCCGGAACCTGTCCAACTGTTCCAACCGTTGGGCACGCGCCGACCATTGCCGCGCTTCGTCCACGCCGTAATGCCCTGCCAGGCAGCAACGGCATCGGCGTAGTCCTCCAGACCCGTCCAGGCGTCCGGCGCCAGCGGCGCAAAGTACATCCACTCGGAGTCGACTGCTTCATCGGAAGCGAGCACCTTCCCCTTGAACAGCAGCGTGTTGTCGGCCACCAACTCGAGGCCCGCACGTCCGTCGAGCATCGGCGCCGCCGCTTTGGGGCTGCGCGTGCCGATCGTCGGCAGGGCACGCTCGACGGTCAGCGCGCCGGCAATCAGCGACCGCCCGCCGTCGAGGTCGACGACGGCCGTGTTCCAATTGGATACGACGTCGCCGCGCGACGCAATGGGCAAGATTTGGTCGATGAGCAAGTTCCGCGTTTCATCCGGGTAGTGCAGCTTGGCATCGACGTCGATCGCGACGTTGGAACCGTTGTCGAGGACGCGCAACCGCAGCGGGTCGTCGCCGAGGAACAGCCCGCCGTCGCCGCCCTCGCTGATCAGCGGTGTCAGGCGCAGGACCCGAATGTCACTCCCGGTGTGATTTTGCACCTTCAACTGCACGATGGCGGTGTCGTGCGAGGCATCGCCGAAGATGCGCCAATCGAGGGTGATTCCGTTACTGGCGCAGCTTCGCCGGTAGCCGGTCGTGCGTGCGAAGTAGGGGATGCGCAGGGGCAAAGTCGTTCCGGCTTCCCAATCGGCGGCGCAATCGCGCGTTGAAAGCAGTTGCTTGCCGCTACCGGCGTCGATCAGCGCTTCGGCCCACGCGCCACGTACAATGACCCGCTGGCCACGTTCGGTGATATCGACGCGGCCATCCGCCCGTGGTCGCAACTCGATCCTCGATGGCGAAGGGTTCGGCGACGTCGGGTCACCATCGTTGCCGCAACCCGAGAGGGTGAGCGTGGTGGCAACCAGCGCGGCGAATACGACGACTGCGATTCGGGATCGTGCGGCCATAGGCGAGCACAGAGCCTGGCCCGAACCGGCGTCAAAGGTCAACCGGTTGGCTAGCTCTAGCGCTGCCTCGGCTCCGCATGTGCCGCGTTCAGGTTTTCAGCGCACCACGAAAGCGCTTGACGATCGAACCCGCAGCCGAGCGCGCATCGGCAAAGAGCGAGTCGGCAGACTTCTTGATCTCCTGCCACGACTCGCCTGCCGCCGCAGACAAATTCTTCAGGGTGCGTGCAGCGTCGCGCTGTTTCGACTCCAAAACCTTCATCTGGGTACGTGCATCCGCCCGTAGCGCCCGGATGCGGCGGCGCGCGTCCGTCTCGATCTCGCGCTCCGCTTTACGCAAGCCTTGCTCGATCTCGGCGATGGAGCGCTGCAGGTGTTTCACCCCCTTTTGGATCTCCCCATAGACAGCCCTGGCCTCACGCGGCATCGCCTTGCGTGACACGGCTGTGCGTGCCTTGGAACCCCTCTTTGCCGCCATGTGTCCTCTCCTTTCCTGGCTGCGCTAGGAGCGCAGTCCTTGTGGAATTCTCATGGGCCGAAGCAGCTTCATCTCTGTATCACGGAGCCCTGCCTCTGTGGTCCCATTCATTTTGGATTTCCGCCGGAAGCAGTCTACTCAGATCCAGCCGAGGACGGCGCCGAACAACACCAAACACACGCCGTCGAATGCGTAGAGGCAGCCGACGGTTGCTACCTTGCGACGCATCGTCGGCATGTCGTGCACCCAGAAAGCGACGACGAAGAACGTCAGGTAGCCAAAGACGATGATCAGCCACGGCATGCGCGCGTTCCACCACCAGTAGTCCCATGTCAGTTGCCCGACCGCATTCAGCAAGATCTCGACGAACACGCAAAACACCGAAGCCGCCACGGCGACGAACCAGCGGTTCGGCAAGCCGACGATGCGTCGAGCTCGATCCGCCGGCAGTGTCTTGGCTACGACGATCCCGGCGCATGCGAACATGAAGGAGATCTCAATGTTGAGGCCGATCAGGATGACGTACGCGCTGCGACCCGGGGCACCCCAAACCGGCGCGTACTGCGTGAAGTGAAACACCAGTGCGTTCCAGATCTCGTTGAACCAATCCATCCCCCACAGGGCCAAGCCAGCGACCACGACATTCCAGTTGCGCTTCTCGATTTCGTTAGCGTACACGTACAGCACCAACATCAGGAACGGGATGACGTGCCACTGAAAGTGGCTACCGTCGCGCAGAACGCGCATCGCTTGTTGTGCGGATTCAGTCGGCATGGACACCTCGGTCGTCAAGAACGCAAGCGACACGCCAGGTACAAATCCGAGACTGCAGCCGGGCCCGGTACGGGTAATCCCGGATCATTTCCCGGTCGCGGGAAGAGTCCTGTGCCTCCTTTTCCGAGACTCGCCACGAACAAGACCGATACACAGGGGTCACTTGCCGACGAATTTCGGTTGGCGCTTCTCCATGAAAGACAGGATGCCTTCCTGAAAGTCTTGCGAGCGGAACAGCAACATCAGTTGCATCAGTACGTGATGCGAGTGCGATTCGAAGTCTTCGTTGAGGCCGTGACGATAGAGTCGCTTCATCGCCTGCAGAGCCAGCGGCGCGTTGTTGGCCATCTTCGCTGCCCAGCTGCGGGCTTCATCCATCAAGGCATCGGCCGGGACAACCTGGTTCACCAGTCCGAGCGCCAGAGCACGGTCGGCGGGAATGTCGTCCGCCAGAAAGCCGATCTCGCAAGCCTTGGCCCAACCGACGAGGCGCGGCAGATACCAGGTGCCGCCGCTCTCGGGGATGATGCCACGCTTGGCGAAGCCGGGCAGCAGCTTGGTTTGATCGCTCATCAGGCGGATGTCGCAACCGAGTGCCAGGTCGAGGCCGTAGCCGGCAGCCGGCCCGTTGATGGCGCACAGGATCGGCGTGTCGAGCTCGTTGAGCACGGTCGTCGGCAGATTGCGCGTGCCGAAATGCGCCGCGCCACCGCCGGGCGAAAGCACACCGGCACCGCCGATCCCCTTGCCTGCCGCCGCATCCTTGAGATCGAGCCCGCTGCAGAAGCCGCGCCCGGCACCGGTCAGAATGATGACGCGAACGTCGTTGTCGGTTTCGGCTTCCGAAAGTTTCTGCGTCAGCAGCTCAAGCATCTCGAAGCTGATGGCGTTGAGGCGCTCCGGACGATTGAGTGTGATCGTGGCGACGTGGTCGGACTTGTCGTACAACAGATCGGGCATGACGCATTCCTCCTGCAGCGCAGCAAACTACGCCAACGCGCGCCGGGCAAGGGCGCTGGGTTGCGATCCGGACCGAGCTCTTGGACCGTTCCATTTTTGAAGGGCGCGTGTGATAGAATTTTAGGCCGTGGTTGTTTCAGACGCAGAAGACCTCGGCACTTCTCCTCGCGCGCAACACCGCTTGCAGCGTCGTAGCCACAACCAACCACGCCAAGACCGCCTCCCGGGTCCGAGCGTGCGCGCCATTTACGTCACCAAAGCGATCGCCATCGGCGCCATCCTTGCCCTTTTCTGGATCACCAAGCTGCTGATCTTTCCTGGCCTGCCGGCCAAGCAGGACCTGGTCGTCGTCCTGCTAGGACTCATCCCGACGCTGGCCGTCATCACCTGGCGCGGTACCGAGCCGAATCTTCTGGTCGCAATCAGCCTCCTCGCCGACATCGTCGCCGTGACAGCGGGAATCTACTTCGGCGGCGGCGCCGACAATACCAGTGGGCCGCTGCTCTACGCGCTGATCATCGTGTTGGCCGGTCTGATGTTGGGCGAGCCAGCCAACTACGTCGCCACGGCCGCATGCGGATTGTTTTACGGGACCATGGTGTGGAGCGAACGCAGCGGTTTGTTGCCACACCAGGTTCCCTACGCCAAGCCGCTCGACGATGCCATCGCCACGGTGGTGATCGTCGACGTCTACCTTCTGCTCGTCGCCTGGGTCGCGTCGTACGCCATTCGGCAAATGCGTGCCGTCTATGTGCGTGCCGAAGAGATGCGCAGCGAAGCGGTGAGCGCGTTGTCGCACGATTTGAAAAATCCACTGACCATCATCGAAGGCTACGCCGCGATGGCGGAAACAGCCGAACCGGACGAACGAATTCAGTATCTGACCCGCATTCGCTACTCTGCAGGCCAGGCGCTTGATCTCGTGCGCAACGTGCTCGACGCTGCAACCATTGAAGGCAGATCCATTACGCCGACGTACGAGCCGGTGCGGCTCAACGAAGTGGTGCAACAAGTGACAGATCTGTATCGACTGATGGCCGACGGCAAACAAGTTCGTTTGCTCGTGGAGCTGGCGCCGGTCATGCCGATCGTCCACGCCGACGATCAACTGCTGCGTCGAGCCCTCGGCAACCTCTTGTCGAACGCCATCAAGTACACTCCTCGCAACGGCTTGGTGCGGGCGACGACGGCGCTGCGTGAGTCCACATTCGTGATCGCTGTCGCCGACAACGGTCCAGGAATCGCCGCAAGCGAACAAGACAACTTGTTCCAGAAATTTGGCCGCACCGCGTCGTCGCACCACACCGAGGGCACCGGCTTGGGGCTCTACATTGTACGCCGCATCGCCGAGGCACACCGCGGCAAGGTGTCGGTGCGCAGCGAGCTGGGTCGCGGCAGCACGTTCAGCATCGAGCTGCCGCTCGGGCCGGAGATGTGAGACGCGGCTGCGACGTTGCAGGCGGAGATCGACGAGACGTGCTGCCTGAGCACGGCAAGCTGAGACCGACGCGAGGATTGTTCGCCGCTTGACCGCTTGACTCCGTGGTACTGTATATGGCTTGCCGCTGGGCATGGGTCGCCTCGACGGACGTGTCGCCATCGTCACCGGTGCCGGGCAAGGCATCGGACGTGGCATCGCACTCGTGTTCGCGCGCCAAGGCGCGAAAGTCGTCGTCGCCGAGCTCAAAGAGCACCGCGCGCGGCGTACCGCCGATGAGATTGGCGTTGCAGGCGGTGATGCGATCGCGGTTGCGACCGACGTCGGTACTCAATCGCAGGTGCGACAGATGGTCGACGCGACCATGCAGCGCTTCGGCACCGTCGACATCTTGGTGAACAACGCCCAGGGCATGCACGCGCGCACGCCTTTGGCCGAGCTGACGAGCGAACAGGTCGACGTCTTCTGGATTTCCGGCGTCAAGGGAACGTTGTGGTGTATGCAAGCGGTCTACCCGATCATGAAAGCCAAGGGCTGCGGGCGCATCATCAACTTCGTGTCGTCGGCCGGCCTGCGCGGCGAGCCCGGGCTCGGCGATTACGCCGCGACCAAAGAAGGAATCCGGGGCTTGACCAAGACGGCGGCGCGCGAGTGGGGGCGCGACGGCATCACGGTCAACTGCATCGCTCCGGGCGCCTTGTCGAAGCGCGGCCAGGAGTTCATCGAACGCGATCCTGCCGAGTTCGAACGCCGCAACGCCGAGAAATGCATCCCGCGCCTCGGCGATCCGGAAGAAGACATCGCCCCGGTGGCGCTGTTCCTGGCCAGCGACGAATCGCGCTTCGTGACGGGGCAGACCATGTTCGCAGACGGGGGATACTGTTTGCTGTGACGAACGATAGAAGTCAAAACGTCGAGAAGTCAAAGAGTCGAAAGAGGGAGTTGCTGTCAACTCTACGACCCTTCAACTCTTCGACTTCTCGACCCTCACCATGAACCTCAATCTGACCAACAAAATCGCCCTGGTCACGGGCGCCAGCAAGGGCATCGGCGCTGCCATTGCCCTGGAGCTGGCGCGCGAGGGGGCCGACGTTGCCATCTGCGCACGCGGCGCGAAGAATCTCGATCAAATGGCGCGGCAGCTGGCTGGCCTCGGGCGGCAGGTGGTGGCGGTGCCGGCGAATCTGGCAACGGCGGAAGGTGTACAATCCGTCGTCGAGGCAACGTTGGCCACCTTCGGCCGCGTCGACATTTTGATCAACAACGTCGGCGGCGCGCCGGGTCCGGGGGGCTTTCTCAATCTCGACGACGAGCATTGGCTGGCGGCCTGGAACCTCAATCTGATGTCGGCGGTGCGTTTCTCGCGCGCACTGATTCCGGGAATGGTCGAACGCAAGTGGGGACGCGTCATCAACATCGCGTCGACCTCGGCACGCGAGCCCGACATCGTTGTCGTGCATTACAACAGCGCCAAGGCCGGGCTGGTGGCGCTGTCGAAGTCGCTGGCCAACACCTACGCCAAGGACGGTGTCATCGTGAACTGCGTCGCCCCCGGGCTGACACGCACACCGGCATTGGAGCTCAGCGCCGCCAAGCGCCTGAAGGAACAAGGCATCGACATCGAAGGCTTGACGCCCGACGAGCTGGTGAATCGCTACTACATCCCGCGCCGGCCGCTGCCTGTCGGACGTGTCGGCACGCCACAAGACATCGCCGGCATGGTCGCTTTCCTCGCTTCCGAACGCGCCGGCTGGATCAGCGGCTCTTACATCAACGTCGATGGCGGCTGGGTGAAGTCGATCTATTGAAAGTCGAGAAGTCGACGGTCGAAAGGTCGAAAAAGCGGATCAATCTCTCGTGCCTTCGACTCTTCGGCTTTCGACTTCTCGACTTTGCCAGACATCGCCTTCCACCGTCGCCGTGTTAGAACAAAACGCATGAAGCCGAGTACCGACCGCCAAGCGGCGCACAAAGACGTCACCGTCAATCGCCGCGCGCGCCATGACTACTTCATCGAGGAAAGCTTCGAAGCGGGGTTGGTGCTTACGGGCAGCGAAGTCAAGTCGTTGCGTGCCGGCAAGGTGCAGCTCAAAGACAGCTATGGGCACATCAAGAGCGGCGAGCTGTGGCTGTTCAACGCGCACATCAGCGAATACGGCCCGTCGGCACAGTTCGGGCACGACCCAGTCCGCTCGCGCAAGCTCTTGATGCATAAGCGCGAGATTGAACGCCTCGTCGGCAAGGTGAAGGAGAAGGGCCTGACACTCGTGCCGTTGCGCATCTACTTCAAGCACGGACGCGCCAAGCTCGAGCTCGGCCTCGGCCGCGGCAAGAAGCTCTACGACAAGCGCGAATCGATCAAGGAGAGAGAAACCCGGCGCGAGATGGATCGCGCAATGAAACGGTAGGAAGTCGGGAGGCTCTGAGCCAGCGGCTCTTACGACTTTTCGACCCTTCGACTCTTCGACTTTTCGACTTTGATCGCTTTTCGCCCGCCAGTCTGGCGCCGCTCCGTCCGCAACGTCCGCACTTCCGCCGTCCCGACCTCGCGCAGCAACGCGTCGGCGATATAACGGTCGAGGTCGAAGAAATCGCGGTAGTCGGGAATGTCTTTGAACTGCCGGTCGATGAGCATGTGATGGCCGTCGCTGTCGACCTCCAGTACATATGGTCCAGCGGATCCAGCACGAATCATGTCGACGGCAGCGATGCGTGCACCGACCGCTTCCGCGGCGCGCAACGCCATCTTTTTCGTCTCCTCGCTGACGCTCAAAACGAAACGATACTTCGCCCCGAGCTCAACGTTGATGATCCAATCGGACGGCCGCTCGTAGCGTTCGCGGTAGCGTTCGGTCCAGAATCGCACTTCATTGTCGACGACGTAGGCCCGTAGCACCTGCCCGGCGTCCATCAGCCGCTCGCGAACGGCGGCAACCAGGCGTTGAACGTAGAACGGACCGGGGTAGTACAATCGATCTTCGATGATCTCGCGCCGGCCCTGGTTGACCAACATCATACGATATTGGTGGCTACCAGAATCGCCGACCAAACGGCCGTCGTCGACCCACAACACGACGTGGCCCTGACCAGAGCACGAAAAGCGCTGTTTGAGGATTGCAAAGTCGTGGCGGCGCACGAAATCTTCGACCTCGCTCGGATCGCTGGTAATCAACGTGTCGGGCACCGGCACGCCGCGATCGACCAGGCGCTCTTGGGTTGCGATCTTGTCCCAACATAGATCTTGCGACGCAAAGCTGTTCACGCAGATCGCGTTCGGGAACAGGTCACGCACCAAAGGTGCTGGCTTGTCGCCCGGCGGCGCATCAAAAGGCAGGATATAAAGCTTGCTCACTTCGCGACACTTCTGGCGGTCGGCGAGAGCTTCTTCGACTGCCAACGGCAGGATGCTGACTCCTCGCGCCGCAGCGGCGCGGCAGAGATCGCGCACCGCCGCTTCGACGAACGGCAGCAGTGCACGGCCGTACAGACAGGCAATCATGTGCGGCCCTTCGTCTGCCCGGCGACCTGACCGCGGCGTGTCGAACCGGAAATGTATTTTCTCGAGATCGGAGAATGATCTTCCGGATCGACGGCGACTTCGATGACGACGAATTCCTCTCGCGTGTCGGCAGATGCCAGAGCGCCGCGCAGGTCGGCCGCCGTTTCGACGTTGAAACCGGTTCCGCCCCAAGCGCGCCCCAGCTCGGCGTAGGGCCACGGTGGAATCTCGAGTAGATCGGGACGTTCGGCAACCGGCCGGAAGATCTCCCAGCCGCCGTTGTTGACGACGATCACAATCGGATTGCAGCCCAGGCGTGGCGCCTGAGCGATTTCCGGACCGGTCATCTGGAAGGCGCCATCGCCGCAAAGAATCAACGGCCGTTTCGCGGTCGCGATCTGCGCCCCAAGAGCGCCGGGCACACCAAATCCCATCGAGGCGTAATAGCCTTGGGCCAGGTAGGCGCAATCTCCCGGAACCCGCACGTCGAGACCCGCAAACAGCATGTCCCCCGACTCTGCGACAACCAGATAGCGAGGCTTGTCACGCAAGAACCGGTTCACCTCGTTGAGCAGGTCGACCACCCGGACCGGCGCACGCCGACGGGAGGGACCGGCGCTGAGGTTATCGCTGTAGCAAACCCGCTCGCGACGCCGGCGTAGATCCGCTTGCCGCAAGTGTTGCACGAAGCCGCGCAGGGTCACATCGGTGTAGGTGTGCAAGCTGACGTCGACACGCCCATCGACGGCACTGATCAAGCGCCGAGGATCGATTGCCGGGGTACGACCGCCGAAATCCATGTCGGTAAACGGGGTGCCAAGATTCAGAACCAGGTCGGCGCGCTCGACACGCTGGCGTATGAGCTTGGGACTGAGCTTTCCGATATAGGTTCCCATGTACAGCCGGTGCTCCATCGGGAACGCGCCCTTAGCGAGCACACTGGTGAGCGTCGCGACACCGAGCTTTTCCGCCAGCGCAACGACCTCATGCGTCAGCCGATAGCGATAGGCTTCGATACCAACGAGCAGCACCGGGTTCCTGGCTGCGTTCCAGCGGACGGCAGTATCTCGAACTGCCTCCACCAGCTTGTGCTCGTCCGACTTTGGGAATGCCAACGTCCCGTCCCACTCGATCAGCGAGCGCGGCACGGTGATCGGCCGGTCGACGATGTCGCGATGAATCTCGATGTATCCGGGTTGTTGATGGACCCACATCGCGCGCACGACCCGGTCGATTTCTGCAGCCGCGGCGTGCGGGTCCGCAATCACCGACGAAGCGCACGTGAGCTCTTGATAGATGCGGTGCTGCGACTCGATCTCCTTCGCCTGGTGATGGATGAGCGTGCCGAGCTTGCGCTCCTCGTCGCCAGGTCCGCCGCTGATCACCAGGATCGGCACCCGTTCCGCAAACGATCCTGCAACCGGGTTCACCATGTTGTGACCGCCGGCGCCGTAGGTTACGCAAACGACTCCGATGCGGCCGCTGGCTCGGGCGTAGCCATCGGCGGCAAAGCCGACGCCCGGCTCGTGCGAGAAGGTGACGATCTTCAGGCCCTGGCGTTGGCCGAAGCGAAAGAACAAGCGCAGTACCAGGTCGCCCGGGATGCCAAAGAGATGCGTCACCCCAAGCTTGCGCAGATAGGCAACCAGGAAGTCGCCAAGCGGCATATGGGGTTTCATGAAACCATCCTAGCAGCGAACATGGTGTCAGGGCTCGAGGAATCAACGGATCGTCGCTCCCCTGCTGCGTTCCTGTTCTGCTGTCTCGGTGCCTCGAACCCCGCATCTAAGCAAAGAAGATCTCGGCGTCGCCCGACTCGATGGTGATCAGCTTCACTTCGTTGTTGCGGAAGACACTGATGGAGATGTTTTCGCCGGGTCGATGGGTCCACACCTGCGTGTACAACTGCCGGCGATCATTGATGCGCTGATCGTCGACGGCGAGTACGACATCACCCGCCTTCAAGCCGGCACGCTCGCCCGGGGTACCCGGAAGCACACCGGCGAGGACGACGTGGTCGCGCAAGGTGTAACAGTAGAAGCCAATCCAGGCTCGCGGCGGGCGGGTGACACGGTGACCGTGCCGCAGCAGCTCGTCGCGATGGCTGATGTATTCGTCTACCGGAATGGCGAGGGTGAAGCGGCCTACCTCATTGAGATCCAGCGAAACGATACCAACGACGCGCCCGAGAACGTCGAGCAGTGGACCACCGCCGACGCCGGGGTTCATCGCCGTCGTACAGATGGCGCGATCGAGCGAGTATTCCCAGTAGGCATCGAACGGTGCCATGGATGAAATCACGCCGTCGTGGACGCGGCGGTTGTCTTCATCGGCGGCGGCTACGATGAACACCTCCTGACCGAGTAGGAGCTCGCTCGACTCGGCCGGCACCAACGCCTGCAAATGCGGGGCGTCGATCGCCACCAGCGCCAGGCCGCTGGCAAAATCTTGCGCCACCACCCGCCCCGGTTGGGCGCTGCGGCCGAGCAGGGACACGCGGATGTCGCTGCCACCCATCACCACGTAGTTGACGGTAAGAATCAGACCGGCGGGGTCGACGATGACGCCGCTGCCTTGGCGCTCGGTACCGAGGATTTGCGCCGACGGATGATCGTCACGGATCTGTGTGTGCAGCGCGACGGTCGACGGCAGAACCTTTTCGAGGAGCTTAACGGAAGCGTTCATGGAACTCGAATCCCACAAGACGCGGCCGGCAGACCGAGTTGCAAGCCCGCAACGTCCCCGTTAAGGATCGCTCGACACAAAGCAGGAATCACATGCCCACGCAAGCAGTTGAGCTGCCCGTTCCGCCGGCCGTGCTGCTCGCGCGCTGCGCCGACGAACCGTACGTATTTGCGCTCGACGGCGGCAACATCGACTCGTGGGGTGAAGGTGTGGCGCGTTTCGGGTTCGGCCCGCGCGCCGTCTTGCGCGTCGCCGCCGACGGCAGCGCCTGTGTACTCGAGGGCAAGCAGCGGCAAATCTGGCAAGGCCATCCGTTTGCGTTGCTCGATCGCTTTCGGACAGCGTATGGATCTGGCGTTGCAGCTTGCAGCGGAATTGTCGCCGCCCTGAGCTACGATCTGCGCTGCTTTGTCGAGCGGCTCGCACCGCGGCCGCTCGACCCACCGATTTTGTTGCATGCCGCCGCGTATGATTGGCTCCTGACGTATTCGTATGGGGATGGTGCGTACCGTCTGAGCTCTGCGACCCGCTCAGCGGCAGACCTACGTGCAGTCGCCGCCCATCTGGCCGCCTGCGCCGCTCGACGCGAATCGTATCCGAAAACTCCAGCCCTTCCCATTCGGGCACAGTGGAGCCGCACCGAGTACGAAACAGCGGTGCGCCGTGCCCTGGAGTACATCGCCGCCGGGGACATCTACCAGGTCAACCTAGCGCAGCGCTTCGTTGCCAACGGCAACGTCAACGCGCCGCACCTCTTTTGCGACATGCGGCGCAGCAACCCAGTCCCCTACGCGGCGTATGTCGACGCCGGCGATTGCAAGTTGGTATCGAATTCTCCGGAATGTCTCTTCACGTTGCGCGGTTCGAGGTTGTCGACGTTTCCGATCAAAGGGACACGGCCGCGTGGAAGCGACCCCAGTCGAGACGCAGAGCTGATCGCGAACCTGCAGTGCGACGAAAAAGAACGGGCCGAGCACATCATGATCGTCGACTTGGAAAGAAACGATCTCGGTCGCGTTTGCACCACCGGCAGCGTTCGAGTCGACGAGCTGGCCAAGGTACGTACCTTCCCAGGCCTGCACCACATGGTGTCGACGGTACGCGGTGAGCTAAAGAGAGACATGCATCTGGCGGACATCCTGCTGGCACTGTTTCCCGGCGGCTCGATCACGGGCGCACCGAAAATCCGCGCCATGGAAATCATCGACGAGCTCGAACCGGTGAGCCGAGGATTCTACACCGGTAGCATCGGCTTCTTGTCCAGCAGCGGCGAGGTAACGTTCAATATTGCCATCCGGACGGCGGTCGTCACCGGCGAGCGCGTCGAATACCACGCCGGTGGCGGAATTGTCGCCGATTCGCAGCCGGAAAACGAGTACGCCGAAACCATCCTCAAGGCACAGCCCTTCTTCGCGGCATTGCAGGCGAGGCCGACATGAGCGGGCTGCCGCCGTTTGTTTTGCTCAACGGCCGCATCGTTCCAGCGGCACGAGCGCGCATCAGCGTCTTCGATCGCGGCCTCTTGTACGGCGACGGGCTGTTCGAAACCGTACGCACCTACGCAGGCCAGCCGTTTGCGCTCGACGACCACCTGGCGCGCTTGCGAAAGTCTGCAAAGCAATTGGGCTTGCGTGTCCCGCAGCGCGATTGGGCCGGCGACATCGAGCGCCACTTGCGTCGCTGCCGCTTGACGAGCACAGACGCGGCGGTTCGCATCACCCTGACACGTGGCGCCGGCGCCCCCGGTTTGATCCCGCCTCCCAAACTGGAGCCGACCGTGCTCATGGTCGCAACACCGATTGCCGCGTCGATCGAACGCGACCAAAGCCGTGGCATCCGTGTCGCGTTGCTGCCGTTTGGTCGCGTCGCCTTCCTGGCCGAGCACAAGACACTCGATTATCTCCCCGCCGTCCTCGGCCGCATGTATGCGCAAAAGCATGGCGCCTGCGAGGGCCTGTATGTCGAACGCGGCTGTGTCAGCGAAGCGACCACCGCCAACTTGTTTGTCGTGCGCGGCAGCCGCCTGCTGACGCCGCCGGTGAGCGGACTTCTACCGGGGGTAACCCGTAAGTTGACCCTCGAAGCCGCCGCCATGGCTGGTGTCGAGGTTCGCGAGAGCGTCATCCGCGCCAACGCGCTGCCCAGGTCGTCCGAAATGTTTATCACGTCGTCGCTGATCGAGGTGATGCCGGTTATCCAGGTCGACGGCATTCCGATCGGCAACGGCAACGTTGGAGCTCTGACACGACGTATCCAGGTACGCTACCGCCAAATCATCGACCAAGCATTGTCGCTGCGTGACTCTCGGTGACGTGAATTGTTACCGCGCAAAGCGGGTCGCTTATTCTCGCGAGGCCGGCTGAGCTTGGCAGACATATTGCTAAATCGCCTTCTATCAGGATTGGAGGCGCACGAATGGACGCACGCGATTTTTCCGAGCCGGCACTACAAGAGCTACTGGGGGCCAATGCTGTGCTTCCGGAGCAATTCTGGAACGGCGACGACTCGACGAACCGTTCGGGCGAACGGGCGTTAATGTGGGCCGTGTTGGCGGATGGCATCGAATGTTATCGACGCAATGCCTGGGCGACCGCGGCCGGGCAGCGGCTGGAATTCCTCGAAGCCGAGAGCTGGATCCAACGCAACGACTGGGAATGGCCGTTTTCGTTCGTCAACCTCTGCGAGGCCTTTGGATTCAGGCCCGACGGCGTGCGCGACGCCCTGATGACCTGGCGACGTGAACGCGTCCGCGAGGCGTTTAAGCGACGGCGGTACCGGCCGGTCACCCTGCGCGCTGCTTGAGATTTGCGTGCAGCAACAGGCGATCACCGAAGTTCAGGCCAGCAGCGGCGTCTGGACTTCGATGGGGTTGCCCGCGGAAGGCGGGCGACCTGACAAGGCTTGGTAACCCACGGGAGCACGGATCACCGAACACCGACAAGAACGAATTCAGGCTCGGAGTCGTGACGAAGCCGGCATGGACGCGGGTTTACGACAATGGAACCCGAAGGACTTCGTCTCTGTAGCCGGAGGCTTCCCAGCCTCCGGTGCTAGCGTTGTCTCATGCCACCGGGATCAGCGCCCCGCTTCAAAATGACCCACCACCGTTTGCATCGAGGACGTTGACTTCCAAAGCCCGCCCGCCCACCATGCGCTCTCGGATCAAGCGCATGAACAAGACCTCACTCGCAGCACTCGCGTTGGTTGCGATCTTTGTGGCAATCGCTTTGTTGCGCCACTCGAGTCACGAACCTGCATTCGACTCGGAACCGACAGCGGCTGACAACGACGCAAGCGGCGCTTCCGGGAACCAAACGGCGGCTCGGGTGTTGATCGACCGCAGCGCGGCTGCACACGGATCTGCGGCGGGGAGCTCCGGCAGTGCCGCTGCCGCGAACAACGATCGCAGCAGCGCGGCGGACTCCCTGCAAAAGCGCCTCGCCGCAGCCGGGGCGCAAGGCCTGGGGCACGGATCCGAATCAACCAGCGGATCGAGAGTCGATGCGGACGACGGCAATTCCGCACACGGGGTCGCCGATGAGGAGCGCCCGGCGTTGCGCCCGCCGAGAGGCGCCAATCCCGCCAACGCCGGAGGACCCGACGCGGCGGCGGCCGACAGCGCCGCGGAACCGGTCGCCGACTTCAACTTCGACAGCGGTGTCGACAAGAGTTACGCCCTCGACAAACGCACCGAGATCACCGACGCCGACAAGCTCGGCGGCCCGATGGGAACGGTATCGTTCTGGGTCAAACCGCAGTGGGAAGCAGGCAACCAAGACAACGCCACGTTTCTTCAGATCGGCGACGGCGGCCTGCGTTTTATGAAGGTCGGCGACACGCTGCGCTTCGAATATCCCGACAAGAACGGCGTGCAGCAGGGAATCGGCATCGGCATCGGCACACTACAATCGGGCCAGTGGCACCTGGTCACCGGAACATGGACCGACAGCACGAACACGCTCCTCGTCGACGGCCGGCCAACCCTGGTCAATGCCGACGCGCAGCCGCCGGATTTTCAGTCGGGAACGAATGTGTTTGTCGGCAACGGTGGTGCGTCGGCACCCGGCGAGGTCGCTGGCGTCAAGATTTCCAATTTCCCGAGCTCCGCCGGCGCCATCGCGCAGCAGTTTCAGAGCGGCCCGCACCCGCGGTAAGACGGCGACTGCGATTCCGGTCTCTGGTTTCGGGTCTCTGAGTTCTACTGACTCTCGCCCAATACACCACGCCTCCGCTGTTTGCCTCCCCGGGCAAGAACAGGGCGTCCTAGAACTGCCGACAACACCGAGCACGGATCATAGAACACAGACCAAGACGAATTCAGAGGGCGCAGTGACATAGGTCGCGATCGTTGCGAAGTCTGCTTCGAGTCGGGCGTTTGCCGTCGGGCGTGGCGGATTTCCATCGAAGCACACCTCGCATCGGCATATGCTGCACAGCCTGTTGAGCTGTTTCGAAACCGCTGGAGGGCAACAAACGCCCGACGCCCTGCGCATGACGCCCTACGAGCTCTCCAGAATCCAAGGGTTCTTGGAAACTGCAACGTCCACCTGAAAGATTCCGGAATCTATCGTCTTGAAGGCGCGACCCGGGACGTCGCTGATTCAATGTCGACGTCAATTGAGGTGGGTGTCTACGTAACTGCCTTTTGCGCATGAACCTCGTCAATAGAGCGATCTTTTGCCCGCATCAGCTTTGGGTGGGTGTCACAAGACCACCAAGACCACGCCCACTACCCGTATCGATACCTGTACGAGAAGCTGAAATTGGTTCGGCTCGAAGTGCGAAGGCGCAACGTCGCGTGGGCGAAAGCGTGAGATCCTGTCCGAAAGCCGGATGCGGGAGAACCGCACATCCGGTTTGATGAGCGGGATGTGGAGACGGAGCACGGCTGAAATGCTGGGACACTCGCAGACGAAAGAGCGAGCAACAGGGAATCCAAACCTCAGCCTACACCACCGCGCCACATCTCGACTCTACC
>JACQEN010000095.1 GCA_016200585.1 Deltaproteobacteria bacterium
AAGGCTAGCCTTTCGACGGATAGTTTCATCTCCGCGGCTTCATTCCAGGAGACCACGAAGGTGCTTACAGAGGCCTCCATCAATGGAAAGGTCGATCACCTGATTGGTCTTAAGGAGAACGTCATCATGGGTCGCCTAATCCCAGCGGGCACTGGGGTTATTACGTACTCGAGGATGGAGCTGATTGTTGAGGGCGGCGAGCAGGAAGACAGCGAAGAACCTGCCCCTCTAGTCGCTGAGGCGGTCGAGGGGTAGTTGACACGGATCGTAAGTTCGCCTATTAGCACCGATTCGCTTCCTGGAGTTTTAAGAATACGTAGAGAACCTCAAAATGCCGACAATTAACCAATTGGTGAAGCACGGCCGCAAGGCTCAGCGCCGTCGTATGACAGCGCCTGCCCTCCAAGAATCTCCTCAGAAACGTGGAGTCTGTACCCGCGTCTACACCCAAACCCCAAAGAAGCCGAACTCGGCCTTACGGAAGGTCGCTCGTGTGCGTCTGACGAACGGTATTGAGGTCACAACCTATATACCTGGCATTGGTCACAATCTTCAGGAGCATTCTGTCGTGCTAATTCGTGGCGGACGTGTCAAGGATCTTCCCGGCGTTCGATATCACGTGATCCGGGGTACTCTTGATTCGATCGGTGTCCAGGATCGCAAGCAAGGCCGATCCAAGTACGGGGCAAAACGCCCCAAGTGATGACATCAGCAAGGAAGAAGTAACCTATGCCGCGGAAGGGCGAAGTGCGGCGTCGGGAAGTATTGCCCGACCCGAAATTTCACGATCGCACGATCACCAAGTTCATTAACGCCTTGATGGTCGCGGGAAAGAAAAGCGTTGGCGAACGGATTCTCTACGGTGCCTTGGACATCGTAGGCGACCGTGCCAAGGAGGATGCTCTCGGCATCTTTAAGCGGGCCCTTGAGAATGTGAAGCCTGCCGTCGAGGTCCGTTCACGTCGAGTTGGTGGTGCAACGTATCAAGTTCCGGTGGAGGTGCGACCTACCAGACGCATTTCTCTCGGTATGCGATGGATTGTTCAACTGGCACGGCAGCGAACTGAGAAGTCGATGGCCGAACGACTCGCCGCAGAATTGCTCGACGCGGCGAATAATCGCGGTGCTGCAATCAAAAAGAAGGAAGACACTCACCGCATGGCGGAGGCGAACAAAGCCTTCGCGCACTATCGGTGGTAACCAAGAAGAGAAGGTAGAACAGGTGGCCATCCGAATCGGGCACCAGTTTGAACACAATCATGGCTCGCAAAGTTCCGCTCGAACGGATCCGCAATATCGGCATCATGGCGCACATCGATGCTGGCAAGGCGACGACGACCGAGCGTATCCTCTATTACACGGGTATCAACTACAAGATCGGTGAGGTGCACGAAGGTACCGCGACGATGGACTGGATGGTCCAAGAGCAGGAGCGGGGGATTACGATTACCTCGGCTGCAACGACGTGCCTGTGGCGCGACTTTCGAATCAACATCATTGATACTCCTGGCCACGTCGACTTCACGATCGAGGTGGAGCGCTCGTTGCGGGTCCTCGATGGCGCTGTAGCCGTGTTCTGCTCCGTTGGTGGCGTCGAACCGCAGTCGGAGACGGTTTGGCGACAGGCCGACAAATATGGGGTTCCGCGCGTCGCTTTCATCAACAAGATGGACCGCGTCGGCGCAGATTTCTTTCGCGGCGTCAGTATGATTCGCGACCGTCTGGGGGCCAATCCGGTCCCCATCCAGCTGCCAATCGGCGCCGAAGAAACGTTTCGTGGCGTCGTCGATCTGATTACGATGAAGGCTACGATATGGGATGAGGACAGCCTTGGCGCACGCTATCGAACAGAAGAGATTCCAAGCGAACTCCAGGACCAAAGCGCCGAATATCGCGAAAAGTTGCTCGAGGCTGTAGCGGATAGCGACGAGTCACTGCTTGAGAAATACCTGGAGGGAGCAGAAGTCAGCGAGGACGAGGTCCGCAATGCCGTCCGCAAAGCGACTCTGGCGATGCGCATGGTGCCGGTAATCTGTGGATCGGCGTTCAAGAACAAGGGTGTTCAGGCGTTGCTCGACGCTGTCGTGGACTTTCTTCCGGCGCCGACGGATGTACCTGCTGTGCGCGGCAGCAACGCCGACAGCGGCGAGGAAGAGGAACGTCCGCCAAACGACGCCGCACCCTTTTCGGCGTTGGCCTTCAAGATCATGACCGATCCATTTGTCGGTACCCTGACCTTCTTCCGTGTCTATTCGGGCAAGGTGGAGTCCGGTTCGTACGTCTTCAATTCAACCAAAGGCAAGAAGGAGCGAATTGGTCGGTTGTTGAAGATGCATGCGAACAAGCGTGAAGAGATCAAGGAAGTATACGCTGGTGACATTGCTGCAGCTGTCGGTCTCCGGGATACGACCACTGGAGACACCCTGTGCGATGAGAATGATCCGATCATCCTTGAGTCAATCGAGTTTCCCGAGCCGGTCATCTCAATCGCTATCGAACCGAAGACCAAGGCGGATCAAGAGCGACTTGGCGTCTCATTGCAGAAGTTGGCTACCGAGGATCCATCGTTTCGTGTTTCGACTGACAAGGAGACAGGGCAAACGATCATCTCCGGCATGGGCGAGCTGCATCTTGAAATTATCGTCGATCGCCTGCTGCGCGAATTCAAGGTCGATGCGAACGTCGGTAAGCCACAGGTCGCATATCGTGAAACGATCCGTAAGACCGTCGAGCGAGAGCACAAGTTTGTTCGACAGACCGGTGGGCGTGGCCAATACGGCCACGTAGTGATCCGACTCGAACCGCTTGAACCGGGCAAAGGTTTTGAGTTCGTGGACGGTACCAAGGGGGGGGTTGTTCCGCGCGAGTATATTCCTGCCGTGGAAAAAGGTGCTCATGAGGCCATGGACCGGGGAATCTTAGCCGGTTACCCAGTCGTCGACATCAAGGTGACTCTCCTGGATGGTTCGTATCACGAAGTTGATTCGTCTGAAATTGCTTTCAAAATCGCCGCGTCGATGGCGTTTCAGGAGGGAGCACGCGCAGGGAGCCCGGTGATCTTGGAGCCGATCATGGCGGTGGAAGTGGTCGCGCCGGAAGAATTTGCGGGACCGGTTTTTGGGGACTTGAATGGTCGGCGTGGCCGCATTCAAGGCATGGATAGTCGTGGTAGTGCTCAGGTTATCAACGCAAATGTTCCGCTGGCGGAGATGTTTGGATACGCGACGGATCTACGTTCGATGACCCAGGGGCGCGCGACGTACACAATGCAATTCTCGCACTACGAGCCTGTTCCACATGCGATCGCAGAGGAAATCGCCGCAAAATCCGGACAAGCTGAGCTGCATCCTTGATCAAGTGGAGGAGATGATTCATGGCGAAGCAGAAGTTTGAGCGTAAGAAGCCGCACGTGAACGTGGGGACGATTGGGCATATTGACCACGGGAAGACGACACTGACGGCGGCGATTACGAAGACGTTGGCGACGCAGGGATTGGCGCAATTCACGCCATTTGATCAGATTGACAAGGCGCCGGAGGAGAAGGCGCGAGGGATTACGATTGCGACGGCGCATGTGGAGTACGAGACGGCGAAGCGGCATTACGCCCACGTGGATTGTCCTGGGCATGCGGACTACATCAAGAACATGATCACGGGTGCGGCACAGATGGACGGGGCGATTTTGGTGGTAGCGGCCACCGATGGGCCGATGCCACAGACACGTGAGCACATATTGTTGGCGCGGCAGGTTGGGGTGCCGGCGATTGTGGTGTTTATGAACAAGGTAGACATGGTGGAGGATCCCGAGCTTTTGGATTTGGTGGAGTTGGAGGTTCGGGAGCTACTGTCGAAGTATGAGTTTCCTGGTGACGATGTACCGATCATCCGGGGCAGTGCGCTCAAGGCCTTGGAGGGGGACAGTGGGGAGTTGGGTGCGCCAGCGATCATGAAGTTGATGGAGGCGGTGGACAGCTATATTCCGCAGCCGAAGCGCGAGATCGAGAAGCCGTTTTTGATGCCTGTGGAGGATGTGTTTACGATCAGCGGGCGTGGGACGGTGGCTACGGGGCGGGTGGAACGTGGGCGAGTGAAGGTTGGGGAGGAGATCGAGATTGTCGGGATCAAGCCGACGGTCAAGACGGTGGTGACCGGGGTGGAGATGTTCCGCAAGCTATTGGATGAGGGGCAGGCGGGGGACAATATCGGGTGTTTATTGCGCGGTACCAAGCGTGAGGAGTTGGAGCGAGGGCAGGTGTTGGCGGCTCCGGGGAGTATCACACCGCACACGAAGTATGAGGCTGAGGTGTACGTGTTGACGAAGGAGGAGGGGGGGCGGCACACGCCGTTTTTCAAGGGGTATCGGCCGCAGTTTTATTTTCGGACCACGGACGTGACGGGGGTGGTGACGTTACCTGAGGGGACCGAGATGGTGATGCCGGGAGACAATATTCGGGTGTCGATAGAGTTGATTACGCCGATTGCGATGGACGAGGGACTGCGTTTCGCTATCCGAGAAGGCGGACGTACGGTCGGCGCCGGCGTCGTTGCCAAGATCATCGAGTAGGGCACACGTTGGAGTAGGCTGACGACTCTTAAGGCTAAATCAGATTCAACCGGCGACAAGTCTTCCATATGAACGAAAAGATTCGAATTCGATTGAAGGCGTACGATCACAGACTCCTCGACCAGTCCGTGCGAGAGATCGTCGAGACCGTACGTCAAACGGGCGGCAGGGTCGCTGGTCCCATACCGCTTCCAACGCGTATTGAACGCTTTACTGTAAACCGTTCGCCCCATGTGGACAAAAAGTCGCGCGAACAGTTCGAGATCCGGACGCACAAGCGGCTGCTCGACATCCTGGAGCCGACGCAGCAAACGATCGACGCCCTCGGCAAGCTTGATCTTGCTGCCGGTGTCGACGTCGAGATCAAGCTTCAGTAGGGTTGGCGGCCTCACAAGTTCTTGACTTTAGAGACATGGATGGCGTGGTGATGGTTGGCTTAATTGGCAAGAAAATCGGTATGACTCAGGTGTTTGACGCCAAGGGTGAGGTCATTCCAGTGACCGTGATCCAAGCTGGTCCGTGCACAGTAGTTCAGAGCAAGAATGCTGTGACCGATGGTTACGCAGCGGTGCAACTGGGGTTCGGCGAAAAGAAGGCCCAGCGCGCTACGAAGGCCTATAAGAATCATTGCCTACGAGCCGGGAAGGGCGTGTTTGCGACCTTGAGGGAGTTTCCACCTGACTCCGCGAACCAGCTTGCGGTCGGCCAGCAGATAAGCGTGGGAGATGTATTCAAGCCTGGCGACATTGTGAGCGCATGGCAGGACAGTATGGCAACGAGCGCGTTACTACGCAGAATCTTCGAGTGGTGGCAGTGCGGCCGGAAGAGAACATCCTGCTGGTCCGCGGTGCCGTTCCAGGCGCACGCAATGGTTTGGTGATCATCCGTCATGCCGTGAAGGAGAGCACTCGTGGCTGACGAAAAGATGCTTCCGGTTGTTTCGCAACAGAATCAGCCCATGGGGGAGATCACCCTTCCAGCCGAAGTATGCGGCGGGCCCGTACGCCGCCATCTGCTGCATGAAGTCGTCCGCATGCAGTTAGCAAACCGTCGTGCTGGTACTCATGCCACGAAGACCCGCGGTTTCGTCAGCGGAGGCGGGAAGAAACCCTGGAAACAAAAGGGCACCGGGCGCGCCCGCGCCGGTAGCATCCGATCGCCGTTGTGGCCCGGCGGTGCAGTCATTTTCGGTCCACAACCTCGCGACTATTCCTACCGAATTCCCGCCTCTGCCCGACGTTCGGCTCTACGGTCGGCGTTTACGGCAAAGGTTCGTGATGGACAAGTCATGGTCGTCGACAAAATAGAGCTAGAAGCACCGAAGACGAAATTCCTAGTGGAGGTTCTAGCCGCTCTCAATACCGATAGCGCCCTGATTCTAATTCCTGATGCCGATCTTGCGTTGGAACGCGCCGCTCGCAACTTGCCGCGCACAAAGGTTCTACGGGTGGCCGGCGCCAATGTCTACGACCTCCTCCGCTATCGACAGGTCATCGTCCTGCGTGACGCCATCAGTGCACTTCAGCGGAGGATGCAAGCATGAAGGATCTGCTGCACGTTCTGCGCTCGCCATTGATCACCGAAAAGGGAACGCTGGTCAGTGAAGAAGGCAATCAATTCGTATTCCGCGTACGACCTCAGGCGAATAAAGTAGAGATCCGGAGGGCGGTCGAGACATTTTTCAAAGTGAAGGTAGAGAAGGTTCGAACCATGAACTACCTGGGTAAGGAGCGTCGTGTAGGTAAGACGCTGGGACGCAAGCCTCATTGGAAGAAGGCTTACGTCACACTTGCACCGGGCCAGAAGATCGATCTCTTCGAAAGCGTATAAGTCTATGGCTACTCGTCAGTATCGTCCGACTTCCGCAGGGCGTAGATTTCAAACCGTACTCGACTTCTCCGAGCTGACCAAGAAGGAGCCGGAGAGGCATCTGCTCGCGCCCAAAAAGCGCAGCGGCGGTCGTAACGCATTGGGTAGGCTTACCAGCCGGCATCGAGGTGGCGGGCACAAGCGGCGTTATCGAATTGTGGACTTTCGGCGTGGAAAAGATTTGGTTCCAGCCACAGTGGCGGCGCTTGAGTATGACCCAAATCGTTCGGCGCGTCTGGCCTTGGTAACATATGTCGATGGTGAGAAGCGCTACATCTTGGCGCCCGTAGGATTGCGAGTTGGGGACGGCGTGGTAACCGGTGAAGGCGCGGATATCAAACCAGGCAATGCTCTCCCGCTGAAGCTCATTCCCACGGGCACGATGGTTCACAACATCGAACTAAAGCCCGGGCGAGGCGGTCAATTGGCCCGTAGCGCTGGCGCCGCAGCTCAGTTGATGGCGAAAGAAGGGGCCAACGCCTTGCTGAAGCTTCCGTCGGGCGAACTACGATACGTTCAGCTCGCATGTCGTGCCACGATCGGACAAGTTGGCAACTTGGACCACGAGAACGTTTCGATCGGTAAAGCCGGGCGATCACGCTGGCTCGGTCGCCGATCACGGGTGCGTGGCATGGCGATGAACCCCGTCGATCACCCGCACGGTGGCGGCGAGGGCCGGTCAAAAGGCAACCACCCGCAATCGCCTTGGGGGCAGCCGGCGAAGGGCTACAAGACCCGACACAATCCGAGAACGGACCGCTTCATCGTGAAGCGCCGAGGCCGATAGGAGCAATTTTCGTGGCGCGTTCAGTAAAAAAAGGTCCATTCATTGACGACCACTTGCTTGCGAAGGTACAGGCCCTCAACGCTTCTCACGAGAAGCGCGTGGTCAAAACGTGGTCTCGTCGATCTACGATAAGCCCAGATATGGTTGGACACACGTTCGCCGTACACAACGGTCGCAAATTTATCCCCGTGTTTGTCACCGAAAATATGGTTGGCCACAAGCTCGGCGAGTTTTCCCCGACGCGTACCTTTCACGGCCATTCTGGCGATCGCAAAGCCGATGTGAAGCCTGCAAAGGCATGAGGGTGAGGTTGAGAACAAATGGAAGCCCGTGCAGTAAGCCGTCACCTGCGAATTTCGCCAACTAAAGTGCGCTTAGTGGCCGACCTGATCCGCGGTAAGAGAGTCGATGCGGCGTTGATGATTCTCGACTTCGTTCCGAAGAAAGCCGCACGTCTGATGACCAAGACTCTGAAGTCGGTGATTGCGAACGCGGACAGCCGTGAGCGGGTAGATGTGGACAAATTGTATGTTCGCCGCATTACGGTCGACGGCGGCGCAACCCTGAAAAGATTTCTGCCGCGAGCTCACGGACGCGCTACCCCGCTGCGGAAGCGAACGAGCCATATCACCATCGTCGTAGATGAGCGTAACCACAAGGGAGCTTGAAGAGGTCACTATGGGTCAGAAGGTACACCCTAAAGGTTTTCGCCTGGGCGTGATCGAGCAGTGGGATTCACGATGGTTTTCGCGTCGTGAGTATGCCGACCTCCTTCATGAGGATCTCAAGCTTCGGCGCTTTCTCAAACGCCGCCTTTACCATGCCGGCATCTCGAAGGTTGAGATCGAGCGGGCTGCAAACAAGGCGAAGATCAACATCTACACGGCGCGCCCAGGTATCGTCATCGGCAAAAAGGGGGCGGAAATCGACAAGCTGAAGGCTGAACTAGCACGGCTTACGCCGCGTGAAGCGTTCATCAATATTCACGAAGTCCGGCGGCCGGATGTGGATGCGCAGCTGGTGGCGGAAAACGTTGCGCTGCAACTTGAGCGTCGCGTCGCGTTCCGGCGCGCGATGAAGGAAGCCGTCGGTCGCGCCATGAGAATGGGTGCACTGGGTGTGAAGATTCAATGTGCCGGCCGTCTTGCCGGGGCGGAGATCGCGCGCACGGAGTGGTACCGCGAAGGCCGCGTTCCGTTGCACACCCTGCGTGCCGACATAAGTTATGGGCTAGCCGAGGCGAAAACCACGTATGGGCTCATCGGCATCAAGGCATGGGTTTTCCGTGGTGAAGTGATCACTCGTGACGAAGAGAAGCAGCGCAACGTCCAAGCTGCCTAGTAGCTTTCCAACTTTGTGTGACTGAGTATGCTACAACCCAAGAAGACCAAATTTCGAAAGATGCAAAAGGGGCGACGGCCCGGAATGGCTACCCGTGGCGCTACGCTCGCCTTTGGTGATTTCGGGCTCCAGGCTACCTCGCGCGGTTGGCTCACGGCGCGCGAATTGGAGGCTGCACGCGTTGCTCTCACCCGCCACATTAAGCGTGGTGGCCGTGTTTGGATTCGCGTTTTCCCCGATAAACCCCTGACTAAGAAACCCGCCGAAACCAGAATGGGAAAGGGCAAGGGCGCGCCGGAGTTGTGGGTCGCAGTCATCAAGCCCGGTCGGATGTTGTTCGAAATGGAGGGAGTGACACAGGACATTGCGCGGCAGGCGTTTCGACTGGCGGCGCAAAAACTCTCGATCGCCACGCAGTTTCGCGGTCGAATTGGAGCTTCGGGAGCAGCCCATGGAAGCTAAGGAAGTTCGCGAATTCAGCGATGATGAGCTGCGTGTAAAGCTGGTCGAGCTGCGTGAATCACTTTTCCTGTTACGTTTGCGTCAAGGAACGAATCAGTTGGAGAGCCCAGCCAAGCTCAAGCAAACGCGCCGTGATATCGCCCGAATCTTGACTACACAACGATCGCGATCGTTAGGGAGAAAGAACTAGTGGAAAGCGTCGGGCACGGTAAACGCAAGACCCGCGAGGGGATCGTCGTTAGCGACAAAATGGACAAAACCGTTGTCGTGGTGGTGGAGCGAGTGATCCAGCATGCGAAATACAAGAAGCGACTCAAACGGCGAGTTAAAGTAAAGGCCCACGACCAGAAAAATCAGTGCGGTATCGGCGATCGCGTCGTCATCGCGGAAACGCGGCCGCTGAGCCGCGACAAGCGTTGGGCGGTACAAGCAATCCTGGAGAAGGCGGTTTGAGCGGTTTTATTTCCGTTCAAACGTTTTGGTGACACATGGTTCAGTCGGAAACGGTTCTCGACGTTGCGGACAATTCTGGGGCGCGCAAGGTGCTCTGTATCAAAGTATTGGGCGGCACCCGACGGAAGTATGCGTCCTTGGGAGACATCATCGTTGTCTCGGTTCAAGAAGCCATTCCCAACGCTAAGGTGAAAAAAGGCGAGGTCGCAAAGGCAGTCATCGTGCGGACGACAAAAGAGGTCGGACGTGCAGACGGTTCATATATCAAATTTGACTCCAACTCGGCGGTTCTAATCGACAACCAACGGGAGCCGATCGGCACCCGTATCTTCGGACCAGTTGCGCGCGAGCTCAGGGCCAAGCGCTTCATGAAGATCCTCTCGTTGGCCCCCGAGGTTCTCTAGGAAACGGGAGCAGCAGAATGCTGGCGCGAATTCGTAAAGGAGATACGGTTATGGTGATTGCCGGGCGCGAGCGCGGCAAGACGGGCAAGGTCGTGCGGGTATTTCCGGCCGACAAGCGCCTCACGATCGAGCGGCTGAATATCGTCAAGCGGCACACGAAAGCGCGCGGCGCACAATCGCAATTCGGTATTATCGAAAAAGAAGCACCGATTCATGAATCGAACGTCATGATCCTGTGCGATAAGTGCAGCGCACCGGTTCGGGTTGGTCGACAACGCTTGGAAGACGGTCGCAGCGTGCGCGTTTGTCGCCGCTGCAAAGAACAGCTGGACAGGTAGGAAGATGGCAGCTCGCTTGCGTGAACGATATGAAAGGGAAGTATTGCCGCGCCTCATGAAAGAGATGGCGTACGGCAATCGCTTCCAAGCACCGCGTTTGGACAAGATCGTTATAAACATCGGTCTCGGTGAGGCCATTCAAAATGCGAAGGCAATGGAAACCGCCGTGGCTGAATTGACCGCCCTCGCAGGGCAGAAGCCGGTTGTCACTCGTGCCAAGAAGGCGATAGCCAACTTCAAACTGCGCGAGGGGATGTCGATTGGCTGCATGGTGACGTTGCGCGGTGAACGGATGTTTGAGTTCTTCGATCGCTTAGTGAACGTCGCCTTGCCGCGCGTGCGCGACTTCAAAGGCGTGTCCGATCGCGCCTTTGATGGGCGTGGGAACTATGCGCTCGGCATTCGTGAACAAATCATCTTTCCCGAGATCAACCTCGACAAGGTTGAAAAAATTAGAGGGCTGACCATTTGCATCAACACGACCGCTCGCACCGATGCCGAGGGCCGTCTCTTGTTGCAGGCGATGGGAATGCCCTTCCGAAGCTAGGAGTCAAAACGTGGCTAAAAAATGCCTTCGCATCAAAGCTCAGCGCCCGGCAAAATTCAAAGTGCGGGCCTACAACCGGTGCCCACTCTGCGGTCGACCGCGGGCCTATTTCCGACGCTTCAAAATGTGTCGTCTTTGCCTGCGCGATCTGGCCCGCAAAGGCGAGATTCCTGGTCTGACAAAGGCTAGCTGGTAGAGTGCGCCCATGGGAATGACGGACCCAATTGCTGATCTCCTGACGCGAATTCGCAACGCTGCGCAGGCTCGAAAAGAACAAGTCGATGTGCCTTGGTCTAGAATGAAGAGTCGCATCGTGGAGGTTTTGACGGCGGAAGGATTTCTCAAGGAGCACAGCAGCATTGAGCAGGATGGCCGACGTATTCTACGCGTGTGGCTGAAGTACGATCCGCAAAATCGACCGGTCATCAATGGATTATCACGCATCAGTAAGCCAAGTCTGCGGGTTTACGTAAGAGCAACGGAGATCCCGACGTTGCGTGCGGGGCTTGGGGTCAACATTCTCTCAACACCGGACGGAGTTCTCACCGATCGCGAAGCGCGGAAGCGTAATGTCGGTGGCGAATTCCTGTGTTCGGCCTGGTAGTCTCGGGTGAAGCATGTCACGAGTTGGAAAATATCCCATTAGTATCCCGAGCGATGTGAAGATCCAGTTGCAAGGGAATAGCCTTCAAGTCGAAGGACCCAAGGGCAAGCTCTCGCGAGCTCTCCCCCCACTGGTTCAGCTCGACGTGAGCGACACGGCGATTCAAGTGCGGCGCAAGGATGACAGTCGCGAAGCGCGCTCGATGCACGGCCTGACGCAACGTTTGGTGTTGAACATGGTGCGGGGTGTTCACGCCGGGTTCACGCAAGTTTTGGAAGTCATTGGCGTAGGGTACCGCGCCGAACCGCGGGGTAGCGCCCTTTATCTCAATCTCGGCTACTCACATCCCATCATGTTTCAGCTTCCACCCGAGGTAACAGCAAAGGTTGATCGCCAAACGGTCATTACACTCGAAAGTCGCGACCGACAGATCCTCGGCGAGACAGCGGCAATGATTCGCAAGCTGCGCCCACCTGAGCCCTACAAGGGGAAGGGCATCAAGTACACGGAAGAAGTGCTACGCCGCAAGGCCGGCAAGGCAGCTGGGGCGGCGGGAGGAGGTTGAACTCATGGCAACGTCGCAAAGACTATTGTCACGACACCGTCGCCGCGCACGTGTGCGGCGAACTCTCAAAGGTACAGACGCTCGCCCTCGTTTGTGCGTGTTCCGCAGTGGGAAGCATATCTATGTCCAGGTGATCTCCGATCAAACTGGACGAACGCTCGCCACAGCGTCAACCCTGTCTTCTGCAGTAAAGGGTGAAGGGAAAAACGGCGGAAACCGTGAGGCGGCAAAACAGGTCGGCGCATTGATTGCGCGCACCTGCCAGGATCTCGGAATCCGTGCGGTGGTATTCGACAGGAATGGCTTTTTGTACCACGGGCGAGTCCAGGCGCTCGCCGATGCGGCGCGCGAAGCGGGATTGCAGTTCTAGCGAAAGCGAGCACGTGAAGTATGGCATTCAGTAGAACCAGAGAGCGGGTTGAGGCGGGTAGCAGCGATCTGAAGGAGAAAGTGGTTCAGATCAATCGCGTCGCCAAGGTTGTTAAGGGTGGTCGCCGCTTCAGTTTTAGCGCTCTCGTTGTTGTGGGCGATGGAAACGGTCGCGTCGGGCACGGGCTGGGGAAGGCAAACGAGGTTCCCGAGGCGATTCGCAAGGGAATCGAAGGCGCGAAGAAGTCTTTGCTAACCGTTCCGATCGCCGAAGGAACGATTCCATTCGAGGTCGAAGGTCGATTTGGTGCGGGGCACGTTCTGCTTCGTCCCGCTGCGGACGGTACGGGCGTCATCGCGGGAGGGGGCGTGCGCGCGGTTGTCGAGTTGGCTGGGGTGCGAAACGTGCTGACGAAATGCATCGGGTCGAACAATCCTCACAATATGGTAAAGGCCGCCATGGACGCTCTCAGACAGCTGAGGCGGCCAGAAGACCTTGCGGCCCTGCGTGGAAAAGGCCTCGAGGAACTGCGGGGAGCATGAGATGGCCGAGGCCGAAATCCTACGCGTCAAACTAGTTCGTAGCCCAATCGGCTGCACGCAGCGTCAGCGCCAAACGCTTCGAGCCTTAGGGCTGACACGCGTGGGGCGTAGCGCTGTAGTGCACAACAACGCACCGACCAAAGGGCGTATCCGTGCCGTTGAGCATTTGATTGAGGTGCAGAAATAATGGATCTGAGCCGACTGGCGCCGGCACCCGGTGCCACCAAGAACCGCAAACGAGTTGGTCGGGGGCCGGGATCCGGTCACGGCAAGACCGCCGGCCGTGGACACAAAGGTCGGCGTTCGCGATCCGGAGGAAATACGCCACCCGGGTACGAGGGCGGGCAGATGCCGTTGCAGCGGCGCCTTCCCAAGCGTGGTTTTCACAACCCGTTCCGAGTCGTCTTCAGTGTAGTGAATTTGGGGCGGCTCGAAGAATTATTCGAGTCCGGAGCGACAGTTGATTTCGAGGCGATGCGATCGCGCGGCTTGGTCAAGAGCTCGAAAAACCCGGTCAAGATCCTGGCTCAAGGGACGTTGAACAAGAAGCTGGTGGTCAAGGCCCATAAGTTCAGTGAAGCAGCCAAGCAGCGGTTGGAAGCTGCTGGGGGTACGGCCGAGGTCGTTGCCCGTGCTTGAAGGTTTTCAAAATGCAGGGCGAATTCCCGAGCTGCGCCGGCGCCTGCTCTTCACGTTTGCGATGCTGGCCGTCTATCGGGTTGGTGTCGCCGTGCCGACGCCCGGAATCGACGGCAAAGCACTCGCCGACTTCTTCGACCAGGCGCGCAATACGATGTTTGGGATGGTGAATCTCTTCTCCGGCGGTGCACTTGAGAGGTTTTCAATCTTCGCTTTGGGCATTATGCCCTACATCAGCGCGTCGATTATTCTGCAACTCTTGACCGTTGTCATTCCGCACCTTGAACGTCTTTCGAAGGAAGGCGAAGCCGGGCGGCGGAAGATAACGCAATACACCCGCTACGGAACAGTTCTACTTTCACTTGTTCAGGGCTTATTCATCAGCATCGGAATCGAACAATTGCAGTCGCCCGGTGGAAGCCCAATCGTCTTCCAGCCTGGTTGGGCTTTCCGCGGCATGACCGTACTGACGCTGAGCTGCGGCACCGTGTTCATCATGTGGCTCGGCGAACAAATTTCTGAGCGCGGAATTGGCAATGGCATCTCGCTGATCATATTCACCGGAATTGTTGCCTCGCTACCGTCGGCAACGGCGACCGCAATTACGTTTGTGCGCGAAGGTGAGATGGGGATCTTGGTACTCGTTAGTCTGGTTGCCTTCATGGTCGGCGTCGTGGCGTTCATCATTTTTATGGAGCGCGGGCAACGACGGGTCCCGGTTCAATACGCAAAACGTGTCGTCGGGCGTCGCATGTACGGCGGCCAAAGCTCACACCTACCACTGAAGCTCAACACATCGGGCGTGATCCCACCGATTTTCGCGTCGTCGTTACTTGTCTTTCCTGGAACGATCGCAAATTTTGTCGATCATCCATGGGCTCGTGCGGCAGCGACGTATCTTACGCCAGGTGGTTGGTTTTATGATCTCCTCTACGTCGGATTGATCATCTTCTTCTGCTACTTTTACACGGCAGTGAGCTTCAATACGGCGGATGTAGCCGACAACATGAAGAAGTTCGGAGGCTATATCCCGGGCATTCGGCCTGGACAACGTACCGCGGAATACATTGACCGCATCCTTGCGCGGATCACGCTTGTTGGCGCGCTGTATGTCTCGGCAGTATGCGTCCTGCCATCGATTCTGATCGGGCGATTCAACGTGCCCTTCTACTTCGGTGGCACTGCACTTCTGATTGTGATTGGCGTGGCCCTAGACACCGTGGCGCAGATTGAGACGCATATGCTGACACGCAGCTACCAGGGCTTTATGAGACGAGGCCGTATCCGCGGGCGGCGCAACTGAACGAGTGCGCTCCGGTGCGTATGCTCCTGATTGGTCCCCCTGGTGCAGGAAAGGGGACACAAGCGAAGCTCCTTCAACGACACTTTCATGTGCCGCACATTTCGTCAGGTGATCTGCTTCGTGCCGCTGTTCAACAGCA
>JACQEN010000096.1 GCA_016200585.1 Deltaproteobacteria bacterium
AAGGTCGTGAAGCTCACGTTCGCCCAGGGGGCCAAGATCCCAGACCCATTGCGCCTCTTCAATTCCAGCTTGGAAGGCAACACGCGAAGGGCAATCGACATCCACGAAGGAGAGGAGGTCGACGCGGGCGCGTTCAAAGCGCTCGTGAAGGCCGCGGTGGCCCAGAATGCCCCGTCGGCGAAGAAACGGTAGACCGTGAGGTGCTGCCCAACCGAAGCGTTGAGTTGCGGGCGTCAACCTGCGCTTCTGACTTCGGAATCGGGTTGCGGCAGTGTTCGCAAGACAGAGCACAGCGTTTCGATCTCGCCGATCAGCGGCTCCAGGCTTGGTTGAGCGCCTTTGATCTCCGTTTGATCGCCCCACAGCTCGAGGTCGCGTGCCATGCGGACCGCTGCATCGGCGCCGAAGTTCCCGAGGGCGCCGCGCAGCTTGTGGGCTGCTTGCTTGAGTCGCGCCATGTCTCGTTGCTGTACGGCGCTCTGTACGTCGGCGATCAGTCGCGCCGAATCGTCGAGAAAGACGTGGGCGACGGTGGCGAGCAAGCCGGCATCGCCGCCGAAGCGGCGCAGCAAATCATCGGCGCCGGGCCCACGCGATGAACCAGGGGCTTCGACGGGTTCCGTGGTGTTCGATGCAGCACCGAGCCAGCGTTCGAGCGCTCGCTTCAGGTCGACTTCCTGCACCGGCTTCGGGATATAGTCATCCATACCGGCGACGAGGCAACGCTCGCGGTCGCCGGGCATCGCGGTCGCGGTCAGGGCGATGATCGGCAGGTGTTGTCCCTGTGGTTCGCGGCTGCGGATGTGGCGCGTTGCCTCAAAGCCGTCCATTTCCGGCATCAAGCAATCCATGAGTACGGCGTCGTACGGGATCTGTGCCAGGGCGTCGAGGGCTTCCTTGCCGTTGCCGACGGCGTCGGAGCGGTAACCGAGACGCTCCAGCAAGCGCATCGCAACGATTTGATTGATGGCGTTGTCCTCGACCACCAGCACGCGCCCGGCAGGTGTGCCGCGCGAGTGTGACGGCAGCGTTGGCCGCGATTCCGCAGCGGCGTCCGCCATCGTCACGCCGGAGAGAGTCGCGGCGATAGCATCGTACAACGAAGAGCGATGCGCCGGCTTGGTCAAGCAAACCGCGATACCGGCGTCGCGCAGAACCGAAGTGGTGGCCGGTTGCGTGATCGACGTGAGTAGCATGAGCTGGGTGTTGGCGATCTCGGGCTGCGCGCGGATGCTGCGGGCCAGCTCGAGGCCGTCCATTTCGGACATCTGCATATCCAGGATCGCCAGTCGAAACGCTGCGGCCGCCGCCGCGGTTCGCAGCGCGGTGAGCGCCTCTCGACCGCTGCTTGTCGTGGTGACCAGGGCACCGGTTGGTGACAATTGCTCGGCCAGGATCGTGCGGTTGGTTGCGTTGTCGTCGACGACGAGGATGCGGACACCTGTAAAGTCGCGCGACAGAGAAATCGTCTCCTCAGGAGTCCTTTCAAAGCGCGCCGTGAAGACAAACGTACTGCCCCTGCCCGGATCGCTCTTGGCGAAAATCTTCCCGTCCATGAGCTCCGTGAGCCGTTTGCAAATCGCCAGCCCTAGCCCCGTACCGCCATAGCGCCGTGTCGTCGAGGCGTCGGCCTGGGTGAATGCTTGAAACAGACGGGGGAGGTGCTCTGTGGCGATTCCAATGCCCGTATCGGCAACCGCGGTGCGTACGACAACGCCGTGTGCGTCTTGCGAATCGATGTTGACACGGACGACGATCTCACCGCTCTCCGTGAATTTCACGGCGTTGCTGAGGAGATTGGTGAGCACTTGGCGAAAGCGTCCGGGGTCGCCGCGCAAGGTGGGTGGGACTTCGTGACCGATGAATACTGCGATCTCCAAGCCTTTACGCTGCGCCGATTCGGCGAACAGGTCGATGCTTTCTTCGACGACACTGCGGATGCCGAAGTCGACGCTTTCGAGCTCCAGCCTCCCGGCTTCGACCTTGGAGAAATCGAGGATGTCGTTGATGATCGCCAGCAGCGAATTGGCCGACGAGCGCACGGCGTCGAGGTAGCTGCGCTGCTGTGCCGAGAGCGGCGAGTCCAGCAGCAAGCCGGTCATTCCGAGAATTCCATTCATCGGTGTGCGGATTTCGTGACTCATCGTCGCCAGGAACTCCGACTTGGCGCGGCTTGCGGCTTGCGCCGCGTCCATGGCGCGACGCAGCTCGGCGTTGGTGGCCTCGAGCAGCTCTTCGTTGCGCTTGCGTTCGGTGATGTCGAGATGCAAGCCGAGAATTCGATAGGCGGATCCGTTTTCGTCGCGCAGAATGGTCGCGCGGCTCAGGATCCAGCGATAGTCGCCGCGCTTGTGGCGCAAGCGCAATTCTACGTCGTAGCGCGAATCGCCGTTGCGCAGATGCTGCACGACCTTTGTCGAAACCGCCTTGCGATCTTCCGGGTGCACCAGTTTCGTCCAATCCTCCCAACTGTCGTCGAGATCCCCGGGGTCGTAGCCGAGCTGTCGCCTCCAGGTATCGGAATAGACGGTGTGGTTGGTGAGCAGATCCCAATCCCAGATGCCGATGTTCGAATTCTCCACCGCCAGGTGGAGCCATTCCTGAGTGGCATGAAGCTCCTCCTCGGTCTGGCGGCGATTGGTGATGTCTTCGGTCGTGCCCACGAAGCCCACCACCGTGCCATTGACGTCGCGCAAGGGAGCGGTTCGACCGTGCACCCAGCGAACTTGACCGTCGGGGCGGACGAAGCGGAACTCGTGAGAAAGCTCGGTTTGCGATCGGATGCAATCACTCCAGCGCGCCACGACGCCGTCGAAATCATCAGGATGAATCGCCCGTCTCCAGCCGTCTCCCAAGCTTGCGGCCAGATCGAGGCCGGTGATCTGTTGCCAACGGCCATTTGTGTAGAGACGTCTTCCTTCCTTGTCGGCGAGAAAGATTCCGATCGGTGCCGAATCACTCAGCGACCGGAACTGCTGCTCGCTGCGTCGCAAGGCTTCGTTCGCCAAGGCGGTTTCGCGGCGGCTACGACGCATCTCCTGTGCCATGTAGACGGGGAGGGCGAGCGCGACGACGACTGCCGCCGGAATGTAGCTGTCGAGGAAGTCGAAATTGCCGGTTACCAATCGCATGGTGACGGCGATGCCGAACCCAACCCACGAGGCCACGGCGAGCTGCGGCAACGGACCCCACGGAATGAGAACGCAACAGACCATGTTGCCGACCAAGCCGAGAATGAGCGACGACAGGCCGTCGCCGATCAACACCCCGGAAAGCCCGCTGCACACCACCGACAATCCGACCGAAGCCATGCCGATGGGGATCGTCGCGTGTCGCTGCGGCCACAAGCGCAGAGCCACGAACGCGGCGGCTGCGGCAATCAGTTGAACCACCTTGATGGCAATCAGGTCGGGGAATACGTCGTTCCCCAGTCGAAAGTCGTTCAAGCCGAAAACGATGTTGCTGGCGATGATGATTCCCAGGAGGATGCGGACGCGTTGCGGAATCAGGCGTTCCGAGGTTTCGGCCTCGGCGCGTATCGCGCTGATCCCATCGTCACCCATTGTCGGAAAATAGCATTTTGGTCGATTCGTCGTAACGTCTTTCGACGCGGGTCCTCCGGTCGGCTCGATTGCTGCGACTGCAACGAATCGATAGATATCCGTCTCATGGGCCTGCGAACCTTGCTCGTCGAGGACGATGCGACGACGCGTTGCGCCCTGGACGGAATGCTGCGCGGCCGCGGCTACGATCTCACCAGCGTTGCCGACGGCGAAACCGCCTGGGAGCATTGCTCGCAGGCGTTGTTCCCTCTGGCGATTCTCGACTGGATGTTGCCCGGAATCGACGGCCTCGAACTATGTCGGAGGATTCGCCAGCTGCCGGACGGTGATAGTTGCATCATCCTGATGCTGACCTCGCGTGACCAACCGCAAGACTTGCAAGCCGTGCTCGACGCCGGCGCCGATGACTACGTCGCCAAACCAGTCGATCTGTCTCACCTGCAGGTGCACCTGGCGATCGCCGAGAGGCAGGTAGCGCGCGTGGCGCAAAGGCGCGAGGCGCAAGGGCGGGTCGTGGAAGTCGTCAACGAGCTGCGCCGCAGCCGCGATGATATGCGATCGATCCTCAACCAGCTGCGTATCGGTAGCGCGATGACCGATGAGACGGGAAGGATTCTCTTCCTCAGCGATACCTGCCGGCGCTTGTTTGGCGATGGTTCGGAAAACGCAGTCGGCCGGCCGTGGTTGGACGCATGTCCATTCGCCCAACCGGACAAAGCCCGCCTGTTGGAGATGTGTAGCGTCCCTGCCGGGGAGCGTACGAAGGTTTCGTCGCTGATCGAGGGCTCTCTCGGCCGCCGTTTTTGGGTGGACGTCGAGGTCAAAGACGATCCACGCGATCCGCAGCGCAAAATCTTTCTGCTCTACGACGTATCCGAGGTGCACGACCTGCGCCGTCTGCTCGACGAGAAAGGCCAGCTCCACGAGTTGGTCGGCCGCAGCTTCGGCATGCAGCGCGTGTTCGAGCAGATCCGCAACGTCAGCGTGGTCGATTCGACGGTGCTGATCGAAGGCGAAACCGGTACCGGCAAGGAGTTGGTGGCGCGTGCCATCCACGCCTCGAGCCGGCGCGCTACGCAGCCCTTCGTCGCCATCAATTGCGCCGGCCTCACCGAATCCATCCTCGGCAGCCAACTCTTCGGTCACCGCCGCGGCGCTTTCACGGGGGCCGTCGAGGATCATCGAGGTTTGTTCGAAGCAGCCGACGGCGGAACTATCTTCCTCGACGAGATCGGCGACGTTCCGATGCCCGTGCAAACAAGCCTGCTGCGCGTCCTTCAGGAGCGCGAGATTGTGCGCGTAGGGGAATCAAAACCGCGTAAGATCGACGTTCGCGTTCTTGCGGCAACGCATCACAACCTTACCGACGATGTTACCAGGGGTACCTTCCGCTCCGATCTGCTCTATCGAATCCGAGTGGCGCGCATTCACGTGCCGCCCCTGCGCACACGCCGTGAAGACATCCCGGTGCTGGCCAGCACGTTTCTCGGTCAATATCGGGCCGCCAGCGGAAGCGACGTCGGTGAGATCAGCAGCGAGGCGATGCGCCTGCTGCTCGACTATCCGTGGCCGGGGAACGTTCGTGAGCTGAAGAGCGCAATCGAGTTTGCGGTGATCGGTTGCAAGGGTGCCGTGATCGAGGTCGAGGACCTTCCCGAGGAGGTTGTCCGCCGCGACGCGCCGCCTTTACCGACTGGGCCTTTGAACGAATCACAACGCATCCGCGGCGCAATTGAACAAGCTCACGGCAATCGCGCCCTGGCGGCACGTCTGCTCGGTATGAGCCGTGCGACGTTCTACCGGCGACTCTCTGAGCTTGGAATTCCACCCAAATAGATTTTGAACAGGGCGATTGTGTCTCACTCTTTGAGACAACTCCCGAGACAGTTGACACGCTTTGGGACAGTATCCGGTTCGAGTCGCGCCTGCGAGTGACTCTCAGCCGCATCTTAAAATCCTTTGCCTATCAGACGTCTAAGCTTGCTCACGAAGACGTTTGCGGCCGCGCGTGTTGATTGGCACGAAGCGTGCCTTTACCCGAGTACGATGCGTGAATTCATCTTCACGCAAAGTGGCTAATTTCCTCTCTCTCCCTTAGCCCCCCTTCGGGGGAGAGAGGAGTTGCCTCTCGAACAAACGATCCGTCCGACAGACTTGCGCCGACCCATGGCGCATGGGCTGGTTCTCTCGCTTCCTTAGCCCCCCTTCGGAAGCGAGGGAACCGGACCGACCCAAACTCTCGGATGCATCCGGTCTTGGTGTCGTCTCTATTGGACGTCGAAACCGGCGGCTGCCAACGCCGCCTTGATGTCGCCGATGTGGGTGCGGCCGCGGGTTTCAAGATCGAGAGTTACCGACGCCTGGGTCAACGGCAGACCGGGCTGCGCGCGTTCATGGGCGATTTGGTGAATGTTCGCCCGACAGGTGGCGATGCAGGTGACCAGACGTTGCAGCTCACCGGGACGGTCGGAGAGTCGCGTCGTGAAGCGGAACAAACGCCCTTCATGGATCAAACCGAGATTGATGATGCGATCGAGCAGGTTCATGTCGATGTTGCCGCCCGAAATCACCACCACGACGTTGTTCGAGTCGGCGGGCAAGCGGTTGGAGAGAGCGGCAGCCAGACCGACCGCGCCGGCAGCCTCGACCACCGTCTTCGTCCGTTCGAGGAGCAGCAGCACGGCTTCGGCGATCTCTGCATCGCTGACCTCCAGCGCTTGCGCGACATCGTCGCCGATGATGCGGAACGGCAACTCGCCGATTGCGCGCGTTGCCAAACCGTCGGCGATCGTGTCGACCGAATCGATCTCGACGCGTCGTTTCTGCCGCAGGCTCGGAGCCAATGACGATGCCCCGGCCGCTTGTACGGCGACGACCCGGGCCGCGGATCGCATGCCGCGCAGAGCCGCGACCGTTCCCGCCAGCAAACCGCCGCCACCGACGGGGACGACGAGCGTGTCGATCTCCGGCAGTTGTTCCAAGATCTCCAGCGCCACGGTTCCTTGCCCGGCAATCACATCGGCATCGTCGAAGGCATGCACAAAGGTCGAGCCGCGCTCCTTGGCGAGTTGCGTGGCACGGCGGAAGGCCTCGCTGTAGTCGCTGCCGTGGAGCAAAACTTCGGCGCCGTAGTCGGTGGTCGCATTGACCTTGCTGAACGCAGCCGTCTCCGGCATGACCACGGTAGCGTGGACGCCCGCGGCTCTGGCAGCGTAGGCAACCCCTTGTGCGTGGTTGCCGGCCGATGCCGTGATGACCCCGCGGCGGCGCGCCTCGGGCGACAGCAGGCGCAGCTTGTTGAGCGCTCCGCGTACTTTGAACGAACCGGTCTTCTGTAAATTCTCCAGCTTGAAATGGATCTGGCGGCCGCAAAGCCGGCTGAACGTGGCGCTGAGATCGAGCGGCGTGAGTTTTACCGCGTCGCCAAAGGCAGCACGGGCAGAACGAATCGAATCGAGGTTGACGAGCTGCTCCGGCATGCCTTGCCTTGTCGCACGCGTTCCCGGCAGCAGCAACCGGCGATCTCGGACGTTCGTAGACGGAAGAGGTCTCCGAAAGACCGTCTACAGCATGGCCCGGACGCTCAACCCTCCGTAGATACTCAGCGCCGGCCCGGGCTCGAAGTATCGACCGAACTGAGCGTTCAGCCGCACCGTGCCGTCGTAGTTCGTGTCGGTGATGTTCTGCAGGCCGATGAACGGCTCGACGCTGAAGATGCCGATCGATCGCTCCAATCCGGCGCGCAGGTTGACGAGCTCGTAGCCGGGGCTGCGAACCGTGTTGCCGTCGTCGACGAAATACCGATCGACGGCAATCGCCTCGATGGCTGCAAACAAGCCGCTGCGGTGACGGTAGGCGAGCTCTTCGTAAAGCCGCCACGACGGAATGCCCGGTTCGCTGTTGCCGTTGAAATGATTCACTTTGGTGGAGCCATCGGGGAGCTGCGTTGCGGTCGAATAGTCGCGATACTCCGAGTCGAGGTAGCTGAAGGTGCTCGTCCATCGTAGCGCCGGCAGCAGCCACGCTTCCCAGGAGACTTCGGCACCGGCGCGACGCGATTTTCCTGCGTTGCGATAGCTGACGCGCCCGCCGCTGCAAACGCCCGCGACGCAGCTGCTAATCGACTCGTAGGGGACGATTTCGTCGTCGACATCAATATAGAAGCCGGTTGCTTCGGCGCGCAGCCAGCTCGACTGCTCGATGCGTCCGCCGAGCTCGTAACTGGTGGCCATTTGCGGTTTGAGATCGGCGGTGAAGCCGGGACCTAAAGCGTTTGCCAATTCCGTCGTCGTCGGCACCTGAAAGGCAGTGGAGAGGTTGCCGAACAACGACAGCCACCGGAGCGGCGAGTAGCGCACGCCGCCGGTCGGACTATAGGCCTCGAAAGAGCGCACCGCGTCGCCTTGCAGTGACGACGGTCGATCGACGTTGACGTCGAAGCGCACGTTGTCATAACGCGCCCCGCCGCTGATCTCGAGATCGTCACGCAAGAATAGCGTCTCCCGCACGTACGGCCCGACGCCGGTGACCTTTTCATCTTGCTGCACCTGCAGCGCGGCGCGCTGCCCGTTGTTGTTGTCGAATCGCCGTCGGGCGTCGTCCTGATACTGGACCTCGACCCCGATCTGCAGCTGCTGGGCCAAGCCGAACGGCGACTGCGTGTTGCTGTAGCGCAACCCGGCGCCAGGACCGAAGCGATGGAACGCGACGATGCCTTGCGCTGCGAAGCTCAGCGAGTTCTCGAAGTCGCGGTAGAGCAGGTACGCGTAGCCGGAGAATTCATGCGCTCCCTCACGATGATGTGCGACACCGCCGATTCGTCCTTGTTGCACCGCCTCGCCGGCATCGAACTTGTTGTTGTTCGGCGCCGCCAGAGTTGGGTTGGCATCGACTTCTTTGCGCGTCAGCGCCCCGGCGTCGTCGGCTTTTGGAGAATCGACAGCGGACAACAACAGCGTGGCGTCGGTGTCATCGGTGAAGTCGTAGCGCAGCTTGCCGTTGGCGACGCCGCTCACCGTGCCGCTATGCGTCCGGTACCCACCGAGCTGTAGATACGAGCCGCTGAGAAAGAAGCGCGCCTTGCCGGAGCGGCCGCCACCTTTGACCAGGTATTTCTGCAGGCCCCACGAGCCGCCGGTGAGTCGAGCTTCGGCGTACGGCTGGTCCGGTCCGTCTTCGGTAAACAGCTGAATCACCCCGCCGGCCGCATTTCCATAGAGGGCGGACGCCGGTCCACGCAGCACTTCGATGCGTCGCACCGTGCCGAGCTCGACGTCGTCGAGCTCCGTCTGCCCGTCGGGTGAGGTTACCGGCAAACCGTCGACGAGCACTTTGATTTCACGCGTGCCGAAGGCCGCACGGGTTCCGAAGCCGCGGATCTGGATGCGGAAGTCCTGCGCGAAGTTGTTGCTGTTCTGAACAAACACCCCGGGGACGCGATTGAGCGGCTCATCGAGGCTTACCGTCGGACGGCCGTCCTGAACGTCGTCCTTGTCGACGACACTGACCGCCGCGGTGCTCTGGTTCAATAGCTCCGGCATGCGGCTGGCGGTGACGACGATGGGCGAAAGGCTCAGCGTCGATGATCCTGCGTCCGGAGTCGGCGATTGCGCATAAAGGGCCGGCGCCAGCAGCAGCGCGGCAATGAGTGTGCTCGATAACAGTCGGACCATCGGGCGCGGTGTACAACCGAAACGCCTCCGGGGTCAAAGCAGTGCGGTACTTCCTCTCCTTACGAAAGGAGAGGGAACCTTGATCGAAACGAGGCGCGCGACGTGACCCTTGGCGTGCATGCGCTCGTAGGCAAGCTTCGCCTCCTCCAGTGCCTGTGCGGCCGCCGTCGTGTTGCCACGCGCCCGCGCCAACGCCGCCCGCTTCTCCCATAGGAGCGGTGTGCGCGAATGGGCGCCGGTTTCGTCGACGATGGCGGCGGCGGCGTTCAGTGCCGCCTCTGCCTTGGATTGACTCGCGGCATCCGCGAAGCGCAAGAGCACGTCGAACTGCGCCAACAAGCTGTCGCACTCGAAGATGCGCGAGCCGCGCAGGCGAGCGACCGCAACCGCTTCCTCGGCCGTCTGCAGTGCTTTCGGCAGATTGCCCTGTCCCAGATACACCTCGGCCAGGTTGGCAATGGAAACCGCCTCGACGAGCAGGCCGGTGCCGCGTTCACGCGTGATGGCCAGCTCGGCGTGGATCAAGGCGGCGGCCTCGTCCCATTCCTCGCGCATACGATGCGCTGCGCCGACAATCCCGTTGGCAAATCCCAGAATGAACGGACTGCCGATTCGCGTCGCGACCTGCGCGGTTTGTCGTGCATACGCCAGGGTTGCATCCCGCTCGCCCTCGTAGAAGGTAACGATCGACAAGAACCCGAGGGCCATGCATTCGATCTCCGATTCGTCGTTGCGGCGCGCCATATCGAGCGCCGTCTGCAGATCCTTGCGGGCCTCGCCGAGGTCGCCCATCGCGGTGTGTGTGGTGCCGCGATAGAGGGTGAGGAACGCCAGCGGGCTGAAGCCGACGATGTCGGCGCCGAGCGACAGGTCCCCATCCGCGAGATCGATGCCTTGCTGGATGAGTTGTAGCGCGTCGGCCAGTTGGCCGCGGTGCAGCAGCCATACCGCAACCGTCACGCGCACGCTGAGCTGCATCTCGCGGTCACCGATCTCCGCCGCGTAGCGTTCCGCTTCCATGATCGATTGCACTGCCAGCTCGCCGCGGCCCAACATGCCGTTGAACATTCCATAGGCGTTGTGCAGTTGGGCCAGGTGCCGGCGGTCCTCGTGTGCTTCGCCGGCGACGCGCGCGTCCTCGAAGACCTGCTGTGCATCGGTTTCGGCCAGACCCAGACGGACTCCCAGAGTGATGATCTGGGTGCTGGCGTCGAGCAGCAACGCGTCGCGTTCCGGCGACGGCAGCTGTGCCAGCGTCAGCTCGCGGACCTTTTGCCAATTGTGCTGAGCTTCCGAAGGATCGCTGCGCGTCAACCACTCGGCGGCCTTGCGGTTCCAGCGTGCCGCCTCGAGGGGTTGGTCGGCGCCTTCCCAGTGATGAGCGATCAGCGCGGCGCGTACGTCGAGCTCATCCGGGTACGTTTCGACCAGGGCGCGCGCAATCGCGGCATGAATGCGCGCCCGTCGATCGTGCAGCTGCGCGTAGTATGCGACGTGATGCGTGAGAGGATGGTGGAAGGCGTACTCGGCCTCCGGATAGATCGCTTGCTCGACGATGAACTCTGCCGTTTGCAAGGCGGAGAGAATACCATCGAGATCCTGGATCGACCCTTCCGTCGCGACGACGCGCCGAATCAGCGGTTCCGAAAACTCCTTGCCGATCACCGCGGCCGTCTGCAGCACTTCCTTCTCTGGCGCCGACAGTCGATCGATGCGCGCCGCGAGGACAGCGCGTACGGTGGCGGGAATGCGGATCTCCCGTACGGTGCGAGTCAAACGCGCTTTGGGACGGCTTCCCTTCGCGGCGCTGTTGACGAGCGTCCCTTCGGCGTAGAGCGAACGTACGACCTCCTCGAGAAAAAACGGATTGCCGGCGGTACGTTCTTCGAGCAGCGCCCGCATGTCGCTCAACGAGGGATCGGTCCCGATCAGGTCATCGAGCAGCTCCTGCACGGCGGTTGCCTGCAGCGGTGTAAGGTGGATTGTACGGAAGAAGGCCTCCGGGGTGTCGGCCTCGAAGTTGGTTGCCACCCAAACGGCGCGATACTCCGGGCGGTAGTTCAGCACGAGCAACGTCTGACTCTCAGCGAGAATGGCGATGAAGCTTTGAACAAGGGCTTCACTGGCCGCGTCGGCCCACTGCAAATCCTCGAGGATCAACACCGCCGGTCCGGTCAGGCTGCGGGCGCGCACGAAGCGGCGAATGGCGCTGACGAACTTGCGTTGCCGAGCATCCGGATCCAGGCGCGACAACGGACGCAGCGGATCGGGAACGCCGAGGAATTCGAACCACAACGGCAACGTCTCCTGGAGTCCGGGGTCGAGTAGGGCCAGCGTCCCGGCGATCTTCTGCCGTACCGAGTCGGGACGGTCTTGCGAACGGATGCCGAACGCTTGTCGAAAGAGGGCGAGCAGCGGCAGAAACGGAATGGTCTTGCCGTGGGCGAGACACACCGTTTCGTTCACGACAATTCCGCGACTGCGACAGCGTTGGGCGAATTCGAAGCACAGGCGACTCTTGCCGGTACCGGCATCGGCGACGATGGAAACGACCCGGCCGCCGCCGGAAAGGCTGTGCGCCAGCGCATCTTCGAGCACCTGCATTTCGGCGTCACGGCCGACGAAGCGCGTCAGGCCGCGCGAGCGCGAGACGTCGAAGCGTGTACGCAGGTCGCCGACGTCTTCGAGCTCGTACAGCTTCAACGGTGCGCTCACGCCCTTGACCGTCGCCTCGCCGAGGTCGTGCAGCTTGAAGTAACCGCGGACCAGCTGCGCGGTGTGCTCGGTGAGCAGCGGTTTACCCGGTTCGGCGAGCTGTTCCATGCGTGCCGCCAAGCCGACCGTATGTCCCTGCGCGGTGTAGTCCATGCGCAGATCATCGCCGATCTTGCCGACCACGACATCGCCGGAATGAATGCCGATGCGCACCAGGAAGCTCAGCCCCATGCCGCGGCGCAGCTCGTCGGCATAGCGCCGCAGCCCATCGCGCAGGCGCAGCGCGGCGTAGCAAGCTCGTTGTCCGTGGTCCTCGTGCGCGATCGGCGCGCCGAACAGCGCCATGATGCCGTCGCCGGTGTACTGGTTCACCGTGCCTTCGAAGCGATGCACGCCTTCGGTGAGGATCGCAAAGAAGCGGTCCATGATGCGGTGCCACTCTTCCGGATCGACTTGTTCCGACAGCTGCATCGATTCCTTGACGTCGGCGAAGAGCACGGTGACTTGCTTGCGCTCACCTTCGAGGGCGCTGCGAGAGTTGAGGATCTTCTCCGCCAGGTGTCGTGGGGTGTAGGTTTGGGGACTGTCGGCTTGCGAGCGGTAGGCCGGCGGCGCAGTAGTCGACGAGTCGAGGGGTCGAGGAGTCAAAGGTGTGGAGAGAGGCTTTTCGACGGTCGACTTTCGACTCTCGACGATCCCGGTGCCGCACTGCCGGCAAAACCGCGCGCCCGGCCGGTTGCTCGCACCGCAACTCGGGCAGACGGGCTCGATCGGCTGGCCGCAGGCCTCGCAGAAGCGCGAGTCGGCGGGATTCTCCGTCTGGCAGTGCGAGCAACGCATGGGTGGGAAACTGAAGCGCTCGGCAGAGGATGTCAACGTCATCCGGGGAACGGCTTTGCGAGGTAGTGCCAGAACCCGCACGAAGTCCTTCGCTCATTTTGAGCACTGGGTATCCGGATTGAGTACCGGCAAAACGCGCGGGTTCAGTCGTTTCCCGCGCCAGCCTGGTTGGTATGCGACTTGTTGATCATCACTTCAAAGGTGACAGGCCGCATTGGGAATTGGTCAGCTCGTGCTCTGGATAGGTTGTGCGCAAAGATGGGCTTCGAGGTTATTGATGCGATTGGTGACATAGAAGTCATCGCTGCTGGTCCAGGAATTCGGATAGCCTCGCTGCTTCTCAAGCGGTATGGTAAAGCGCGATGGCGAAAGTTGAAGGGAGTTGCCCGGGTTCGTCTGTCCGATGGGACAGTGCGTTACGCCGAGCTACACTGGTTCCAGGCCCACGGTATCGGTAAGAAGAAGCCAAGGATCAAGCGCTTTCTCGACTGAGCTGAAATGGCACGGCGAAGAACACACTCACCACGGTTTGCGATTTGCGTCCGTTCCGAGGATTCAGATCTGCTCACTCCGCGAATGATCTACCGTGTGCTCCCCGATTCGAGTGCCGATCGGTCGCGCTTTCTACGCATCATCGACAATGAGGGCGAAGACTACCTCTATCCAGCCGACTGTTTTCTGGTCGTCGATCTGCCTGCCAACGTCGAACGGGCACTGCTGCGCGCATCGTAGCGCTGCCGGCGAATGCCTCGCCGACTTCCCCCGCCGCCTCGCTTTCAGTAAATCACCCTCCATGAGCGATCGCGATTTCCGACTTTCCAAAGACGTCATGCCCGTCCGTTACGACCTGCGCCTGGAGGCCGATCTCGGCGAGTGGAAATTTTTAGGGACGGAACGGTTGGAAGTTAAAGTGCAGCGTCCGGTTTCCGAAGTGCACTTGCACTGCATCGACCTCGACGTCCGCTCCGCTGCGGTCGAGTCGGGCGGCAAACGGCAAACCGCTGTCGTACGCTACAATCCGCAAGCGGAGACGGTGGTCCTGACGTTCGGCGCGCCGCTGGCCGCCGGGACGGCTCATTTGGACATCGCATTCAACGGTGTCATCCTCGAACGGCTGCGCGGCTTCTATCGTTCGCACAAGGACGGCGCACGCTACGCTTCGACGCAGTTCGAAGCCGCCGACGCCCGCCGCGCCTTCCCGTGTTTTGACGAGCCCGAGTTCAAGGCGCGCTTTGCACTGACGTTGGTCATTCCACCCGGCAACGTCGCCGTCAGCAACGGCGCACAAATCGAATCGCAGACTCTCGCCGATGGCCGTCTGCAGATTCGCTTTGCCGAAACGCCGCCGATCTCGTCGTATCTCGTGGCGTATTGCGTCGGGCCGTTCGAGGCGACGCCGGTAACGACCACGAAAACCAATTGGCCGGTGCGCGTCGTTCTGCCGCGCGGCATGGCCGAAAAAGGCATCTTTGCGCGCGACGCGCACGCACGCTCGCTCGAGTACCTCGAAGAGTACACGGCGATTCCGTACCCATACACCAAGGTCGACGCCATCGGTGTGCCCGACTTCGAAGCCGGGGCCATGGAGAATCCCGGCGCCATTACATACCGGCTGACGGCGATCGCCGCCGACCCGCAGCGCTCGTCGACGCAGGCGATGAAGGGCATCTACTACACCGCGGCGCACGAGCTGACGCACATGTGGTGGGGCGACCTGGTGACGATGGCGTGGTGGAATGACCTCTGGCTCAACGAGTCGTTCGCCACCTTCGTCGGCTACAAGACGGTTGCCGACCTGATGCCGGAATGGGGGCTGTGGCGCGACTTTGTGGCGACGCTCAACCGCCCGTTCAACCTCGATTCGCTGGTGTCGACGCACCCCATCTCCTTCGAAGTGAAGAACGCCAAGCAAGCGACGGAGCGCTTCGACGTCATCACCTATTGGAAGGGTGCCGGCGTCGTACGCATGATCGAAGGCTTTCTCGGAGCCGAAGCGTTTCGCGCCGGCGTGCGGACCTATTTGAAGCGCTACCGCGAAGCCAACGCCACGGCCGACGACTTCTGGCGCGAGCTCGGCGCCGCTTCCGGCCGCGACGTCGCAACCATCGCCAACGCCTGGATTCGCGAGCCCGGCCATCCGGTCGTCCACGTCAGCGCAACGGCAGCCGGCAACGGTTTGCGTCTGTCGCTGCGCCAGCAACGTTTCTTTGCCGACCCCAAGGCCGCGGAGGGTGTCGAGCCACAGATCTGGCCGGTGCCGTTGGTGATCAAACACGACGGCGGCGAAGAGCGTGTTGTGCTCAGCACGGAAAGCGCCGAGGTGACACTGCCGAAAGCAAAGTGGATCTTCCCCAACGGCGGCGCCGGCGGTTTCTATCGCTTTACTCTCGATGATGCCTCGCTGCGCGGGCTCGTGACCAACGTGCAGTCGGCCCTGGCGCCGCACGAGCGTCTTTTCCTCATCGATAACCAATGGGCGCTCTTGAAAGCCGGGCATGTGCGCATCGATCAATTTCTGGACCTGCTCGACGGCTATCGTGACGAGGACGATCGTGCCGTCGTTGCGACCATTGCTGACCACCTCGGTTGGCTCGGCCTGCAAGCGGCCACTGACGAAAGTCGCCCGGCCTTCGAGAGCTTCGTCGATCGCTACTATCGGCCGCAGTTCGACCGCCTCGGCTGGGATCCACAACCTGACGAGTCCACCGACCAGCGCCAGAAGCGCGCCACGATCATCGGTGCGCTCGGTGCTGTGGCGCGATCACAATCGGTGCGTGCCGAGGCGCGGCAACGATTCGAGAAGTACGCCGCCGACCGCAGTTCCCTCGATCCGAATCTGGCATCGGCGGTTGTCGGGTTGGCGGCGCGCGACGGCGATGCCGCTTTGTACGAGCGCTATCTCGAGCGCAAGCGCCAGGCGCTTACCGATCCGGAAGAGGAACAGCGCTTCCTGATGTCGTTGGCGGCGTTTGAGAAACCGGAGTTGGTCCAGCGTACGCTCGAGCTGGCGGTGACCAACGAGGTGCGGGCACAGGATCGGACGTCTCTCTTCGGCGGTCTGCTGGGCCGCACCGCGTCGCGACTGGCGGCTTGGAAGTTCGTGCGCGAGCATTGGGAGGAGATCGCCAAGCTGCTCGATCCAATGCTGTTGCAGGGACTCATCCGCGGTATCGGCCAGTTGACCTTCGAGCCCGTCGCCAGCCAGGCGCGTGAATTCCTGCTGCCGCGTGCCAGCGACGAAACGCGCGAGACCGTCGCTCAGGTCAGCGAGCACTTGCGCATCGACGCGGCGGCCGTGGCTCGCCTGCAGCCGGCCCTCGCCGCCGCGCTCAAGGGTCGTTCGTCAGCTCAGAACAATTAGGGGCGTCGATCCGGACCGTGTCTGGAAAAGTGGAAAGTTACGAGCGTAAGCCCCCGTGCCTATGCGGCGGCTGCGACGGTTGACCCCGTTGCGCGCTGCGGCTGCGGAGCGGTTGCGACGGTTCGAACAGGTCCGGCGTGACTTCCTTGCAGGCCCCATTCCGCCCGTGAAAAGGTGCCTGCAAGCACTCAAACGGTGCTGCTTAGAGGTTTGTCCGCGCGCCTGTTCGCTATCTTGCGGCGGTCCCCAGGGCAGTCCAGGGCAGTACTTGCCTTCCTCAATCACCACTCGCAGATCACGTAGCCGAAGGCGGGCAGCGCCGGGCGCCAGCCGGGCGCGGTGGCGGGCGTGAGCGGCGGTGGCGTGAAGTTGGCCACCGGGCAGGACGCGGGCCGCGTTACCACCGCCGCGAGGTCCCACGCCAGGTCTGCCGCCTCTTCCGCTGCGTTGACGAGCACGAGGACCCGCCGATCACCTTTCGCACGCACGAAACCGGCGAGGCCACTGCGGGCCGGGTCGGGTGACGCCAGCACTGCCAGCGCCGCCGTGCCCAGGATGCCGACGCGGTTACGTAGTGCGATCAGCTGGCGGTACACGGTGAGCAGTGAGCCGGCTACGCCGTCCTGCGCGGCCACGTTCGCCCCTCCCGGGTCCGGTGCGGAGGCAAGCCAGGGTGTGCCGGTCGTGAAGCCGGCGCCCGGCCCCGCCGTCCATGCCATCGGTGTGCGGCTGCGATCGCGGTAGTCGACGACCACATCGGTGCCGTGGGCCATGCCGACCTCGTCGCCGTAGTAGACGATCGGCGTACCCGGCAGCGTCAGTAGCAGCACCGCGCCCAGTGCTGCGCGGCGGACGTCACCACCCACCGACGCCATAATCCGGCCGAAGTCGTGGTTCGACAGCCACGGCGCGAGTTGCGCCCCGGGCGGCGCCTTACGCAGCGCTGAGGTGAACGCCTGCAAGCTGTACGCGGGCCGGTTGAGGCTCAGCGCGGTTTGCAGGCCGATCGTGATCGCCGTGTTCAGGCTCATGTGAAACTCGTCCGACCCGTTGCCGAAGTAACTGGTGTCCCCCGCCTCGGCCAGCATCGCCCGCGCTCGGCATACCCGTCGAGCACGCTGCGCAGCCGTTTCAAGTACGCATGGGTCATGGGGTGATCCGCGCAGATCTCCTTGCCGCCCGGCGCCGTCGAGGCAGGCTCCTCGAACAGCGCGCCGATGGCGTCGACGCGGAAGCCGTCGGTGCCGCGGTCGAGCCAGAAGCGAACCTGCTCGAGCATGGTGTCGCGCACCACGGGATTCCAGTAGTTCAGGTCCGGCTGCTGCGGATAGAATTGATGGTAATAGCGCTGCCCGGTGGCTGGATCGAAGGTCCAGCGTTCAGCGCCGAAGGCCTGCGAAGCTGCATTCGGACAGGCGTACAGCGGCTCGTCGGCCCAGACATACCAGTCGCGTCGCGGGTTGTTGCGACTGGCGCGCGACTCGACGAACCACGGATGCTCGGATGAGGTGTGGTTGAGCACCAGGTCGTTGAACACGCGGATGCCGCGCGCGTGTGCCGCGGCCACCAGGGCGTCGTAATCGGCCAGGGTGCCGTAGTCAGGATTGATGTCGGTGTAGTCGGCCACGTCGTAACCGGAGTCGACATATGGTGTCGGGTACATCGGCGACAACCACAGCCCGCCGACCCCGAGCGCAGCAATGTAGTCGAGCCGATCGCGCAGACCCCGGAGGTCGCCGATACCGTCGCCGTTGCTGTCCGCGTAGCTGCGCACCCAGACCTGGTAGAACACCACATCGCGGTACCATTCGGGCCCGGAGAAGCGGTTGGCCGGCGCCGACGAGCTTCCCCCACAGGCGGCGGTGAGCACCAGCAGGAGCACAGCCAGCAGGCGGCGATCAGTCATCGGACGTTTTCCCCGGCCCATCAGCCCGACGTTTTCCGCGACACCACGGGCGGCCAGCTTCACGTATCGCACCGAGCGCTTCGGTATCATTTGTTCTTCGCAACTCGAGATCTCGTGCCGGCGGCCTTCGCAACTTCATCACGTACCGCGTAGTACGCCGGCTTCTCCGTCAGCGCTGCGTCGAACAGCAAGGGCAGGTTCGGCACGAAGCGGTCGGAGGGAAAAGTGCCATCCAGCCACGTATGCCCATCGTCGATTCCCCACGTCGTCACCGCCTGGCAACCAGGCACTGCCATACAGGCGGCGACCACGCCGGCATAAGCGGCCGCCTGCGCGACGAGAGGGTCGTCCATCGACGTGAAGTAGTTGATCGAGATGTCGAGCTCGGTCAGCTCGACCACGACGCCGAGGTCGGTGAAGACACGCAGCATGGCTTCGAGTGCGTCGCGCTTGGGAATTCGAGCAAATGGAAATGGACCGCTAAAGTGCGCCTGTATCCCGACGCCGTGGATCGGCACGCCGCGCGCCAACAACCTCGCCACCAGGTCGCGGAAGGCAAGGACACGTTCGTCGGTTGCGCTGTGAACCGGGAAGTACTCGTTGAGAAACAGCCGAGCCTTCGGGTCCGCTTCGTGAGCGAGCTGGAAGGCTTCGTCGAGGTACGTCTCCCCCAGTGTCGTC
>JACQEN010000097.1 GCA_016200585.1 Deltaproteobacteria bacterium
GCCGACTCTGACATTTACGGGAGCGGTGCCCACGGCGACGCGGACGCCGAGTGTCGAGCCGACGCCGACGGCCACCGTTCCGGTGCCGACGGCGACTCCCACCAACACGGTCCCCGGGGCAACGTCGACCCCGACCAATACAGCGAGCCCGACGTTGACACCCACGATCACCGATACCCCGACCGTTACCAACACGCCGACGATCACGAACACGCCCGGAGCCAATGTTTGTGGCGGCACGAGCGTCGCGGCGAGCAACTGTTGCAACAACGTGGTTGACGCCGGCGAGCAGTGCGATGATGGCGGCACCTGTGTTGGCGGCGGCAACGGCGGCAATCCGTGCACGGACAATTCGAATTGTCCGAGCGGTGAATGTCGCGCCTTCGGCGGCGATGGTTGTGCCGCCAACTGCACGAACGAGACGAGCATTCATTTCGCGTTCACCGGTGCCACCTGTTGGGGCGGCGCAAAGGATGGGCAGGTTTGCCACGGCAACCGCTTCTGTGTCGGTGGCGCGTATGTCGGCAAGGCCTGCGGCGCCACGACCGATTGTGGCCCGGCGGCAAACCGCGGCGTCTGTACCAGCGAGTGTACAACCGGTACCGACGGCAGCGAGTGTCTGGGCGCCGGTACATGCATCACCGGAAACGTCGGGACCGCTTGCCCGGCAAATCCATCGGCGGTCGTTCCCCCGTCGACTCAATCCATCTGCCAGGGCGGCAGCAAGCCGCACATCCCGTGCACCAGCAACACCGATTGCACCGGCGGCGGTACGTGCGTCAATCCATGCGGCGCGGGTACCTGTCAGAACCGCAGCGGCTCGGTGCTGCAAGCTCTTGGGCTTGTCGTGTTCAATCTCGGCATCGGACCGTTCACCGGTGGGCAGGACCTCATCATCGGTGGTGCCGATGCCAACGGCGTCATCCCGGTCGCGGTGCCGGCGACCAGTGTGCAGTTCGATCCGGTGAAGGTTCCAGGACTGGCGTGTGCTTGTCCGCGCGGCGTTGCAGCGACCCAAGTCCATGGCCCAGGCAATGCCGGCTCCGGCTTCATCGGTTGCGGCGCCGGCGGTTTGCAGAACACCAACGTCAACCTCGGACGCGATCACAACACCAATCCCGCCAGTGCGAACAACGGCCCGGGTACCTGCAACGGCGGGGCGCGCAACGGGTTGGCCTGCAAGACCGGTGGGACCAACGATTGCCCGAGCGGAACGTGCGTCGGGGTTGGCGCCGGCGGCGGTGTGTGTCTTGCCGGGACGAACATCAACAAACCATGCAAGCTCGACAGCGATTGTCCGCTGTCGATTTGCAACAGCCCGGATGATGCCTCGTGTACGGCGCAAGATCCGCCGCCGCCGAGCGGCAGCGGCGAGGCAGCCTGTCTGGAGTCGAAAGATCACTGTACCGCCGGCCCGACGGTGGGGGCTGCCTGTACCACCAACGCGCAATGCGGCACCGGCGGCATCTGCGGTAACAGTTGCAACGCCTCGAGCGTCCATCCGGGCATTTGCAACAGCCCGACGCACGTGCAGTTCAGCGGTAGCGGTCCGGCCGGCTCCAGCGTCTTGCTGATCAACATCGGCATCGGGGTCATCGGCCCCTCGCCGACGGACGATGGCACGTGCAAACGCGCAGCGGTTTGCGTGCCGTTCACCTTCAACCAGTCGGCGGCGCCGACCTCCTGCGTCGTCGACGCGGAATGCACGGTGGGTAAGACCTGTCACAGCGCCTATTGCGCCGGCCTGTGCACCTCTGGGCCGAAGATCGGGTCGTCGTGCATCAAGACCACCGACTGCGGAACCGGCGGCTTCTGCGATCAGGGTACGATGTTCTCGCAGCCGTGTACCGGCACGATTCCCAACGAGTGCGGTACCAACAGTGTTTGCATCCCCGTTGTTCCTGCCAAAGGCTTCGACGGCTTGCCGTGCACGGCGGACGATCCGGTGTCATCGCAGGGCACCGCACAAAGCGCGCCGACAACCACGGGAACGGCGACGGCATCGCTCATCGATGGCAACAATGTCGCCGGCAATCAGCTCAACGGCAGCCTGTGCAGCAATCTGACCACCTGCGTGACGACGTTGACCGGAACGCCGTTCAACTGTGCGGCCCTGCAGTCGATGACCCCGACGCTGACCGGTACCAGCCTGGTCAGTGGCTTCACGCAGTTCGATGCCGCGACGGTCAACGACGACGTCATCACCATCCGTGAAACTGCAAAGTGACCTTGCCTCGTCTGCGGCGAGTCCGTAGTCTCTAGTCCCTGGTTCGGCATCCTGCGAACACAAAACCAAGGACAAGAGACTGCGGACTCGCGCCTATGCCCTCCCTTCGAATCAAGGTCACCCGAATTGCCGTCGCGCTCGTGCTCGTTTCTACACCGGCCCTAGGCGAGCTCGGCTGGAAAGAGGCGGACTACGCCAAGCACTACGGCAGTCCGCAGAAGTCGCCGCTGACACCCGATCAGGTGCGCTTCGATCGACCGGGCGGTGGGATGCTGCTGCTGCGAATGGCCGACGGACGCAGCCAGGAGGAGCTGTGGGTTGTCGAGCGCGACGAGAAGGCCATTCCCGAAGCGCTGCGCAAGCAAGCGCGTGAGGCCACGAAGAGCAAGAAGCCGGCGCGTGTCGTTCGCTTCAAGGTGCCGCTTGCTCCGGCGGCGGAGATCTATGAGACGACCAAGGGCCGGCAGACGATTCAAGTCGACGTGCGCAACCGCGGGTTTCGCTCTGTGGCGCTGTGCTTGAAATCGAAACCCTGCATCTTGCTCGATCAGATCCTCAACATAGAGCGGCAGACCGATGCGTTGATCGCCCCGGGGGCCATCGAAATGATGCGCCGCCGCGACTGAACGCGTCGCAGATTATTCTTGTTTGTTGACGTTTCATGCGCCAGGATGCTAGCCACCCAGCGTTCTGCGGAAGGAAAATCGACGCGTGAGACAACGCACATTCGCGAAGCTCGTATCGGGCATTCTGTTGGCGTTCCTGGCTGGTTGCGGCGGCGATGCGGGGTTGACCATTACGCCTCCCCCGACTGCGCCGGTCCAGCCCAATCCGCAAGTCGGCGGCAGTGTGCGTCTACCCAATGGCAAGCTCGCGTCCATCTCTTCTACTTGGATGGAGCGTTTTGCCAGTCTGGCGCTGTCGACCGCTGATGCGTTGACCGGCAACATCTCCGCGGTCGGACGTGATGTCGTCGTCACGCTGACCATTCAACACTCGGACGGAATTGAAGGCCCGATTCGCACCGCCACGACCGATGCGAACGGCCACTATACGATCGATCTGCGCCAGGGCACCGATCCGGCGACCACCTGCCGCTACGTGGTAGCCGTCGGCAGTCAGCTCTCGGGCACGCTGACGCGGGCTTTTGTGACCAGCCTGGGTAACCCGCAAGACATCGACTTCGCCACGGAAGCGGCGGTGCGCCTGATCCAAACCCGCGTCGCCCAAGGTTTCGATCTGTGCGAATTCTCGGCGCGTGAAATCAGCGCCCTGGTGCAGGCGATCCGCGATCTGCCGGGCGACGTGTCGGGCGCCAGCGTCAAGGAGGTCAACGACAAGGCGGTCGCCCTGGCCGCGGCCGACGATGGGATTCAGGCCATTGTCCGTCAAGCCATCGAACCGACCGCAACACCGGTGCGCACGCCGCGCTTCACGTTTACGTCGCGAGCGACCAGAACATTCACGCCGACCTACACCAAGACCGCGTCGCCGAAGCCGACGCCGACCAACACCCCGAACCGTTCCAACACACCGACCAACACTCCGACGATCACCCGGACGTTCACGTCGACGTTCACCCCGACGATCACCCGTACGCGCACCCCGAGCTTCACGCCGACGAACACGGCGACGATCGGCAACACGGCGACACCAACGTCCACGCCGACCATCACTCTGAGCCCGACCATCACCCTGACCCCGACGATCACGCCGAGCCCGTCGGTGACGCCGACCGGGAACTTGCCTGCAACCGCAACGGCGACGCGAACCAACAGCCCGACAATCGCTGCCACGGCTACGGCCACTCCCACAACGAACAGCGGCTCGGAGCGAGTGTGTAACCTGAGGTCCTCGAAGGTGTTCCTGCAGGCGCGGTCGCTCGGCTTACCCGTCAACCTCACGGGGCATCAAACCTGGGATTTCGGCGCGATGGGCGCCGACGGAGTCCGCCCAATCACGATCCCGCAAGCCGGTACCCACTTCGATCGCGTGACCTTACCGCTCGGCCTAGGTTTCCTTTGTGCCCGCCTGAGCAACGACAGTACCGGTTTCATCGATTGCGACGGCGGTGCACCTAACTACAACTCCACCATTCAGCAGGATCACAATACCAGTTTGGCGCCGGACACGTCGGGCGAGTTTCCGCAGGATCCGGACTGTTCGGCTACGACCGAGCTGCCGGGAGGACTGACGTCGAAGGCCAAGCTCGAGAAGTATGGATTCTGTCGCGCCAGCGGCACCTGCGCTCAAACTCTGAAGGACTGCGACGCAGCCAGTGACTGCGGCGGCAGCGACTCGTGCAACCACACTCATCCATGTACGCAAGACACCGACTGTCCGCTGGCCAACCCGCATTGCGACGGTAATGCCTGTCGCGACAGCGGCCAATGCAGCAGCGCGCTGAAGCCGTGCGATCAGAACAGCGACTGCGGCGGCGGCGACACGTGTGACAATCCCGCCCCGATCGTATGTGCGCGTGATGCTGAATGTCCGGCCGCAAATCAACATTGCGATCGCCACGATCCGCATCCGGGTGTCTGCAACAGTCCGGTTCATTGGACCGAGAGCGGCGAGTTCGCTGCGGGTGGAATGCAGCTTACCGAGAGTCTCTGCCTGCGCATCCTGCCGGCACCGAGCACGCCGAAGCCCACGAATACGCCGGTGGCGCCGACGCAACTGCCAACGCCGACGCCTCCGAACGTCTGCCCGGTGGAAACTGTCCCTTGCAACGTCGACGGCGACGATTTGATCTCGATCACCGGTACCGTGACCACCGGTACGACCAGCATCACGATCTTCGATGTCGACAACGGCACTGGGATGCTGACGACCTCGGCCACCGGATGCGGGCCCGTGGGGTCCAGTCCATGTGTTCTTAGCGTCGTCGGCACCCCATTTGGTTGCGACAACATCGACGCGGGCACGCTGACGGCCGGCAAATTGGGGTTCGGCTTCCCGATCCTCGACCTGCCGATATCCAGCGCCTCAAGCCTGGATGCCGCCGGGACCATTACGCTGCAATGCCAGTAATGTGACGTCCCTTGCCGCGGTACGCCGGTGCGTCAAAAGTTTCTTGACAAAGGTCGGGGGCCTACAGTATCAGCCGTAATCAAACTTAGCGGTATTGGTTTAAGGTTTTGCCGAGTTTTTTGGGGGGCAGGAAGCGTGTCCGTGTGGATCGCGCCGCTCCGGTGTCATTCAGTAAACCCTAACGAGGAGGGGTCTTTTATGAGAAGGTTTGGAATGATGGCTGCGGTCGCGGGGCTTCTGGCTCTATCGGCTGGGCCGAGTCGGGCCGATCTGTACAAATGCCAGAACAAGTTGCAGATCGAGGGCATCAACCTGCAAAAGCAGATGTACGGGGCCGTTCAAAAGTGCGCCGATACGATTCGCCAAGAAAAGGTGAAGGGCACGGTGAGCACTCTCGGCGATACGCTCTGCAGCGGGGCGGCTGGATGCCTGGCCAAAGCGGCTGCGAAATGTGAAGGCTACCTGGCTAAAGTCTACGACGTCACGAGCGCCAAGCCTGGCAAGTCGTTCGTCAACAAGTTCCGGGCGGATATCGAAAAGCTTCGCCAACCCAGTGGCACAGGGGCGAAGACCTGTGAGGACGCCGACCTGGCGGTCTTCACCGGCTTGCAGCACCTGACCTCGGGTGGTGCGGCGCTGAGCATCGCGCCGCCGACGTCGAGTGCTCCGGTCGACCTGCAGCCCGTGCCGGCCGACGGCAAGGCGGACGTCAACGGCGGCGGCAAGTTCATGACCGATTGGCTGCTGTTCGCCATCGAGAGCCAGACGATCAAGCAGCTGCAAAATCAGACCCCGGACCTCTTGTCACTGTTCGCCGACGCGGCTTCGGCTACCGTCGACGTTCCGGCTCCTCCAGCCAAGGGGAACACCAGCTGCTCGCCGCTTGATCCTGGTGAAGAGGCAACCAACGTCTACCGTCCGAACCTGTGCCGCTTCGGCGTCGAGTGCAAGAGCGCGACCTGCTCGATCGACACCGCCGGTATCTGCACGGTCAACGCCACGCCCCCGGCCACCGCTTGTGATACGAGCAATCCGCACGGCGCCTGTAACATGGCCGACAGCTGCATCCCGACGAAGAGCCAAGTGACCTTGCAATCCCCCACCCTCGACAACATCATTCCGCTCGGACCGTTGCCGATTCCGATCTTCGGCGCTTTCACTCAAGAAGTTTGCCGTCCGGGTCCGTCCACGGGCACGTGTTACAACGGCGGCAGCCCCGGCGGCGCCCCGTGCATGGAGGATACCGACTGCCCGGGTTCCACGGCTCCCTGCAACATGTTCCCCGGCCTCGGCGCCGGTGCCGCCTTCCAGGCGGAATCCAATACGCTTTACCTCGTCGGCGGTCCTGCCAAGGGCCTCAATGCGCCGCAACCGCCGATTCCGATTTCTCCTTTCGACACGCTCGTCTCGGCAGTCTGTGTCGACATCGTCAGCGCCGAAGGCTGGTGCGATTGCAGCCCCGGCGGTCTCGGTGTGAAGAACGATGCCACGGTCTGTCAGGATCACATCGCTGCAACCGGAATCAGTGGGACGCAAGACGGTTGCGGCGCTTTGAAGTCGGACGCAAAGCAAGACGGCTTCTTCCCCGGCACCCAGAACGGTCCGTACCACGTCTCGGTTACCGGTGGCTCGACGCCGGGCGACTGCATCGACCTGGTGACCTTGCAGTTCAAGATCATCACCAGCGCTTCCGACATGGGCTTGGACGGCCTTCCGTGCACCGACGACGATACGGTCGCGCCGACCGCGTCGTTCACCGTGCCTCTGACCAGCGGCGACGCCACGGCGACCATCAAAGACGCGCTGATTCAAAAGAGCTGCTGCAACAACAACCCGAGCCAGGCTTGCATGCAAGATGCGGACTGCACCTCTCCGGGACTCTGCAACGCCGGCGTTTGCGGCGGTCCACCGATCGTCAACGACTTCTCGCTGGGTCCGGTCAGCGGCGGGCATCCGATGAACGCCTGCGCCAAATACAGGGGCGGCAGCCTCAGCGGCTTGAAGATGGTGTCTGCGGCCACCATCCTCAACCTCAAGCTCGAGCTCACCCCGGGGAATCCTCAGCCGTTTGACGGCGCCCTGAACTTCGAGCTGAGCTGCAAGTAATCGACAACGATCCTAGCTGTTCGACGAGCGGGGGATGGGGCACCAAGCCCCATCCCCCGTTGCATTTCTGCGCGTCGAACGCCAATGAGAAGAGTCATGTCGATGCACGTATCGCGGCTTTGCCCACCAATTCCTTCGGACCCGCCGACCAAGGTCGGGGGCTCCACACACGAAGCCGGCCTGCGCCGGCTATTGCTTGCGTTCCCGGGCCCGCGAAGACGGGCCTCGTTTGTTGAGCCCGCCACTTCAGTGGTTGGGGCGAGCCGTAGGCCTATCGGTGGGCAAAGCCACGTAGCGTGGTGCCGTCGTAACCCAAACGGGACGCAGCGCTTGAGTTTAGTCTTGCTAGCCGGGATCCTGATCTTTAGCGCGCGGCCGGGTGTGGCTTTCGATGAGCCCGCCGGAATCAACAAGGCGCGCTTCGGGATGACGCCGGCCGAGCTCTTGAAGGTTTATCCGCAAGCCAAGATGCTGCCGCACCCGACGCCGGCGCAGCACCAGGCACTGGCTCTCGAGAGCTATCAACTGACCGGGCAGAAGATCGGTCGGCTCAAGGATTGTCGTCTCGAGATGCGTTTCTTCGGCGGACATCTCGAGCTCTACGAGATCCAAGCGTTGTGCCCCGACAAAGACGAGGTGACGCGATATCTGACCGGTACGTTTGGGATGCCGACGCGAACCACCGACTCGATGCTGATGTGGACCGGCAGCAAGGTCGCCATCAACTACGTTCCCAAGAGCGGTGCGTTCAGTTTCGGCGACATCGCTCGGGCGCGCGACATGCAGGCGATGCTCATGCAAGCGTTGCGCGGCATGAATCTCGGCCGTGCCACGCCCACACCAGCTCAGTAGTAGAGGAATTTCAGTATGTGTGTTCGAGTTTGGAAATCGATTGCGCGCGTTCCCTCCGGAATTGTTCTGGTGCTGCTCATGGCAGTTGCGCCGATGGCAGGGCCGGCTGTGGCTAAGTCGAAGCCCAAGGTAAGCCCAGCCGCGCCGCTGCCGCCGATCCTTCTCAAGCTGATCGTCGATATCGATGCCGACCCCACCAGCGGTCCGCCGCCGTTGAAGGTCGAGCTCACGGGCGACGTCTACGACAGCGAGAACATTCCGGGCCTGCGCTACGAATGGGACTTCGGCGACGGCAGCCGCAAGGAAATGGGAGTGAAGGCCGTTCACGTCTACAAGAAGCCTGGGGACTACACCGTGATCCTCAGGGCTACGGCTCCCGGCGGTAGGACGGGTATGGATCAGCTCGACATTCAGGTCGAAGGTGCTGATTGATCGCACGGCCGCGAATTTCGTTTTCCCCGGCGTGCGCACCACGGTGGCGCCAGCTGATGACCGCGGTTGCCGTCGGCTGGCTGGCGATCACGCCGTGCGTTACGCGGGTCCTGGCGGCGGACGATGCGTCGAAGGCAGCGCCGATCGGCGAGGGCAGTCCGTTTGCCAACCACGCGGCGAATGGCGTCGTGGCGTATCGCCGCCACGACTTCAACCAGGCGATCGCCGAGCTCGAGAAAGCCGTGGCGATTTTTCAAGATCCGCGTCTCATGGCTTTGCTGGCATCCGCCTATGCCGAGTCGGGCCGTCTCGACGACTCGTTGGCGCAGTACGCCAAGGCCCTGACGGCGGAACCAACGAATGCCGAGACGCACAAGCAGGCAGGTATTGTTTATTTGCGCAAGAACGACGCGGCGCAGGCGCTGAGCCATTTGAAGCGCGCCGTCGAGCTCAAGCCCGACGATGCCGAGATGCATCTGGCTCTGGGCAAGGGCTTGTTTCTCGCTCAGAGTCCCGCCGCTGCGCGAGCCGAGTTCGAGAAGGTTTTGCAAAAATCGCCCAACGACGCGGAGGCCCGCGCCGGCATCGGTGCCTGCTTGCACGCCAGCGGACAGTTCGAAGACGCGCTGCGGGAATACTTGCGCGCCCTCGAGCTCGGGCATGAACCGAATACGCTATACGGCGCCATGGTCACCGCCCTGAAAAGCTACTCCGAGATCGGCGACGCCAGGCCGTACGCCAAGAAGGCGCTCCTGTACTATCCGGGAAACGAGACCTTCCAGGTGTTCGCGCAACAACCTCAGAAGTAGCGTCGACACGCCAGCCCTTGCTTGTTCGTCGCCAACGCAAGTGGTAGACGAATGCCGCTCGCCTCATGAATCTCATTGACAAAAGCAATCGAGTCTACAGTCAACGGTCGACAGTTGTTGTTGCGAGGCCAAAGTCTTTGAGCTCTCGACGGTAGACTGTCGACTCTCGACTAGCCTAGTGTAGGTGACGGATGTTTGAACCAGAGCTCGTGGCACGCCTCCTGGTGACGGCGTTCTTTGCTGTAGCCTTCTTGCAATCGGCGATCGACAAGCTCGTCGATCGCGACAGCAACCTGGCGTACTTCAATGATCACTTCAAGAACAGCCCGTTGGCCGACATGGTTCCGCTGATGCTCAAGGTGATCACGGCCATCGAAGCGACGGCGGGCGGCCTGTGCACGCTCGGGCTGCTGACGTTCAGCTTCCGGCATCGTGGCGTCGGGGTCGCCGAGCTCGGTGTCTGCGTCTCGGCGTTTGCTTTGATTTGCCTGTTCTTCGGACAGCGCGCCGCGAAGGACTATGCCGGTGCGGCGGTGATCGCCGCCTATTTCGCCGTCGCCTTGTTGGGCCTGTCGTTTTTCTAGACAGCTGCCGAACTTTCAGTATGCAGCTGACACCTTTGCACACGCGGATGTTGTCTTTGCGTATCGCTTGGGGTGCGGCGGACAGTGTCGTCGCCGAAGGCCGCATCCTCGATTTGCGCAAGCGCGGCGTCGTGCCGATGCTCGGCAAGTTGCAGGGGCCAGGCGTCGTCCACGACATGGCGGTGCGTATGGTCGTCGACCCGCGCGCCTTGCTGATCCGCGAAATCCAACCCGTCATGTCGGCCTTTCCGTTCACCGCCGCGGCGGCGACGCGCGGCGAAGGCTGCCCGGATCGCCTGCCGGATGTCCAACGGCTGGTCGGGGCGTCGTTGCGCGACGGCTTCGGGCCGCGGCTCGGTGCCGACATCGGCGGACCACGCGGCTGCTTTCATATCTTCACCATGCTGCGCATGATCGGCCCGACCATCGAGCTGGTCTGCGAGCGCCAGCAGAGGCTGCATCCGACGGCGCCGGCTGCGGGCGGACCGCTGTTTTCACGCAGCCTGATCATCGATGGTCTCAAAGGCGAAGGGCTCAGTCTGGTGTTGCGCGGAGCCTTGTTCGACCTGCACTACCGGCCCGGAGCCGACGCCTTGCCGATCGACGAAGAGCTCGAGGAAGGGAGAGTGGCAGAGCGAGCCAACGGCGGCACAGCTCGTCGGCAAGCCGCTGCTCAAAGGGTACACGGCTCAGGTGCAGGCCGTGTACGCACAGACCGCCGGCCTCGAACCGTTGCAGCATCTGCTGTTCATGATGGCGCCGGCGATGATTCAGTGCTTCCCGAGTCTGGCCGAGGAGATCGAGCAGCGCCCGCGCCGCGCCGAGGGACCGCACGCGGCCGTCGATTCGTGCCACATGTGGCGTGCCGGCGGACCGTTGGTGAATGCGGCGGTGTGGGGGACGTGAGCGACAACAAGAATTTGAGATTTGAGGATTGGAAGATTTGAGGATCCGGCGGTTATGCGCAATTCTCAAATCTCGCATCCTCAAGTTCCAACTTCAGCCAGTAGAAAGGAATCAGCCGTGCCCATCGACAAGCAGACGTTCCGGCGGGTTCTCGGAAGCTTTGCCGCCGGCGTGACGGTGGTGACGACGTTGGGGGAAGACGGTCAGCCCTACGGTCTGACGGCGACGGCTTTCACGTCGGTGTCATTGGAACCGCCGCTGGTGTTGGTGTGCGTCGACAAGCGCAGCGAGAGTCATGTCCACTGCCATGCCTCGAAAGTTTTTGCCGTGAACTTCCTGAGCCGCGACCAGGAGGATCTGTCGCGGCGTTTTGCAGTGTCGGGCGGCGACAAGTTCGGCGACCTGCCGACGCACCGCAGTGCCACCGGCGCGCCGTTGCTTCACGGCAGCGCCGGCTACGTCGACTGTTGCGCCATCAACGTTATCGATGCCGGCGATCACACGGTGTTCATCGGCCAGGTGGAGTCGGCGGATTGCAGCGACGCGCCGCCGCTGCTGTACTTCCGCGGCGCTTACGGTGAGGTCAAGCCCAAGGCTTGAGAGCGCAGCGCAACGCCCAGCGCACTTGAAGCTGGCCGCCTGTTCTTGATAGGCAAGCCGTCGGTTGGAGGAGATGATTCATGCCCGTCGTGTACTTCGTGAAGCAGCAGCAAGCGGTAGAATGTCCGGTCGGCACCAACTTGCGCGACCTGGCGCGTGAGAACGGAATCGACGTTTACGTCTTTCCCAATAACCTGGTCAACTGCCGAGGCAACGGCTTGTGCGGAACGTGCCGCATTCTGGTCGAGGACCCGCAGGCTGTGTCGCAACGCACGCGCTGCGACGAACGCAAGTGCAGCTGGGAAGGCGAGCACATCCGCTTGGCGTGCCAGACGAAGGTGCTTGCCGATGTGCGCGTCGTCACCAACCCACGCAAGATTCTGGCGTGGACCAATCATCCAACCTATCAGTGGATGAAGGACCTCGCCTAGCCCGGGAACGGCAGCAAGGTCAGTTCGGCGCTTGAGTCGGCGTCGGATCCACGTCGGGTAAGTCGGCAACCGGCGTAAAGGTCAGCAACAAGCGCAACGTTTCGGTGACGGTTACATTGCGCGCGTCCCGCAGCGTGACCGTCAGATTCGCCTCCGCTCCTTCGATGTCGGTGAAGTCGGGAAGCGTAGTCAGGCGATCGACCGAGAACGGGATCCCCAGCCGCTCGTCGAAGCCGTCGGCGGCCGGCGTCGGGGAGATTCGGTACTCCTGGTCGAACAGAACGCGCTTGGCAGTTTCGAGGCGGGCACGGAATCGCGCTCGATCGTCATGGCTGATGCAGCGGGCTTGGACGTGAAAACGAACCTGCGCGGCGCTCTGCGCCATGTTGAGGACGCGTTTGCGGTCGCAGTTTTGTAAGCGTCCGAACCCCGCATCCTGGTTGTCACCGACAAAGACGACCAGGGCCTCCGGGCAGTCGGCGCTCGGTTCAGCGACACGGGCCAGCGGGCCGTCGGCGCAACAGGTCGTATCGAGTGCAGGCAGTGGCTGTGTACAGCCGCTGGCCGGATCGCAGACGGGTGTGCCGCAGCGATCGAGCGCTTGAACCTTGAAGACGAGGCTGCCGGCAACCGAGTTTGAAGCCGGGTCGGTGCACGAGAACGGGACGTAGAAAGGTCCGAGTTGATCGTTGCTCGGCGTCCACTCGAACGTCTGCGATTGGTCATCGAAATGAGCCCCCATCGGTAGGGCGCCTGCCGAACACTGCAACGGCTGGCCTTCCGGGTCGACGACGGGGAGGGGCAGGGCGATCGGGTAGCCGGGGAAGGTGCGGTAGATCGGCAGCGGCGTCAGTACTGGCGGCGCGTTGGTCGCGCTTGGCGTTGCCGTGGCGGTGGGCGTTTGCAGCGGCAGCGTCGGCGTGGCGGTGGAAGCCGGCGGACAACCGAAAAGCGCCGCGTTGACCGCGGCCACAAGCTCATCGATGGTTACGGCCGCGTCGCCGTTCGCGTCGAAGCTCGGGCAAGCGCTGATCGGCAATACCTCCAGGGCGAGATTGACGCCGCGGATGACTTCGTCGATCGTGACTTCCGCATCGCCGTTGCAGTCGCCGGTGCAGGCAGCTGTGGCTGTAGTTGCGATCAGCCCAAACAGCCAGACCCCCGCCATCCAAGCGACCAGCCGCAACATGGACCGCTTCATAGGCGAAGGCGGCGGAATTTGTAAGTCGCCTCGGAACCTCGGAACCGACGGGTGGCGCAGATCGCGATTGGCGACCAACACCGGCCTGGCTATAAGAAGTGAATCATGCCGCGCGTACGACCTGTCGGAGCCATCGTTCTTGCCGGAGGCCTGGGAACCCGCATGCGTTCTCAGACCGCGAAGGTGCTTCATTGTCTGGGTGGGCGTCCGTTGATCACCTATCCCCTGGCGGCGTTGCGAACGGCCAAGGTCGATCCCATCGTCGTCATCGTCGGCCATCAAGCCGACGCCGTGCGCGCCGCCTGCGCTCGCTACAACGTACGCACGGCCTTGCAGCGCCAGCAGCGCGGCACCGGTCACGCGGTGTCGATGGCGCGCTCAGCCCTGCGCGACTTTCGGGGCGACCTGCTGCTGATCTACGGCGACTTGCCGTTTCTCCTGCCGCAGACGTTCACGCGTCTGGTGCGAGCCCACCAGCGCGCCGGCGCCGCCGTCTCCGTGCTGACCGAGAGCGTCGCCGATCCGACCAGCTTCGGTCGCATTGCCCGCGACGATTCGGGACGCGTGGCCGGTATCGTCGAAGAGCGCGATTGTACTCCGCAGCAGCGCGCCATCCGCGAGATCAATGTCGGCGTCTATTGTGCCGATCGCGACTTCCTCTTTTCGGCGTTGCGCCGGCTGAAGCCGAACAACGCCCAGGGTGAGCTGTATCTGACGGACATCATCGCCATCGCCCGCAAGGATGGTGCGCGTATCGCCGCTGCGCCGGCTACGGCGGGGGAAGGGGCGCAGATCAGCGACCGTCGCGATCTGGCAGCCCGCGAGCAGACACTGCGAACGATGATCGTTCAACGCTGGATGGACGCGGGAGTGACCTTCGAGGATCCGGCGACGGCGTACATCGGTCCCGACGTCGTCATCGGTCGCGATACGACGATTGGTCCGAACACGACTGTGCACGGCCAGACACGCATCGGCAAGCTCTGTCGCATCGACGGCAGCTGCATCATCGACAACAGCCGTGTCGGCGACCGAACGCACGTCAAGTTGGGTGTGGTGATCGCCGACGCGGTGATCAGCTCCGACGTGATGATCGGTCCCTTCGCGCAGGTGCGACCGGGAACGCAGCTGGGAAACGGCGTCCGCATCGGCAACTTCGTCGAGACCAAGAACGCGGTGCTCGAGCGCGGCGTGAAGGCCAGTCACCTTGCCTACCTCGGCGACACGGAGATCGGCGCCGAGACGAATATCGGGGCCGGTACGATCACCTGCAACTACGACGGCTTCGTTAAATCGCGGACGATCATCGGCAAACGCGTTCAGGTCGGCAGCGACTCGCAACTAGTGGCGCCGATTACGATCGGTGACGACGTCTACATTGCGACCGGTACCACGGTGCGCAAGGACGTCGATCCGGGAGCATTGGTCTTCAATCCCAAACCACAGATGGAACGGGCTGGCTGGACGGCTGCGAGGCGCAAGAGCAAGGCGCGCGGCAAGGCGCGCCGGTCGTGAGACCTCTTTTGTGATCGCGCTGAAACAGATAGCAAGCTCTCGGAGAGAGAAGATGCCGCCTAGGAACGTTGTTCTCGAGACTTGTTCTTTGGCGCGGGAATCGTGTCCCGCGGACAGTGACAGACATGGCTGCTGAGAAGCGCGCCACGGGTGAGATTACCAAGGGGCGCGCGAAGCGCGTCTTCAAGGTCGGCGAGCTCGCGACGTCCGTCGGGTCGAGCTACTTGTGGAACGCCCTGCGGGCACCATTTCAATCGTCCGACAAGCGCCAGCAGACGCTGCTCGATACGCATGTGAAGAATGCCCTGAAGATCGTCGAGCGTTCGAAAGAGCTGCGCGGCGCCTTCACCAAGCTGGTGCAACTGCTGTCGATGCGCGACGACATCCTGCCGGGCGAAGTGTTGAGCGTTCTCTCCTCGGTGCAGTCGTCCGTGCCGCCGATGGAGTACTCGCTGATTCGACGCCAGATCACCAAAGAGCTCGGGCACGCGCCGGAAGACCTGTTTGCCGAGTTCTCACGCGACGCCTTTGCGGCTGCCTCGCTCGGCCAAGTGCACAAAGCGCGCCTGAAGAGCGGCGAAGACGTCGTCGTCAAGGTCCAATACCCGGGCGTCGAGGAGACGGTGAAACAGGACCTGCAGAACATCAAGGCGCTGCTGCAGACGATCAATCTCATCGGCCGCGACGTCATGCGCCAGAAGGTTGATTCCTCCGAAGTGTACAACGAGCTCGAGGAGCGGCTTTACGAGGAGCTCGATTACGTCAATGAGGCGCGCAACATCGCGCTGTTCCAGCGCATGTTCCGAGACGACGACGAAGTCGTCATTCCCGAGGTCTATCCCGATTTCTCCTCACGCCGGGTTTTGACAATGGAATGCGTCGACGGCTATCCCCTGAGCTCGATTCTCGGGCCGGGCGTCGATCAAGAGCTCAAGGACTGGCTGGCGCTGAAATACTTCCGGATCGTGTGGCGGCAGATCTTCGAGTATGGCACGCTGCATACCGATCCCAACCCTGGAAACTATCTGGTTACCTACCATCCGAAGCTGGTGATGCTCGACTTCGGTTCCATCCGTATCTTTCCGGAGAACATTCGCAAAGCCTACGTGCGTCTGGGGCGCGGCATCCTGGCGCACGACAAACAAGAGACGGCGCAGGCTCTGGTCGCCCTCGACTACATCGACCCGGGTGACAAGCCGGAGCCGATGATTCGCATCATGGAGATCATCTTCGAGCCGGTGTTGACCGACCGCGAATTCGACCCGCGCAAGTACAATACGATGGAGAAGGGGATGGAGGTCGCCAGCATCGCGATCGAGAATCGCATCTTCAAAGATCCGGGACACCGGGTGTTCCTGGTCCGCGCGCTGATGGGTCTGGACGCCTATCTCAAGCAACTGGGGACGAGGACGAACTGGTATCGCGAATTCAAGCGCTGCGTCGAAGCGGTCAAGCTGTGAGAGCTTCCTGCTTCACTCTCCCCCGGAGTAGCAACTCTTTACGTCGAAGTTGCCTTTGCTGACCTCCTGGTACTTCGTCCAAAACAGCTGATCGATTTTCTTGAGACTCGGCCGGGTGCTGCTCTTGCGATAGCGCGCCATGGCCGCCGGGCCACCGTTGTAGATGGCGTAGGCAGCGCGCGCCAGGTTGTCGACGCTGCCGGAGGCCTTCTCCTCCTTCTTGGCGATGGCGTAGTCGTTCATGTAACGGAACAAAATCTCGGCTCCGGCGCGACCGTTGTAGCTGATGTCCCAGCGCAAACCGCGCAGATCGTAGACACCGCGCCAGACCCGTTCGTTGACCTGCATCATTCCGGAAGCACCGACGGAAGACTTCAGATAGGTGATTTGGCCGCTCTTGAGAATGAACTGGCGCCAACAGCTTTCCTGCCACGCGGTTGCCAGCACCGCGTTGCGGTAGACGTTGCGATGGCGCTCTTCGAGCTGCGCCGATTCGAGGGTTGCCTGCGTGGCCAGGTCCAGCACCCCGCGTACCGCCGCCAGATACGACGACAGGGATTCCGGCAACGCGACCCAGTGCCGTAGCGCGTCGGCGGGCGGGCCTTCGCCGACGGCCCAAGCCTGCCGCACCCGCAACAGACCGTGCCACCAGCTCTCGTCTTCCGGCGCACCCGATAAGTCGGGCGCCGGCAGCGGCGGTCCGAATCCCAGCAAGACGCGCAACGATGGATCGACGGCGGTGTCGTACTGCAACGGATCGGAGGTTTCGGCCGGAGCGACGATACGCACCAGACGACGCAAGCCGTCGGCGGAGATGTCGACGCCGATATCGGGGCCCGCTTGCTGCAGTGCGACCAGCGCATCGCCCGCCGAGAGGAAGCTGACGTAGCGCAAAGCCGTGCTACCCGGCTGGCGCGAGGCACTCTCGCGCGCCACCGGCGCCAGCCTCTGCCAGGTCTTGACGAACAGTGCCGGTACCGAATCCGGTTTGTCCGATTCCGCGGGGGCGAGGGCTTCCAGAATGTCGTAGCGCGCTTCGATCAGAACGTCGGCGATCGGCTGGCGCAGATCGGAGATTAGCGTGTCGGCCCACAGTCGCTTGATGACAAAGGTGAGGAACGAATCCCAATGATTGAGCGCTGCGTCGATGTGTTGCAGCTCTTCCGGGCTCAGGGTCGGCTCGGCCGCTGGGGTCGGTGCGTTGTTGGGTTCGACGGCGAGATGGATGGTGACGGCGACACCCTGGTCGGTCACGTTGGCATCCGTCAGGCGCAGCGAGTCGATCATACGTTCGATGCGCGGCCTATCGTCGCGCGCCAGCACCAGAGGCAGGATCTCGCGCAGGTCGGAGGTTGCCGCCTTGAGATCGATGCGCACCGTCTCGAAGCTCGGCTGGGCGTAGCGTTTGACGAGATCCCAGATGACGCCGCTCAAGAGCGGTTTCTTGCCGTCGGTGTTGTAGAGGCTCGACTCGACGACGCGGAAGCTGAGGGCGCTTTGATCCTCGGAAATGACCGGCTCTTCGAGGATCTCGATGCGACCGTCCCACTGCACCGGCGCCAAGCACTGCTCGCCGATCGCCGTACCGACCCGTGCCTCGCCGCGGGTTACGATCCGCAGGCGCGTGCCGGCGGTCGACACCACCGGTTCGCGTAGCTTCAAAAAGCCGCAGCCCGTACCGTCGTCCCACAGTACCGCCTTCTTGGTTGCCGTGGTGTAGAGCTGGACCTCGAGTGCCTGGCGCAGGAAGACGCTGTCGAAGCGTAATGGGACCTCGATGGTCCGAGCGCTGGCCCACGCCGAAGCTGTGGTCAATGCGAGCACCGCAAGAGTGCAGAAGGACCAGACAATGCCGCGCGCTGTCGATTTGCGGACCCGGTTGATCATGCCGCCAAGGCTAACGTTGCGGCCGCGTGGCTTGCAACAACCGCGCGCTCCTGAGAAAGTACGGACATTCCCCGTCGGAACAACGGATGGTACTCCGCTGTTTGGAGGCAGCGCCAGCTCGGCTGGTGGCGCCGAGCTCAGCGGAGCGCGCACGGGGGCAAATTTCGGATAGAGGAGACTCCAACAATGCGTGAAGCGGTGATTGTAGCCAGCTCGCGGACCGGCTTGGCCAAGTCGTTCCGTGGTTCATTCAATCTGACGCGCCCCGACGACATGGCAGCGCACTGCGTCAAGGACGTGTTGCGCAAGACCCCGCAGCTCGATCCGTCGGAAATCGAGGACGTCGTGATGGGCACCGGCTTTCCCGAAGGGCCGCAAGGTTTTAACGTCGGGCGCAACGTCGCCGTCATGGCCGGGTTGCCGGTCAACGTCCCGGGCACGACGGTCAGCCGTTTCTGCTCGTCGGGTTTGAACGCCGTCGCGGTTGCAGCCCATATGGTTCAGGTCGAAGGCGCCGATGCGGTGATCGGCGGCGGCCTCGAGTCGATCACCATGATGCAGAACGACTTCAACAAGAAGAACCTCTTCAACCCCTGGCTGCTCGACCACAAGAAGGACATCTATATGCCGATGGGGTTGACGGCCGAAATCGTTGCCGACCGCTACAAAGTCAGCCGTGACAAGCAAGACGAGCTGGCGTTGGCGTCGCAACAGCGGACGGCGGCAGCGCAAAAGTCCGGTAAGTTCAAGGATGAGATCGCGCCGATGACGGTGACCATGGAGGTCACCGATAAGGCCACCGGGGAGAAGTCGCAGAAGCAAGCGACCGTCGATCGCGACGAATGCAACCGCCCCGAAACCACAGCCGAGGGTTTGGCGAAGTTGCCCGGCGCCTTCAAAGAAGGCGGCAGCGTGACCGCCGGCAACTCTTCGCAGTTCTCCGATGGCGCCTCGGCGACGTTGATCCTTTCGGCCGATCGCGCCAAAGCCCTCGGGATCAAGCCGCTCGGCTTCTTCCGCGGTTGTGTTTTTGCCGGCTGCGAACCCGACGAGATGGGCATCGGCCCGGTGTTTGCGGTGCCCAAGCTGCTCAAACAGCACGGCTTGAAGATCAGCGACATCGACATCGTCGAGCTCAACGAAGCCTTCGCGTCGCAGGCCGTCTACGTCCGCGACCGTCTGGGAATCGATCCCGCCAAGCTCAACCCCAACGGTGGGGCCATCTCGATCGGCCACCCGTACGGCATGACCGGATCGCGCATGGTCGGCACGCTGCTCCTCGAATTACAGCGCCAGAAGAAACGCTGGGGCATCGTGACGATGTGCATCGGCGGCGGTATGGGTGCGGCGGGGCTGTTCGAAGCGGCACTCTGAAGCATTGAGGGCGTGGGGTCTTGGGGGTTTGAGGTCTTCGGGGCTCAACCCTCAGGACCGCACGATCCCAGAACTCCACGACGCTTCTGCGTCGCTTGGTTTTGCTGTCGCTTTGCTTCCGACCGTTGCCCCGCCAATTTGATAGAAAAGACTGTTCTCGCGTTTGTAGAAGCCGTCCGTGTGCAGTGAATCCGATAGTCGGAGCAGGGCGTAGTCGAGGTGGTGACAGATTTCGTGCAGCAGCGTGCGCAGGTAGGTCTTGAATGCCACGACCTTCCCGAGCTTGGCGGTAATCATCCAAACCTTGATCGTCGCGCTGCCGTTGTTGAGCGGTGTGTAGAGCCCGTGGAGCTCGCCGCGTGCGTTGGAGGGCCGCGTGCCTTGGACCTGGATGCCGACGCGCGGTACGCGCAGCAGCCGGCATATCTCGTCGGCGATATACTGTGAGGCGTCCTGCACACGGTGTGGATCGGCGGTTGCCAGGGCCTCCGGCAGCTTGCCGACGGCGATGCGCAACTCGGGCGACGCTTTCAGGGGGATCGAGGTCGTCGCGTTACTGCGATCGTAAACTCGCTGCCGCGCCGGACTCAGGCGTTGACGAAACGACGGCATTGCCAAGCCAACATGGTCTGCGAGGCGAACCTTTGCAACCGCCCCCCGCCGGCAATCAGGTCTATTTACACACGAGGTAAACTGGTGCTAACTCGATTTCGTCAGCCCTCATTCACGCAGTTCTGCAGTCGAGAGATAAAGAAAAATGGCAATGCGAAACGTCGCCGGCAGTCTTTTGATGGCGTTGCTGTTCCTGGCCATGCCGGTGACGACGACACACGCCGTGGGCGTGCAGGGCATGAAGGACTCCGGCGCGATCGTGTCGGCCGGGATGCCGAGCCTCGATCGCTACGTCAGCCGGTTGTCGACGCGCTCGGAACATTTGTTGGGACGCTTCGGCGCCGCGCTCCAAAGTGCCGGTTTGGTGTGGATCTGGCTTCTGCTGTCGACGGCAGTGTTCACAATCGTGGTGGCGCTCGCTTCGGTGATCGACATGCGAATGATGGATCTACGGCAGTTTAGCGCGCACCGTTTCGGAGTCGACGTGCGCCATGGAGTCCGGCTGTTCTTTCGCATCAGCATTGATCGCCGCATGCCGAACTTGCCGCGCCTGCTGCTGGCGATCGGTTTGTTGTACTGGCTGGCGCCCGTCGACTTGATACCCGACTCGTCTTGGGTACCGGGGTTCATCGACGACGTGCTGATCGCTATCCTCGTTTCGAAGACGTTCATCTACCTCTGTCCCGCGGCCCTCATGGCCCGCCATGCGCACGCGGTCGAGGGGTTGTAGACATCCTTACTGCTGCGCCGGACCGTGTTCGAAACCACGGCAATCGGTTACCGGAAGGCGAGGATAGCGTTGGTAAGCGGGATCGTGCTCGGCGCGGCTGCACAGGAAGAAGACCGAGCCGCGCGCGCTGCTGACGCGCTTGGCCATTCGGCAGGTGCTGCAAAGGCCGACGGCTGGATCCGGTGATCCCGACATCGGTTACGGCGGCGAAGCCGCCGCTTCAACGATGCTGATTTCACGCGGCGTGCAAAGGCGGATGCGTTGCCCGGTTACACCGAGACCGCAGTTCACATACAAGAAGCGTCCGTCGCGCTCGTACAATCCACGATCGAACGGCGTGATGAACTCGGCGAGATTGCGGTAGCGTCCGTTGAACCAAGGCATGGCCAATTGACCACCGTGCGTGTGGCCCGACAGGGTAAGCGCCACACCACGACCGGCGGCTTGCGGAAAGACATCGGGACGGTGGCTGAGCAGGATCTTCGGTTCTTCCGCCGGCAGGCCATCGAGAATCTGCAGGAGCTCCGGGACGTCGATGGCGCCGCGTGCCCAGTCGCGCCCGCGGTCGTCGACACCGATGACGTGCAGCCGTTGCCCGCGTACATCGATCGACGCCACCTGGTCACGTAGAATGGTGAATGGAGTATGGCGTTGCAGCGCCGCAACGACGCGCTCCGCCCCGGCATAGTGATCGTGGTTACCGAGGATCGCAAACACCCCGTACGTAGCCTGCAGCTTTGCCAAGATGGGGAGGAACGCATCCAGGTCGGCCGTGTTGGAGTCGGCGATGTCGCCGGTGATGCAAATCAAATCTGGCTGTAGAGCGTTGAGCTCGGTGGTGAAGCGTTCGAGCTCGGCGTGCACCAGGTTCTGGCCGATGTGGATGTCGCTGATCTGTGCGATCCTCAAGCCGTCGAGCCCGGTGCCGAACTGATGCAGCGGGAGCTTGATTTGGTTGATCTTCAAGCGCTGCTGCCCGAGGCTGTAACCGTAGGCGAAAGCGCACATGATGGCGCCGGTACCCGCGTGGCCAAGCCAGCGGAAGACGGTATCGATGGGCGATGCCGTGGCCAGCGCGGCGCCGGCGCCGCTTGCCTCGACGGTCAGCGCTCCGAGAAAAATCCGCGTCGCGGCCCAGGCAGCGGCGTCGAGGAACAGAAACAGGGCGCAAAAGAGGCTGGTGAAGGCGACGGCGTAGTAGAGTCGCGGCAAACGGATGATGCCATGTCTCTTTAGACCGTGTTGCCGGGTGCGGACCACGAGCTGACGATTCAGTCCGTACGCCAGCGTCATCCCGATGAAGTGGACGAGCACCGACGTTCGGGTGCTGCCGAAGAACCACCACAGGACGACCCATTGCGAGATGCTGATGGCGACCAGCAGCAGCTGGAAAAAGTGCGCGAAGAACCAGCGGAGGAACAAAGCCCAGAAAGATCGGGCCGATCGCACGGCGGCGGACATATTCGGGTGAAGTTACCTGAATCGATGTGGAGCTGCCAGCGACATTGTGAACGAGGGCACCTCTTGACCCGATTGCCGGTCCGCGGAACAAGTGGTGTCATGCACGCATCAAGACTCCGCTTGATCGGCCATGCGGCGCGAACCTTCCTTCTGTCGACGCTTTGCTTGCTTTGCGCAAGCCAGGCGAGGGCGGGGACGTTCACGCTTCGCAGCATGGCGTTCGATGGCGGTACGAAGATCCCGACCGGTTATACCTGCGACGGAGCCAATCAGTCGCCGCCTCTGAGCTGGGAAGATGTCCCGGCCGGGACGAAAAGCCTGGTATTGATCGTCGATGATCCCGATGCACCTGCAGGTGCCTGGCTGCACTGGAGCGTGTATGATCTGCCGGCCGACGTGCACGAGCTGCCGCGCAACGTTCCGGTGACGGACGTGCTCGATCGCGGTGCCAAGCAAGGTCGCAACGACTTCGGCAATCCGGGCTATGGCGGACCGTGTCCGCCACCGGGCAAGCCGCACCGCTACCTTTTCAAGCTCTACGCGCTCAGCAAGCCCACGAGCTTGCACGCCGGTGCAAAGAAGGCAGAGGTCCAACATGTCGTCGAGCACAACGTCCTCGGCAAAGCGCAACTGATGGGGACGTACGGCAGGTGAGATCGTCTAACTGGGGCGACGCCGACGGGGCGTAAATGCCGGCAAGTCGCTGCTTGGCTTCATCGACCAACGTGGCACACGCTTCTCCAGAAACGCCCGCACGCCTTCGCGCGCGTCGGGTTGCGTGCCGGTCCAGGTGAACAGCTGTTGCTCGATGACTTCGGCGCGCGCCATATCGGGCTCCGTCAGGTTGCTCCAGATCATGCGCTTGGTCAGTGCAACCGAAACAGGAGCTGCGTTCTGGGCGATGTCGAGCGCCAAGGCGCGCACCGTTGGCAGGAGCGCCGCATCGGGTACGACCCGACTGACGACCCCGTATTCCGCGGCTTCGCGGGCGCTCAGCGTTCGCCCGGAGTAGAGCAGCTCGGCGGCGCGACTGACGCCGATCAGGCGTGGCAGGATCCAGGTGCTGAGCGCTTCCGGCATGACTCCGCGGCGCACGAAGGCGAAGGCGATCTTGGCGCTTTCCGCGGCGATGCGGATGTCCCATTGCAAGGTCATCGTGATGCCGACCCCCACGGCGGCGCCGTTGATGGCAGCGATGATCGGCTTGGTCATCTCCCACGGCCGAGTGCTGCGGGCCCGCTCCGCAGCGATGCGTTCGAGGTAGCCTTCTTCATTCGAGCGATCGAAGGCGTCGGCGCTTGCGGCCATGTCGGCGCCGGCACAAAAGCCGCGCCCCGCTCCTGTAACGATGACGACGCGGATGTTGTCGTCCGCATCGCAGGCGGCAAAGGCCGCGGCGATCTCCTGACGCATCTGCGACGTGTACGCATTCAAGCGCTCCGGCCGGTTCAGGGTGATGGTTGCGATGCCGTCAGCGACTTCGACGCGAATCTGCTCGCAATGCAACGCTGCCAATTCGGGTTGCGACATCCGCCGTTCAGCCTTTCGATTTCTTGCCACCGCGCGTGGTGGCTGCGGTCGCTTGCGCTGCTTCGGCCGCGGCTTTGAAATCGAGCACCGACTGTCGCAGCGCCGTTTGCTCGAGCAACTTGCGAATCGGGCCGGGGACCCAGAAGCCCACCGCGACCGCTTGCCGGCAGGTTACCTGTGTCCGCTTGGCATCGATCTTTTGCAGCACGTAGTTACCTTCGATCGAGTCGACATCGCCGTCGATGGAACGCCACCACAGACGCGACGGCTTCTCGTAGCTGTATTCGAGGACGTAACGAATCGTCTTCAGCGTCATGTTGATTCGAAACTCAACTTCGCGACCCAAACCGTCTTCATAGCGGCTCAGGACCACGGCCTCTTGGATCGACGAGAACCACTCCGGATAGCGTTCGAAGTCGATGATCGTCGCGAAACAACGCTGTTGCGATGCCGCGATCTCGACGCTGAATTCTTGTTCGCCACTCACGCTCATGCGGCGATTATGGCCAAGCGGTCCGGAGAACGCAAAACAGCCGGGACGCGGGACTGCCTCGTCCGCCTACCAAGCTTCGCCGCCGCTCTGCCACGGGTCGGCCGCTGCGGGCGGCGCCTCAGGTTCAACCGCGCCTTCCGCTACCGATGAACCGCGCGGAGTGTTGTTGATGAGGATGAGGACGCTGCGTGTACCACGATTGATCACCGCCAGGTCGAGGCGCCGATCGCCGTTGAAGTCACCCGCGGCGACGGCCACAGGTCGGCGGCCGACGGCGAAGCGAATCGGTTCCGAGAAGCGATCGGCGCCGACACCGAGTAGGATCGAAATTTGATCGTCAGTTTCCTCGGTGACCGCCAGATCGATGCGCCCGTCGTTGTTGAAATCGTCCGACACCAGCGGCCGCACCCGTGTTCCCATGTCACCGTCGGTGGGAGCGGCCAGCCCCGTGGGGGTGCCTTTCAAGACCGAAACCTTGTCCGATCGTTGACTGCCGACCACCAGGTCGAGTCGTCCGTCGCCGCTGAGATCGCCGATCATCAAAAAGCTCGGACGTTTGCCGACCGCAAAGTTGCTGATGCGCGGAAAGCGCCCGTGACCGTCGCCGAACAGGATCGACACGCTGTCGGAAAGCGTGTTGGCGACCGCAATGTCGGTCGTGCCGTCGTGGTCGAAGTCGGCGCTGGCGAGGGCGCTCGGTCCGAGCCCGACGGCGATCAGTAGGGGCGCAGCAAATTGACCTCCACCGTTGCCGGCGAGGATGGCCACGTCGTCCGAGCCGAAGTCGGCGACGACGATGTCCGGGATGCCGTCGTTGTCGAGTTGCGCTGCCAGAATCGCCCGCGGGTCGCGACCCACGTGGATCGCGGCACGCGAGCTGAAGTCGCCCCGACCGTTGCCGTGCAGCAGTTGCACTCTGTCGGTTTCGGCATTGGCCACGGCAAGATCGAGATTGTGATCGCCGTCGAAGTCGGCAACCGTGGCGGCGACGGGATCGAGCCCGGCATCGAGGACTTGCGGTCCGGAAAATCTTCCGCGTCCATCGCCGCCGAGGAGAGTCACCGAGCCGGCAAGACGGTTTGGCGTCAACAGATCGAGTTTGCCGTCGCCGGTGAGATCGCTGCCGATGAGCTGGCCGGGTGTGGGGCCCGTACTGTACGACTGTTGCTCGCCGAACCTACCGCGTCCATCCCCTCTCATGAGGATGATGCGAGCGCGCCGGGTATCGAGGAGTGCCAGGTCGGAGTGACCATCGTTGTCGAGATCGGCGCTGAAGAGGTCGTGAATGTCGTCGTTGGTGAGGAAGCGCCGCGGCGCGCTGAATCCACCTTTTCCGTCACCGCTGAGCAGCAGTACGCCTCGTTCATCGGCAATCACCAGGTCGAGCAGGCCGTCACCGTCGAAATCGCGCGGCGCTCCAACTGCTCGCGGTGCCAGGCCGACGCGCGAGGCCTGCAGGGGAACGAACCCACCCTCGCCGTCACCGGCAAAGATCCCGACGGCTTCGCCGTCGGTTTCGAGGATCGCCAGATCGAGAATTCCGTCGCCCGTGAAATCGCCATAGGTGAACGCGTGCACGCTCGTTTGCGCGGCAATCTCCACTGTCGGTGCGAAACCTTTCTTGGCATGGCTGAGCAAGACGGATAGACCTTGGCTGTGGCCGACGAGCAGATCGGGCCGCCGATCGTTGTTGACGTCGAGCGCCATCACCAGGGCAGGGCGGCCGCCCACCGGGTAGGCGGTCGCCGTGCCAAAGCCACCGTCGCCGAGGCCGGGCTGGACGTGAACCTCGTGCGCCAGCGGGCTGGCATAGGCGACGTCGACCTTGCCGTCGCCGTCGAAATCGGCGGCTGCAACCGTGGTTGGGGCCGGCTGCGTGCGTATGGTTTGCGGCGTCGACCATTGGCCTTTCTCCGCTCCCAGCATGACCGTGATGCCGTGGTCCCCCGCCAGGATCAGATCAGGAAGGCGATCCTGGTTGACGAAGGCGACGGCAGCGGCCACCGGTCCCGACCCCGCCGGCAGATCGTTACGGGTCACAAAGGACACTCCCGACCCGAGAGCGGCCGTTGCGCAGCAGGTGAGACCAGCAACCGCATAGACTGGCCAACGCCATTTCATCGGGCCGCCAGCTAAAGCGGGATTGCCCAGTTGTGTCAACTCAGATTCTCGCCAGCTGCGCCTCGCACAGCGGTTTACAGGAGGGCACCCGTTGCTCGGTCACCTTCCGAGTGCGATAGGAGACCAGATGTTCTGGCACCGCATCGCGGTCGATCTCGGTACAACGTATTCACTCGTCTACACGGAAGACAACGGGCTCGTGCTGCGTGAGCCTTCCGCCGTCGCCATGCAGCGCAACACCGGTGAGGCCATCGCGTTCGGCGAACGGGCGCGCACGATGCTCGGACGCGCTCCGGAGTTTATCGACGTGGTGCGCCCGCTCAGTGACGGTGTGATCGCGAACTTCGGTGCGGCGCGTGCCCTGCTGGCGCACTACATCCGCGAAGCGTCGCGGCGCCACCGCTTGAGCCGCAAGCACATCATCGTCTGCGTGCCCTTTGGCGCGACCTCGGTGGAAATGGAAGCACTGGTGCGCGAGGCGGAAGCCGCCGGCGGCAATCGCGTCGACCTGGTACGCGAGCCGTTTGCCGCCGCTTTGGGTGCCGGCCTGCCGATTCAAGAACCGCGCGGCAACTTGGTCATCGATATCGGCGGCGGCACGACGGAAGTGACCTCGCTGGCGCTCAACGACGTGGTTCACTGCGAGTCGCTGCGCATGGCGGGCAATGCCATGGATCAGGCGGTGCAAGCCTTTTTCCGCAACCGCTACAACTTTTCGATCGGCGAAAATACCGCCGAGCAGATCAAGATTCAGTACGGCGGCGTCTACGCCAACGGCACTGCCGATGCCACCTTCGAAGTGAAGGGCCTCAATCAGCGGACGGGAAAGCCGGAGCGTTTGCTCATGCGCATCTCCGAGGTGCAGGAGGCACTCGAATCGGTGGCGCGCCAGATCACCGATGCGATCCGGCGCTGCGTCGAGCGCTTGTCACCCGAGCTTGCCGCCGATGTCTTTACCGACGGCGCCGCGATGGTCGGCGGCGGCGCCTTGCTGCGCGGCTGGCCGCAGCGTCTGCACGAAGCCATGGGGTTGAAGGTGCGTATCAGCAAGGACCCGTTGCTGTGCGTCATGAGCGGGCTGATCGAGATCTTGAAGAACCGCGACCGCTACGAAGAATTGATCGCCAACTCGCAAGTCCGCCCGTCGCTCGAAGAAGAGCGCGGCTGAAGGGCGGCGTCAGCGAACCCCATCCGCGAACGGCGCGAGGAGGTTCGTGATCACTTCGTCGGCGGCTAAGGCGTATGCATCAGCGACGCTGACCACGCCGGGAGTCAGAATGGGGCGGGCTGGATGAGAAGCCGTCCACAAGATCCGCCCCGACGTGGCCTCGACGAGCGACACGTCGACCACTGCGATCACGAAGCTCGGATGAAACGAAGCCTCCGTTTCCCACCGCCGGATCTCGATGTACAAGGCGACGTCAGCGAGGTGACGCGATGCGACGTAGTGCGCTGCGCTCTGTGGATCGCTAGGGACTGTGGCGGCCTCTTCCGACGCGATGACGTGGAAACCGTCTTGCGTGAGGTGTTCGCTTGCTTCGGCAGTCAAGATGTCGGCGACCGCGGTTCGATCGCTGTGCCAGGCGTATTGCTCCAAGAACGAAGCGCCCCCGATCAATAGATCGTCGCCCGTTCGGTTGTTCGTGGGAAGTACCGCGATGCTGCGACTAGTCAAACCCGTTGGAAGCGCCGAGCGAGTAGCAGGAGCACAAGCGGATATCAGAAGGAGCATAAGAATGGCGGCGGCGGTGTTTCGGTAGCGTCTTGTCGGGCGACCAATCGCGAGGCGGTCTGGGGGATTGGGGAAGGTGTTCATTTCGGCTCCTTTGCTGCGCGCACGTCGTCGAGACGCCGCTGAACGGCTTCGATTTGTTGTTGCAGACTTGTTTGCTCGCTTCGTAGGCGGTCGAAAGTGGCGCGCGCAGCGGCGAGCGCGCGCGGTTGACTTGCGTCCGCTGCGGCAACGACCTCCGGCACCAGGCGGCTGACCTCCGTTTGCAGCGCCGCCGCTCGTGCTGCGTCACCGCCGGTGGCGGCCACGGCGTAACGATACAGCTGCGTGCCGGCGCGGCTGGCGTCGCGTGTGGCGTCGGACTCTGGAACCAATGACGGTGCGGACGCCGGTGTCGCTTGCAGTGCATCGTACAGCGTCGCCAACGGCTCGCCGGTGAACCAATCTTTGTCGCCGTTCGCGTTGATGCGCGTCAGACGCGGCGCTTCAAACTCGAGCAACGGCCGGTCGTCGGTGTTGAGCGTCGAGCCTGTGAAGAGAGCGGCGCTACTGCTGATGTCGCCGGCATACAGCATCGCTAGCCCGCGCTCCGACGCCAGCAGCACGTCCTCGCTCCACGCGGGTAGGTTGCGCACACGTTCGGCCGCTCGTGCCAGATCGATCGACCAGGGTGTGAGTTGGGCGACCAGACCGACCACCGGCCGGTCGGCGTAGAAGTCGGCCCGCCACAACGTCAGGCGCGGAAACACGCTGAGCATCGTGCGCGTGATCAAGTCGAACTCGTCGCGTGTCAGCTGATACAGCGGCAGCCATTGGCAGAACAAACCGCCGGGCGTGAGGCGGCGGGCCACGTTCTCGTACATCTCGCGCGAATACATACTACCCGCGCCGGCGTGCCAGGGGACGAATAGGTCGGAGACGATCACGTCGAACGGTTCGCCGGGTGCGGCCAGATAGTGCCGCCCGTCGCCGACGATGACATGCACATCGGGACGATCGAGGAGATCCCCATTCTGGATTGCGAAAAACCGCTTTGCTGCTGCCACGACCTCGGGAACCAGCTCAATGATGGTCGTGTCGGTTACCGCAAGTGCTGGCGCTGCACTTGCCGTGATTCCGGTTGCCAGGCCGACGAACAACGCCCGTCGCGGCAGCGGGTGAAGCAGCAGAGGTACGAGCCCGAGTCGGCGTTCGCCTGCCGCCGCCGCGCTGCCCCCAAGCAGGTAGTAGTTGTCCAACTTCAACTGCAGGTCGTCTGCGGTGCGAACGACCGTTACGATGCCGCTCGACCCTTCGCGGGTCGAGAGCAAGGTTTCGCCTTGTGTTTGCAAATGGACGATGGGCGCGCGCATCGGGTTGGCGATGAAGACGAAAAGCAGAACGGCATATGCGACAAGTCGCCACGCGACAGGTCGCCACCCGTCGAGTTTCTGCCGCCGTGCGTTTAGCACGAGCACTTCGGCAAGGGCGACGTACGATACGGCCGCGGCCATGAGCGTTCCGCGCACACCGATTGTGGGGACGAGGACGAAGCCTGTCGCGAGCGCCCCGGCTACGCCGCCGAAGGTGTTCGCCGCCGCGAGGTCACCGAGTGGCCGGGCGGCTCCTTCGTTGGCGCCCCAGATTTCCCACAACGACGGCAGCACCGCACCGGATGCGAGGGCTGCGGGGCCGGCGCAGAGCGCAGCTAGAGCGACGATGCGGGCGATATACTCATCTAGACCCGAGAGCATGCCGAAATAGGCGAGACCGTTGGTGCGCCAGACAAAGAGCCAGAAGCCAGTCACCGTAAGAAACCCACTGGCGATCAAGGCTGCGGTTGCAATTCGTAGCGCTGCTTCACGATATGCCGTCGATGCGGCGATGAAGGCTCCGCCGGCGATGGCGACGAGGAAGACCAGCGCGATGGCGCTAAACGAATACACCGAGTTGTGCAGCACCTGGGCGAACATCCGCGTCCACACCACCTCGAGGGCCAGAGCCAAGGCTCCGGTTCCGGCAGCGACGATTCGCAGTCGCCACCGGAAGGCGTTGCGGTGGTTGCTGCAATTGGCTGGAGCGGTTGGGGCTGGTGCGGCAAGCGTCGGGTGACGGTACCCAACGATCAAGGCGATTACACCGGCCGAGGCGCTAGAGCTCGCGACCAGGAGATAGCTCGCGTGCACGCCGATGGCTGCCGGAAGTGTAAACCCGGTGGCGGCGACTCCGGCGACCCCACCGAGTGTGTTGAGCCCGTACAGCATCCCGCCGCGCCGCCCGGCCGACTGGGCGGCCAGCACCTGGCCGATGGCCGGCAGCGACGCGCCGAGACAGAGAGTCGCGGGCAACAGGGCGGCGACAACCACGGCAATCTGGGAACCGGCACCGGCTTCGGCCAGCCAGGCCTGCGCCTCGGCACGATCGACAGTCTGAAATAGAAAGAGGGACCATGCGGCGCCCGCGGCGGTGCCGACTTCGAGCCAGCCATAAAGCCGTATGGGCCGAGATACGGTCGTGCGCGCACATGCGGCGCCAATACCCAGTCCGGCGAAGTAGCTCGACAGTACCGCGGCCGTCGTTGTCGCCGTCTGGCCCATGACCAGTCCCGCGGAACGCATCCACAACATTTCTAACGCCAAGGCAGAGGCGCCGGAAAGCGTGAAACACAACCACAGGATCGTGGTCACGTACCCCGCCGGCCAATCGCCCGCCGCAGGCCGCTCCCTCCGGCAACGACGGCCAAAGCGATGCTCGCCAGGGCGACCTCCGCAGGTCCGAGCGGCAGGTCGAAGCGGTAGGCGCAGTAGAAGCCTCCAAATGCGGTCAAGGCGCCCAGCGCAGCGGCGCCGAGTGAAAAGGTGAGCATACGGCCGGCGATCAAGTGCATGGTAACCGGCGGAACGATCAGGAACCCAAAGGTGGCGATTGGCCCGGCCGTCATCACCCCGAGAGAAATGACGACGCCCGTCAGCAGGTAGAGCACGAGGTCCCACAACCCAGGACGCTTGCCGAAAACGACGGCCAGATCGCGATCGAACGATACCAGCAACAATTCCTTGCGAAAGGCAAATAGCGCGAAAACGACTGCAGCGAAGATTGCGGCCATCCAAACGAGGCTCGTGCCGGTGGTTGCCAGGATGTCACCTCTGAGCAGGTGAACCAACTGCGCCTCGCCGTGTGGATCCTTCGCCAGCAACAGAATCGTTGCCGCGGCGGCGATCGCATACGCCGTACCGATACGCGCTTCCACCATGGCGCGTCGTTGCTCGAAGTAGGCAAGGATGATCGTTGCGGCAAGCGTGAAGGTGAACGATCCGATCAGTGCCAGCACGCGTTCGCTCAACTGAAAGGGTTCATGTGGCCCGACAACAACGTTGAAGACGAGAAAAGCGAAGGCAATGCCAGCCGACGATACTTGCGGCAATGCCACTCCAAGAAACACCATGCGTCGCAGCACGAAGTAAACTCCCACCAGCGGGCACACGAGACCGACGAGGACGCTGGCCACGAGTGCGTCACGCAGCAGGAAGTCAGGGCTCAGAATCTGCAACAGCGTGTCCATACGGTCGATTCAGGGTGCCGATTGCACGTCGAGCCGGCGACGAGTCGCGACCCCGTCGTCGACGAGAATCGTCGAATGCACCGACGAGCGGATGCGATCGAGGTGGTGGGTCACCAACATTACGGTGAGCCCATGCGTGCGGTTCAGTTCGGTAATCAGCGCTGCGATTGCGGTTTCTGCTTCATGGTCCACACCCGCCGTTGGTTCATCGAGAAACAGGACTTCGGGTTCTGCAGCGAGCGCTCGAGCAATCAGCACGCGCTGACGCTGCCCACCGGACAACGTCCAGAACGGGCGCTTGCCCATTGTTGCCAGACCCACCTGTTCTAGGCACTGTGCTGCCCGTTGCCTTCCCGCCCGACCTACAGGCCACAGAGGCGGCAGCTTGGCGTAGGTACCCATCAACACGACCTCCATGGCGCTAAGGGGGAAGATCGAGTCGAGCGAATCGCGCTGCGGTACGTATCCGGGCGGACTGGCCTTGCGATCGAAATGATACACGACGCGTCCCGACAGCACCGGGATGAGACCGAGGACCCCACGCAGCAGCGTCGTTTTGCCGGCGCCGTTGGGTCCGACAAGTACGGTGAACTCGCCGCGCTCGACGGACAACGAGACGTGTTGCAACACGGGCTGCGTGTCATACCCGAAGCTCGCGTTGTGCAGCTCTATCAGATTCGGGCTCATCCACCTCCCTGCGCGGCCTTGAGCATGGCGTGTAGATCGTAGTCGATCAACCCGACGTAGTTGGTTGCCTCGGGTACGCCGTGCACCATTACTGGCAGCTCCACCAGCCTGGCGCCGGTGCGTTGGGCAATGGTTTCGGCCAAGCCCGCGGGGTAGTGGCGTTCGCGAACGACGATATCAGTTTTGTCGCGGCGCATGTGGTCGATGAGATCCTCGATGTGGCCGGGTGTCGGGTCGATTCCGGCGCGGATCTCGATTGTTCCGGCCGTCTCCATTCCGAAGCGGTCGGCAAAGTAGACCATGTCGGGATGGTAGCTGACGATCTTCTTGCCCTTGAGCGGCGCTGCTTCGCGTTCCCAGCGCGCGATATTCTTGTCGAGGTCCGCCTGCAACGCTGCGAGGTTGGTTTTGAAGGTGCTTTCGTGTTCGGGGTAGTTGTGTGCGAAGCCTTCCTCCATGGCGCGGGCGGCTTCCTTCATCGCGACCGGGTCGAGGTTATAGTGCGGGTTACCCATCGGGTGTTGATCGCCAAGGGCGCGATCAATGCGCGTCGGGACGTCGAGGACGCTGACATATTTCGAGCAGTCGATGTAACCGTCGGCGTCGCGCACGATCTTGGGGTTGCGCGCGGCTTCCAGTAAGGCCGGAAGGAACGCGTGTTCGATCTCCAGTCCCTGCAGCACGACCATGTCGGCGCGGTTCAGCAAAACGGCGAAGCTCGGTCTCATCGGTACGGCGTGGATGTCCTCGACGCCCGTCGCAAGAGCGTTCACGTCGACGAGATCGCCGCCGATACGTTTGGCGAATTCGGCGAGGTCCGGTGTGGTCGCAACGACGTGAAGTTTGTCGGCAGCTGCGGCGATGTTGCCGAGGAGCAGCACGCCGAGCGAGATCGCAACAGAGAAAAGTCGTTTCATGGTGGTCACTCCTTAGCGGTCGCGGAAACCGTGGACGTGGCTTCCGAGAATGGCGGTCCATTGGATGAAGAACTGGTTCTCATGGTTGGTCGGCTGATCGAGATAGGTGTACTCCAGCCGCAGCCGATTGAACTCCGACAGCCAGATCGTGAAGTACGGCGAGTAGCCTTTGGTGTCGCCCGACCTGCGGCTCATGTCCTGCGCGTAGTCAAACAGGAATCCCGCGTAGTAGCGACGGGTAAGTCGCGCTTCGGCGTAGCTGTACATGCCCCAGGCGTCGGTGCGGCGGAATACCGGGGTGGGTTCATCACCGACATTCCAGTCTTCCCGGTTGTAGAGCAGCTCGGTGCCCCACACGAAGCCGTGATACTGGCCTTGCGACAGTGGCGTGTAGCGGTAGGTGAGATCGATTGCCGCCAGATGTCGTCCCTTGCCGTCGCGGATTTGCTCGATGTCGTTGGCGGTGAACGTATCGACCTTCGGCGTGTACGCGTATGTCGCGCCGAGGTCGATGCTGTTCGAATCGTCGATGGTGAAATAGGTGGCCGGCCTCGCGAGGTAGGTGAATTTGTCGAAATCCCGTGGCACGCCGTTGTCGACGCGCGTGTTCTCCGCACCCAGCTTGTTGTAGGCGCCGAGGGTAAAGGTCAGATACTGCGACAGCGGCGACAGGTAGCTGACTTCGACTCCGTCGGCTTGCGATTCACCGCCGATGAAGCGATCCAAAACCAGCGGTCGATTGACGAACGGCAAGTCGTGGTCGTGGAACTTTGACAGTCGTCCGAAGTCGGCAAAGAAGCGCCCGCCCTTGACGGTGAGG
>JACQEN010000106.1 GCA_016200585.1 Deltaproteobacteria bacterium
ACGCGATCGCCGAGAGTCATCGCTTCGACTTGATCGTGGGTCACGTAGATCATCGTCGTTCGCATACGTTGTTGCAGGTCTTTGATCTCGGCGCGCACATGCACGCGCAGCTTGGCATCGAGGTTGGAGAGCGGCTCGTCGAGCAGGAAAACGCTCGGCTCGCGCACCAGGGCGCGGCCCATGGCGACGCGCTGGCGCTGGCCGCCCGACAGCTGCTTCGGCAAGCGCTCGAGCAGCTGCGTGATTTCCAGCAAAGCCGCGACGCGCTTCACCTGCTCGGCGCGCTGCCCGCGTGCCATGCGGCGCATCTTCAACGGAAATTCGAGATTGGCGCGTGCCGTCATGTGCGGGTAGAGCGCATAGTCTTGAAACACCATGGCGACGTTGCGCGCTTGCGGCGATAGGTCGTTAGCCACCGCGTCGCCGATCCGCAGTGTGCCGCCGGTGATCGACTCCAGCCCCGCAAGCAAGCGCAGAAGGGTCGACTTGCCACAGCCCGACGGCCCGACCAGCACCAACAACTCCCCGTCGGCGATCTCGAGGTTGCAGTCGCTCAGCGCCTGCACGCCGTTCGGGTAGACTTTATCGACATGCTCGAAGCGAACGCTTGCCATCGGTTGAACGGCAGCTCCTATCCACGTTCATTTTTGCAGAATCGTCTGGGCGTTCTTGGCGAACTCCTTGGCGGCATCGCCTTCGGTTTGATCGGTGAGGTTTGGAATCTTGAACGGCACCGCGACGCCCTTTTGGCAAGCTGGGCGGGCGCTCATGGCGTCCATCCAGCGGCGCAGGTGGTCGAGTCCGTCGATGTTGACCCCCGACCATTTGTAGGTGCGGACCCACGACCAATTGGCGATGTCGGCAATCGAATAGCCGCCGGCCAGCCATTGGTGATCGGCCAGGCGGGTGTTGAGGACTTCAAACAAACGGCGCGATTCGTTCTGGTAGCGGTCGATTGCCGATTGGATCTTCTCGGGGAAGTAGCGGAAGAAGACGTTGGCCTGGCCCATCATAGGGCCGATGCCGCCCATCTGGAACATGAGCCATTGAATGACCAGCGAGCGGCCTTTGGGGTCGCTGGGCATGAGGCGTCCGGTTTTCTCCGCCAGGTAGATGAGAATGGCGCCGGACTCGAAGACCGCGAAGTTGTCGGCGTCGCGGTCGACGATGGTCGGGATGCGGCCATTGGGGTTGAGCTTGAGATATTCGGGTTGTTTCTGGTCGCCTGCCATTAGGTTGATGACGTGTACTTCATAAGGCAGCTCGAGCTCCTCGAGGGTAATAGAGGCTTTCCAGCCGTTGGGTGTCGGGGCGGTGTAGAGATCGATCATCCGGAATTCTCCTTTCGAGGTCTACGGCACGTCTACATCTGCCAATAGCCTAATGCGAGAGACGCCGGCGATTCCGCTTTCCGACTACGCTGCCGGGTGACGCCGGACGCGGCAGCGGGGCTGTTTCACGACAACGCGGCATTTCTGTTGCGACGCTGATGGCATTTGGCACGAGGATAACTACGACTTGCGCCTTACCGCTCACTGCGCCGGCGCCGAGCGATCCGGGCGCCACTGTTGGCCGAGGTTGAGGATGCGCTGCAGCAGTCCTTGGTACGAGATGCCGATGCGTTCCGCAGATTCGGCGAAGTCTTCACCGAAGGCGAGCTGCGGGTTGGGGTTGGCTTCCAGAACGTACAGCTTGCCGTTGTCGTCCAAACGCAGGTCGATGCGGGCGTAACCGTTCAGGCCCAGGGCGCGGTAGACGCGTTTGCACAGGCGCTGCACGTTCTGCGCCGCTTCCGGCGGAAGCTGGGCCTGGTCGGTCTTGATGCCGTGCTTCTTCTGATACTTCGTGCTCCACTTCACGCGGTCGGTGGCGATGTGCCAGACATCGTCGGGCATCTTGGTGAACAGCAGCTCCCAGACCGGGAACACTTGCAGGCGGTCGTTGCCGACGATGCCGACGTAGAGCTCGCGTCCTTCGATGTAGCGTTCGACGATGGCGTCGGTGCCGCTGGTTTCGTGGATGAAGCGCACGCGCTCGGCGAGCTTGGCGTCGCTGTCGACGACCGAGGCCTGCGAGATGCCGATGGACCCTTCGTTGACCAGCGATTTCACGATCAATGGAAAGGCGAGTCGATGCGGGCGACGCACGCTACGGCCGCGGCGAAAGACGGCGAAGTCGGGAACCGGAATGCGATGGTACGCCAGGAGCTGCTTCGATAATCCCTTGTCGCGCGCCAACAGCAAGCCGCGCGAGCTGCAGCCGGTGTAGGCAAGTCGCAGCAGCTCGAGATAGGCGACGATGTTTTGATCGAACACCGGCACGTTGTGGAAGAACTCCAGCAGGTTGAAGACGATGTGCGGGCGGAACTCGTCGGCAGCGGTGCGCACGACGCGCAGGTCCTCGGCCACACCCAGCTTGTGAACTTCATGCCCCATGCTGCGCAGCGTCGCGACGACGTCGAACTCGGTCTTCCAATCGACCGTCATCAGATCGTGACCTGCCTGGTCATCCGGCGGCATCAGCTCCTGATGCATGAGGGCAAGGACACGCAGAGGTTTCATAACCACACTCGATGTTGGCCGCTGTGCAGGTAGTTCATCGCCTGTACGGTGAGCAAGACGGTAAATTGTAATTCCGTTTGTTCTTCCGACTGCGTCAATCGCAGGTTGAGCTCGCGGCAACGCTGGATGATCTCACCCAGGACCTGATCGATCGTGTATTGGTACGCGCCCGTCCACCGCGCCACCGTGCGGCGCACTTGCGGTCGGATGCGCTTGAGGAAACGAGCGGCATGCAAGTTGCGTTCGTGCGCCGGCGCGTCGGAAAACAATCGTCGCAGATCGCTGTCGAACGATTGCGACACGCCGATGCCATAACGTTCGCGCCGCTCGCGGTAATGTGTGCGCAACGTCTTGCGCAGACTGCGCAACGAATCGACACGCCGGCCGGTCGTGACCGTGGGCTCGCGCACGCCGATCTCGTGCATCAGGCTCTCGACGTATTGCAGCTTTTTCAAGGCCGTCGGCCACTCGGCGTATTTCTCGCGCCACTGCGAACCGGGCGTCAACCACACGGCAAACGTCTCGGCGAAATCCTCGTCGGGGTGGCTCTGCGCATACCAGGGTTCGAGATGCAGGACGAAGCTCTTGCTGTACGGCCGCGGGACATAGTGTTCGGGATACTCCTGCGACGATTTGCCGAACAACTCCTGACGGCGCCGCCGGCGGCGCAAGCCGTAGGCATTGTCGATGGCGTGGCCGGTCTCGTGGCGCAAGATGCGCATGCACCACTCGGTGGTGCCTCCTTCGACTTCGAGCATTTGATTGAGCTCGAGCCGAGCCAGACGTGGATGGGCCAGGTAGAAGGGGACGGCGACGCCGGGTACGCCGTCGGGCGTGAACCACTCGTTGGAGAGCCAGAAGAAGGGACGGAAGCGGATCCCATTGGCCTCGAGCTCGGAATAGAGCTGATCGATGTGCGTTTGCAGCTCGCTGCCGGGGATGCCGATGTCGAGGTCGCACATGCGGACCTCGAGCAGCCGTTCGTCGGGCCAGTCGATCTCTCCCGGGTTGATGCGCGTTGCCCTTGGTACGGGATTGCCGACCGGGCCGATCGGCGCGGGCTCGGCTTGCGGCGCGTCCTCCGGCTTTGCCTCGTCGGCAGGTGTGATCGTCTCCCCCATGGTTTTCCTGCGAGCCCAGATTGGCAGCCAGGCCGCCGTTGTCAAACCGGAGAACGAGCCGTCCCTCCGAGACGGCGCCGGAAAGGATGGCGCCTCCCCAGGGTGAACGGAATTCGTTCATGAAGGAGCTTATGTACCGTTTGCCCTGAGGTCGCGTCTTCCCAGCGACCGTCTCGAAGGGCGCGATCCCCATCGAAACCCTTCACTGACTGGCATTGAGGGCTAGGCTGCTTCCTTGGTACGCGTGCTCGGTCGGCCGAGATGGTTCTCGACGATTTCGATAGAAACCACCCCTGCGGCGAGCCGTCTCGCGGGTCCGAGGCGCGACAGGTGAAAGACGCAGACGGCGGTTGCGAAGCCGACCGTGACCACGGCGAGCACCGGCAGCGCCCCGGGATCCATTTCGAGGTCGGTCACTCGGGTGGCGGCGACCAGGGCTGCGAGAATCGCGACGCTGATCGCTCCGAGAGCCGCGATCCAAACGTCGCGCACGATGGAGAACTTGCCGCCTTTGACGAACCGTCCGAGCTCGCGGCGTGAAAAATGGTCCAGGAACCAGCCGGTTTGTTCATCGACCGAGCGCGAACGCGCCGGCGCCAGCCTCTGGCCGGTCAACGGGTCGATTGCTTCGAGCCCTTGGCGATGTTGCTCGACGCCGTACAGGATGGCGCGGTGTACCTTTTCGTCGATCGGGAAGCGCCAGGCGATACAGAATGCCAGGCAGGCAAACACCGCCGGCGTCAACGCGAAGATCGTCTTGATGGCAAACACGACTTGCGGGGTTTGAACGGCATTCGGCACGTATCCGATCGAGCCGAGAATGGCGATCGGTACGGCGGCACTGGGAATGGCGACGAACTTGGGTAACATCGCCCAGAAGGCGGAGTACTGTGCCTCGCGACGCTTGCCGGTGTGCAACTCGTCGTAGTCGATGACATCGGCCTGCATGGCAGGCCCGAGGAACAACCCGGCACCGAAGCTCGACCCGGCCCAGCTGATGAGGATCAGCAGCGGCACGGTGTCGCCCTCGCCGAGGAAGAACATCGCCGCACCACCGGTGACGCCCATGAAGAAGCTGACGAGCCAAGTCGGTCGCTTACCGAAGCGACGCGCCGCCGCAACCCACAGCGGCAGACAGATGAAGCCCGCCGCGAAATAGGCGCCGAGAAAGATCGCCAGCCAGCGCGCCTCGTTCTCCGGGCGAATGACGTAGGCGTTGAAGTACGGCATCAACGTCCCGGGGATGGCGCCGGTGACGCTACTGACGACATAGGTTGCCAGCAGAATGCGAAACGGGCGATTGCGCAACGCCCGCCGCACGCCCGGGACGAATGGATTCGATTCACGTGCCGTGAAATCCGGGCGCTCGCGCACGCGCCAAACCAATAGCCAGCAGAAGAGGGTCAGAAGGACCGCAAAAAAGATCCCGATGGCAGCAAACGAGTCGCGTTCGCTCAAACCGCCGGTACTCATCAACAGCCCCGGGGCAATCGACGCGCCGATGGTGCCGAGAATGCTGAAGCCTTCGCGCACCCCGAACAGCCGAGAGCGCTCGTGGTAATCGAGCGTCAACTCCGGGCCCAAGGCCCAGTAGGGCAGGCCGTAGGCGGTGTGGAAGACCGAGTACAAGATGAACATGCTGCCGAACCAAAGCGCCGCGCCGCCACGCGACAAGCCGGCGGGCGGTGTGAACAGCGCCCAAAATGCCAAGGCGGCGATCGGCGCGAACAGCGCGATGTAGGGTCGCCGGCGCCCGAAGCGAGTTCTCCCGCGATCCGATAGCCAGCCAAAGAACGGATCGCTCAACGCGTCCATCGCGCGCGCTACGGCGATCGCGATCGCCATATAACCCAAGGGCACGAGAACGACGTCCGAGTAGAACTTCGGCATGTGGATGAGGATCGGCACAAGCATCGCAGCGCCTGCAAAACTGGGAGCGCCGTAGAGCAAGAGTGTGCCGAAGGGGACACGTTCAGTTCTTTTCGATGGAACGGGGGGCATCAAAGAAGACCGGCGGCAGAGTTACCGTGCGCCGCGGCCTTAGGCAACCCGCAATTGGGCGCTCGGGTGGTTCTCAGTTTGATCACAGAGCGGATGGGCTGACGATTTCGAGGCCGCTCCTCTTGCTCCCCTCTCCGCCGCGGAGAGGGGCCACCGACCCGTCTTTCGAATCCCCCTTTCCGCGTCGGGAAGGGGCCAGAGGTTAGGTCTTGAGCGAAGGCGCGCATGGAAATCACCCCAAAATGATCCAGGGAAAATCGACTGAGAGACTACCGGCGCCCGCAGTCGGTCGATTGTCGAATTCCCCGCGCTGGCCTCTGGCAGCCCTTTCATCGAGGCGGTAGCTTGATCGGGTGCCCGCATCCATCGTTGAGCGCTTCACGCGTGCGGCGGCCGACGTTTTGCGCGCCGCGATCGTCGATGCCGGCGGCAACGAGGTGTTTCTCCTCTGCACCGTCGACGCCGAGTCGCGTGTCGACGGCGTGCGCGTGCTGGCGCGCGGCAACCGCCACGCCGTGCCGGCGCTGCTACAGACGCCGCGGCCCGGCGAAGTCGTCATTCACAACCATCCGAGTGGGCGGCTGCAGCCTTCGGACGCCGATATCAGCGTTGCTTCGGCGCTCGGCAACAACGGCGTCGGCGCGTACATCGTCGACAACGACGTCACCGACGTCTACGTCATCGTCGAACCGCACCGACCCGAAGCTTCGGCCGCGTTGGACAGCGCTGCGACCACGGCGTTGCTCGACCGCGGCGGAGTCGTCGCCAGGCGCCTGCCGGGATACGAACAGCGGCCGCAGCAGCTGCGTATGCTCAGCGCCGTCGCGGCGGCGTTCAATCACGACGCCACTCTGACGGTCGAGGCCGGCACCGGCACCGGCAAGTCGCTGGCGTACCTGTTGCCGGCGTTGTCATGGAGCTTACTCAACAAGCAGCGCGTCGTCGTCTCCACCGGGACGATCAATCTGCAGGAACAGCTGGTGCGTAAGGATTTGCCGTTCCTGACAGAGCAGCCCGGGCTCGAATGCACCACGGCGCTGGTCAAAGGCCGCGGTAACTACCTGTGCCAGCGCAAGGCCGCACAGATCGAGGAGCAACCGGCAGCTCTGATCGAGGACGAGGTGGGCCAGGAGCTGCGAGAAATCCTGGCGTGGTCGAAGCGCACCAAAGACGGCAGCCTGAGCGATCTTGCCGTGCGGCCGCGTTTCGAGGTGTGGGAGCAGGTGGTCTCAGAAAACGACAATTGCCTGCGGGCGCGCTGTCCGTACTACACGACCTGTTTCTTCTACAGTGCGCGCCGCGCCGCCGCCAAGGCCGACATCGTGGTGGTCAACCACCATCTGTTGATGGCCGACCTGGCCTTGCGCGAGGAGACCGGCAGCTACGTCCAGAATGCGGTGTTGCCGCCGGCGCAGCGCATCATCATCGACGAGGCGCACCACCTGGCTGACGTCGCCACCAACTACTTCTCGGCACGACTCACCTTTGCGACCATCGAACGCAACTTCGGCCGCCTGCGCAGCACGCGCACGGAAACAAAGGGCATTCTCCCTGCCTTGCTGCGCTTGTTGCGATCGTTGCGCGAGCCCGGGCAGCGTCCGGCGGCGGAAGGTGCGGCGAATTGGATCGAAAGCCGGTTGTTCGGCCGTTGGTTCGAGTTGCTCACCGAAGCCGACCAAATCTTCAACGAGCTGTTGTTCGGGTTCGAAGAGGCGAGCGGCAAGACGATTGCGCCGGGTGCCGACTTGAAGCTGCGCGTCGTTCCGGGGTTTCGACAAAGCGAATATTGGCAGCGCGTCGAAGCGGAGCTGGGCCGCCTGGCGGCGGCCCTGGAAGGGTTTGCCGGCGACCTCAACGGCGTCGTCGAACGTCTCGATTCCTTTCCCGACGACGGCGACAAGCAGATCCTCTATCTCAATACCGAGCTCAAGGCCGTGCAAGGTCGCATTCTCGCCTTTGCCGCAGGTTTGCGCGGCTTCCTCAAGGAGGATGAAACGGCATGCCGTTGGATCGAAGGGCAAGAGCGCGGCCGCCGCGGCAAGACGATCGCCTTTTGCGGCGCTCCGATTGAAGTCGGACCGCTGTTGCGCAAAGCGCTGTTCGAGCAATTCCCGACGGTGATCATGACCTCGGCGACGCTGGCCGTCGACCGGAGCTTCGACTATTTCCATCAACAGGTAGGCCTCGATCAGCTCGCAGCGCGCGAACGGGTGGAAACCCTGCGCGTCGAATCACCGTTCGACTTCGACGAACAAGCAATTCTCGCCGTGCCGAGCGACATCCCGGAGCCGACGGATGGACGCTACGAGGCCGCGACGCACGAAGCGATTCGCGAGATTCTCGCAGCCACGCGCGGTGGGACGTTTGTTTTGTTCACGGCGTATGGAGCACTCGGCCGCGCCGCGACGGTTCTGCAACCCGAGCTCGAGGCGCAGGGTCTCACCCTGTTGCGGCAAGGCAGCATGAATCGGCACCACCTGCTCGAACGTTTCGTCCGCACACCGCGTGCCGTGCTGTTTGCGACCGATAGCTTCTGGGAGGGCGTCGACGTTCGCGGCGACGCCCTACGCTGCGTGATCATCACGCGCTTGCCGTTCCGTGTTCCGACCGAGCCGATCGAGCAAGCACGCGTCGAGGTCATCGAGGAGCGCGGCGGCAACGCCTTCATCGAGCACACCGTTCCGCAGGCGGTGATCAAGCTGAAGCAAGGATTCGGAAGGTTGATTCGTGCCACCACGGATCGTGGTGCCGTCGTGTTGCTCGACAGCCGAGTGGTGCGTAAACCGTATGGCCGGGTGTTCCTCGATTCACTACCGCCGGCTCGCCAGCTGATCGCGGAACGGACTCGGGTGTATGCGGCGCTGCGCAAATTTTACGGCAACGCAGCGGGGCAGTGAATAAGCCCTCAAGGCGCTCAGCTCGCCACCGGTTCGGCAACCGGGAAATACACCCAGACGCTGGTTCCGTGGCCCACCTCGCTATCGATGCGGAGCGCGCCGCCGTGGGCTTGGACGATGTGTTTGACGATGGCCAAGCCGAGCCCGGTGCCGCCAAGCTCGCGCGAGCGTGCTTTGTCGACGCGGTAGAAGCGTTCGGTCAGACGCGGCAGGTCGTGGCTGGGAATGCCGACCCCGGTGTCGGCGACACACACCTCGAGCCATGCCCGCGGCTTTGCGTCGGCGTGAATGTTTGTGCTGGGCAACTTTGCGACCTCGTGCGCCGAGATCGTCACGCGACCACCGGCCGCGGTGTACTTCACGGCGTTGTCGAGCAGATTGACCAGAACTTGCTCGACACGATCGGCGTCGCCTTGCAGCTCGGGCAGGTTGTTCGGCAGATCGACGGCGATGCTGACCTTCCCCTGATCTGCCTTTTCGTGCACGACATCGATCGCTCCCTCGACCGCCGGCGCCAGGCGCATCGGCGAGCGTTGCAGCGCCGTACGCCCGAGCTCCAGGTCGGAAAGGGTCAGCAAGTCGTCCGTCAAACGGCCGAGGCGTTCCGAGTGACGTTCGATCACGCCGACGAACTTGCGCGCCAGACCCGGGTCGTCGATGGCACCGTTCAGCAAGGTTTCGGCGTAGCCGCGAATTGCGGTCAACGGCGTGCGTAGCTCGTGAGAGACGTTGGCGACAAAATCGCGGCGCGTCGTTTCGAGCTTCTTGAGCTCGCTGATATCGTGGAAGACGAGGATGAACTGCCGCGGCGCCCCTCCGGGTTCAGGGATCGGCGACACGGTGACGCGCAAGGTTTGACGATCGGACTGGTCGAGTGTGATCTCGCGCACCAGGGCGGCACCGACGTCACCGCGCAGCGCCGAGCGCAGCAAGTCTTGCAGATCCGGATCGCGTGACACTTCGATCAGCGGATGTCCAACCAGTGCGCTGCTGGCTCCGAACAGGCGCTCGGCGCGTTGATTGGACAGCTGGATGGTTCCACTCCGATCGACGACCAGCACCCCTTCCACCATGCCGCTGAGAGTCACCTCGAGCTTTCCCTTCTCCTGCCGCGCCGTCTCCAGCTGCGAGCGCAAACTGTCCGCCATGGCGATCATGTTCTCCTCCATTTGGCTGATCATGTCCGATCCCTCGGGGGCCAGTTTCGGGGCTTCGCGACCGCTGGCGACGGCGGTCGAGAAATCGGTCAACGCGGCCAGACGTTTTGCCAACCCGCGCGACATTGCCCACACCGGCCACAAGGCAATCAGCGCCGCAACGAAGAGGCCGGTCAGGATCGCCGTACGGATGCGATAGGTTGCCAGCTCGACGGTTTGTATCGGCATCGCGAGGCGTACGTAGCGATGCGTCGAGCCGCGTGTCTGCTTCCAGGCCTGATAGAACAGCCGTTGGTGTACGCTGGCGCTCAGTCGCGCGTCGCGGCCGGAGCCTTCGCGTTCGGCGGCAATGACCTCGGGCCGGTTGCCATGATTCTCGAGGGCGGCGGAGGAAGCTTCGGAATCGCCGAGCACGGTTCCGTCGTCGGCAATCACGGTGATGCGGCTGCCGACGATTGCCGCGAGCTCCTGACAGCGACGATCGAATGCCTCGCCGCTCAGGTCCCAAGGCAGCTGCACTCCCACCAGATGCGCTTGGCGCAGCGCGCCGTCGGTCAGGGTGTCGAGGTAGAGGTGTTCGACGACCGAGTCGGTGTAGACGTACAGCGTAAAGGCGACGGCTGCCAGAACGAGCAGATACGGCGCAAGCAGGCGGAAGAGGAGATTACGGGGCCAGCGCACGGTCGTTGAACTTGTACCCGACGCCACGGACCGTGAGGATGAGCTCGGGGTGCGCATCATCACGTTCGATACGTTTGCGCAAGCGCCGGATGTGCACGTCCACCGTACGCGGCTCGACGTGCGTATCTTGCCCCCAGACCAGGTCGAGAATCTGCAGGCGATCGAAGACGCGATTGGGTGAGCGGACGAAGAAGCGCAGCAGCTCGAACTCGCGCAACGACAGGTCGATCTTTCGACCGTCGAGAACGACTTCGTAATTGTCGAAGTCGATGCGCAAGCGTCCCTTCTGGTAGATTTCCGACGGGCGCTCGGTTTCCGGGCCATACGAGCGGCGCATCACGGCGCGAATTCGGGCGATGAGCTCGCGTGGACTGAAGGGTTTGGTCAAATAGTCGTCGGCGCCCATTTCCAGCCCGACGATGCGATCGGCTTCGGCCGCTTTGGCGGTGAGAATGACGATCGGCAGATGCTCGGTGGCGGCTTGGCTGCGGATTCTTCGGCAAACCTCCAGCCCCGGAATTCCCGGCAGCATCAGATCGAGGATCACCAAAGCCGGCCGCTGGCTCTGGACGGCCTCCAGCGCCTGCTCTCCATCTTCCGCACCGATGACCGCAAATCCTTCCTGCTCGAGATTGAAGCGCAGGAGCTCGCGGATGTCGGCTTCGTCTTCGACGACGAGAATCAACTTGCGGCCGCTGTCACCCGGTCGACTGTTCGAGCTGGGCGGCTTTGTTTGCGCTAGAGCCACTTCTTCTCCCTTCAAACCGACGGTGGCACCCGGTCGAGATGGCGGATACTGGTGCCCTTCACCATGAACACAACCATCTCGGAAATGTTCGTGGCGTGATCGGCGATGCGCTCGAGGTACTTGGCAACGAACAGCAGGCGGATGGCGCGGCTCACCGTATGCGGATCTTCCATCATGTACGACAGCAGCTCGCGGAACAGCTGATGGTTGATATCGTCGATGATGTCGTCGTCGCGGCAGACTTTGAGAGACAGCTCGACGTCTTCACGCACGAATGCATCCAAGCTCTGTCGCAGCATGGCTTGGGCCACGTCGGCCATTCTCGGGATGTCGATGAACGGCTTGAGCTGCGGTTCTTGGTTGAGCTCGAGGGCGCGTTCGCTCAGGTTGACGGCCATGTCGCCGATGCGTTCGAGATCGGTGGTGATCTTCAAGCCCGTGGTGATCAATCGCAGGTCCTTCGCCGTCGGTTGGTGCAGCGCCAGGAGGCGGATGCACAGGTCGTCGATCTCGACGTCCATGCGGTTCACGACGTGATCACGCTCGATCGTGGCTCGCGCCAGATCGTCGTCGCGCGACACCAGCGCCGCGACGGCGTTGGCGATCTGCTTTTCAACCGTTCCTCCCATCTCGAGAATCCGGCTCTGCAGCTCTTTGAGCTCGGCTTCGTAGTGGGGATCCGAGTGCTGACGTATCGTGGAATCGCTCATCCAAAACGCCCCGTGATGTAGTCCTCGGTCTCCTTGTTTTCGGGCGTGGTGAAAATCTTGTTCGTGGGACCGAATTCTACAAGTCGCCCGAGGTACATGAAAGCTGTGTAGTCCGACACGCGTGCCGCCTGCTGCATGCTGTGAGTGACGATCAGGATCGTGTACTCCTGCTTGAGCTCGTGAATCAGTGCTTCGATTTTTGTTGTCGCAATCGGGTCGAGGGCCGAACAGGGCTCGTCCATCAGCAAGACTTCCGGCTCGACGGCGAGCGCGCGAGCGATACACAGTCGTTGCTGTTGTCCCCCGGAAAGGCTGATACCGGAGGCGTTGAGGTTGTTCTTTACTTCCTCCCAAAGCGCTGCCTGGCGCAGGCTGCGCTCGACGATGGTTGCCAGTTCTCCGCGCGTTCGCCGTTCACCGTTGAGACGCAGGCCTGCCGTGACGTTGTCGGAGATAGACATGGTCGGGAAGGGGTTGGGCTTTTGAAAGACCATGCCGACCTTACCGCGAATTTGCACCGGATCGACGCCGGAACCGTAGATATTGTTGCCGTCGAGCAGAACTTCCCCTGTAGCGCGCGTTCCCGGAACCACCTCGTGCATGCGGTTGAGACAGCGGATGAACGTCGATTTACCGCAACCGGACGGCCCGATGATCGCGGTGACGGCGCCATCGGGAATCGTCAAACTGATGTCATGCAGCGCCTGAGTCGTACCGAACCAGGCGTTGAGTTGACGGACTTCGAGCTTGTTACTCATGGTTGCATCGGCATTGCGGTCAGAGAGCGGAATGGAATCGTCCTCGAGTGAGCAAACGGACCGACAAGCTGGTTACCAGGATGAGAGCCAACAGCACCAGGGCACCCGCCCAGGCTTGGCGATGCCAGTCATCAAAGGGAGAAATTGCATAGGTGTAGATTTGTACCGGCAGTGACGCGATCGGGCCGCCAAGCGTCGAGTGCCAGAATTGATTGCCGAAAGCAGTGAACAGCAGCGGTGCCGTTTCTCCGGCAATGCGGGCCGTGGCCAGCATGATACCGGTAATGATACCACCGCGCGCGGTGCGCAACACGATCAAAACGGTCGTCCGCCATGAAGGCACGCCGAGGGCCAATGAGGCTTCCCGTAAGGAGCTGGGCACCAAACGCACCATTTCTTCCGTGGTCCGTGCAACGATGGGAATCATGATCACGCCCAGAGCAAAACCTCCAGCGTAGGCTGAGAACGATTTCATCGGAAGCACCACCAATGTGTAGGCGAAGATGCCGATGACGATCGACGGTACGCCGTTCAGCACATCGGCGCTGAAGCGAACGCTGTAACCGAGCCGTCCGTGACCGTACTCGGACAAATATACTCCGGCAAGCACGCCGATCGGCAGCCCGACGGCGGAGGCGAGTCCGATGAGGGTGAGGGTGCCGACGATTGCGTTCGCCATGCCGCCGCCCGTTTCGCCAACAGGCTTCGGTAAATTTGTGAAGAAAGCAAGGTTCACCGAGGTGATCCCTTTGAGGATGAGATTGGAAAAGATCAAGACAAGCGGCAAGAGGACGCACAGGGTGCAGGCAACTGCGCCAGCGAGAGCGACGGCATTGATCAGCTTGCGTCGGCGGTAGTTCATCTTAGGCTCGAGCGGCTCCCGTCGGACCGGTGCGAACGCTCCACACAAGTACCCTGGCGAGAATGTTGACCACCACCGTGACCAGTAACAGCACCAACCCGACTTCGACCAGCACCTGCACGTAGAGATCGTACGTTGCCTCATTGAACTCGTTGGCGATCACGCTTGCCATGGTGCTTCCCGGAGCGAAGAAAGACGCCGAAATGTCGGCGCGGTTTCCGATGACCATCGTGACTGCCATCGTCTCGCCGATCGCACGGCCCAAACCCAACATGATCGCACCGATAATTCCGGTGCGTCCGAAGGGCAGCACCGCCAATCGAATCATCTCCCATTTCGTGGCCCCGAGGGCCAAGGCCGCTTCGCGCTGCATCGGAGGTACTGCTCGCAGTACCTCGTGCGTGACCGACGTGATGTAGGGGACGGTCATGATGGCAAGAATGATCGATGCGGTCAGCACACTGACACCGTAGTTGGGGCCCTGGAAGAACGGCAGAAACCCAAGAGTCGACGACAGCGCGGGTCCGATGTAGCTGCGCATCCACGGAACCAGAACAAAGATTCCCCAAAGTCCGTATATGACGCTTGGAATGGTGGCCAGAAGCTCGACCAGGAACGATACCGGTGCGCGTAGCCAACCGGGAGCTATTTCGCTTAGAAAAACCGCCGTTCCAATGCTCAGCGGTACCGCCTGCAAGAGGGCGAGGGCGGATGACAGAAGGGTTCCGTAGATGAACGCCAGGGCGCCGAACTCCTTGAAGACCGGATCCCATTTCGTGCTGGTTAGAAAGCCGATGCCGAATCGTCGGATGGCATCGGTTGACTCCCAGGTCAGAATCGCAAAAATTCCAACCAGCAGAGCAATCACGCAACCGGCAAACAAAGCGGTCAAGCCGCGGAATAACCAATCCCCGAGGTTGACCTGCCGGTGTATTGGCGACCAGCTTACGTTGGATGTGGCGCTGTTCAGTTGCACGCTCTCGGTTCCGACGTTTGCCATTATGCCTTGTTAGCAACCCAAGGTTACAGGAGTGTGACAAAAATTACCCCGGTTGCTGCCTTCCAGCAGCAACCGGGAAAAGCCAACGCGCAACCAATTCCGCAGTTGCTACTTCGCCAACGGCTGCCCGTCGGTGGTGGTAACCCTCTGCAAGACCTGCCGCTCTTTGGCTACGACGGCGTCGGGAAGGGGCGCGTAGTGCAAATCGGCCGCAAGCTTCTGACCGTCCGACAGCATCCATTTGAGGAACTCGACAAGCTTCTTGCCCTTTCCGGCATCCTTTTGTTTTTCGTACACCAGGAGCCAGGTCATTCCCGAGATCGGGTAGGCCTCGGCGCCGGGGGCATTGGTGATGACGATACGGAAGTCCTCTGGCATCTTGTCCGCGTAGCCGGCGGCAGCCGCGGTCACCGATTCGAGTGTCGGCTTCACGAAAGATCCGCCTTGGTTCTTCACGTCGGCGTACGGAAGCTCGTTCGATAAGGCGTAGATCAATTCGACATAGCCGATCGAATTCGGCGTTTGCTTCACCAGACCGGTGACACCCTCGTTGCCCTTGCCGCCGAGTCCGGCCGGCCAACTCACCGACGTTCCGGCACCGACTCTGCTCTTCCAGGTTTTGCTGACCTTGCTGAGATAGTCGGTAAAAATGTAGCTGGTGCCGCTGCCGTCGGAACGGTGCACGACGATGATGTCCTGGTTTGGCAAGGCCACGCCAGGATTGGCGGCAGTGATTTGGGGATCATTCCACTTGGTGACGTCGCCAAGGAAGATTCCGGCAATCGCTTCGGGCGTCAGTTTCAAACCGGTTTGAACACCGGCAACGTTGTAGGTCATGACAACGGCACCCATGACCGTCGGGAAGTGCATCAAATGACCGGGCGCCGCCGCCATCTGTTCTTCCGACATCGGGCCGTCGCTGGCGCCGAAGTCGACGGTCTGCTCGGTGATTTGCTTGATGCCGCCGCCGCTGCCGATCGATTGATAGTTGAAGCGCACACTGGGATCGACCCTGGTGTACGCGTCGAACCATTTCGAGTAGATCGGGTATGGGAACGTCGCGCCCGCGCCGTTGAGTTGCAACTGCGCCTGAGCGCCAGCGGCCAGTGCCAGAGTCAGCGCCCACCCGATCGACCAGCCCACCAATTGGTTTCGCTTCATTCGGAGACTCCTTCTTTCTGTTGCAGCTCAATCAGAACTTGAGGACGGCATCGATCTGGGTGCGGAAGAGCGAAGGATTGCCGGTCAGCTTTGCATTGGATGCCTTGCGATCGAGCGCGTTGATGATGTGTTCCTTGGCCGTGAGCTGCAGGTTCGGCAGCAGCTGGTAGTCGAATCGCAAGATGTGCGAGATGAGGTTCGTCGAACCCTTCTGCGTTGCCTTGGCCTGCACGTAGTCGACGTCGCTGTAACTGAAGAGCGATAGGACGGCGTCCTTTTCGACCCACCCGTAGGTGTACGAAGCGCCCCAGTCACCAGGGTTCTTCAGGCCGTTGTGGTAGTAGTCTCGTCCTGCCTTGCCGATGCCGACGCCAACGTTGGCCCCGACGTTCTTGCCGTCGGCTTGTGTGTTGTAAGCGACGTCGCCGAAGAAGCCTACGGGCAGCCCGATTCCGAGCGGGTTGGTGAAAAGCAACTCGGTCGTGCCGTTGACGATGTTGTAGCCCGATGTGTAACCGAGGATCTTGCCGTTCGCATCCTTGACGACGTCGTTGGAGTTCGCCAACTGGCCGTTGAAGCTCGAGTTCGCCTTGGAGTTCGTCGGCGGGTCGTTGAACGCGTTGAGAAACTTCCGGGCGACGCCGTTCAGGTGCTGGTAATTGTAGTCCGCGAATCCAAGGTTCCACTGCACGAGCTCGGTGAAAGCCGTGTTGGCGACGACCTGGCCACCGTACATTCCGGGATCGGAGCCGGCCGTAATCTCGTCCATCACCCACTGGAAGCCGGTGAGCTTGACGTTGCGCAGGAAGCCTTCTCGTTCGTTGAGCAGGGTGAAGGTTTCCGAGGCGCCTTCGGGTGACAGGTCGTCGTCCCAAATCAGCTCGGAGGCTCGATACGCATTGATGCCGAACTTGCCGGCGTTGATCTCGATGAGGCCGGGTTCGAGCCCGAAGGTCTTGCCGGGCCGCAACGTCAGGTACGCCTGGTCGAGGTTGATCGGCTTGCGCGTGAACGTTCGCTCGAACGACTGATTGGTCGAAATCGGATCATCGGAATTGCCGCTTGCCAGCCGCACCGTTCCCGAGACCTCATCGGAGATCTTGGCGGTGAGGCCGGGCCGGGCACGCAGGCGGAAACGGTTGCGCCCGTGCAGGCCGTTGCCTTCGAAGCCTTCGTAACGCGTCCGCAAGTCGGCGAAGAGAGTGATGCGATCGAGCCATTGGGGGACTTTTGCCGCTACCGCGTCGCGCTTCGACTCTTCGGCCGCTGACTTTTGCTTTTCTTCTTCGCGCGCCTGCTTCAGTTCCTCTTCAGTGATCAACCCCTTCTTGAGCAGGATGTCGCCCAGGTCCTTGGCGAAGGCCGGAGCCCCAGCCGTCAACACGAGCATTGCGCTTACAACCAGCTGTCGAAACCTCTTCGTTGTCATCGCGTGCAAACCCCTCTTTGCCGGACATCGGTCCGGGTATTTGCCATGTCTCGGCGCGGAATGCGCAAAGACGGTTGACACTCTTTGGTGCGTGCTTGCCGCTCTTTTCCCCGAGCAACGCCACCAAACTAGCCGTGAATCGCGAACGTTCTGTTTCACGGCGGTTTAGTTGAAGTGAACAGATCATTGCAGGAGTGTTACAGGCACCGGCACCTCGGCTGCGTTGAGACGTCAACCAGCGTTCATCAGGTTGTTACAGCGGCGCAAAGGCTCGCGTGCGATGATCGCGGGGCGTGCAAGGGATGTGAGGACCTAGGCCTCGCATTCCTTTTTGGGAGGGGTCGAACCTGGCCCCTCCCAACCCCTTATCGCAACAATCGTCTGGTGCACCGCGCGAGGGGTGAAGGACCCGTATTGGAGCACTCAGGGGTTTTGCGGTGCTTGCAGCGCGGCTGTCAGGGTCGCGATGGTAACCGCGCCGCCTTCGCGTGCCTTGTCCATGACTTCGACCGAAAACCCGTACGGTGTCGCATCGTCGGCATCGAAGAAAAGGATATGATCTTCCCGTGCGGCAAACATGTGCCTCAGCCGATCGCTGAGGTCTGCCGGAGCGATCTGGACTCCATTGACGCTCACCGTCTTGTCGGCCGCGACGCGCAAGACAAGAGGCGGGTCGGGGTCGTGCGCGATCTCCTCTTTTTCAACTTCCTTCTTCTCCTGTTTCGGCGTGTGGATCCAGAACTTCTTGCTCAAGAGCGGCGTCACCACCATGAAGATGATGAGGAGAACAAGAACCACGTCGACGAGGGGCGTGACATTCATCGTCGGAGACACGCCCTTGCGACCTGCCGTTTGCAGATGGATGGCCATCGTTCAGTACGCTTGGTTAGACGGCTGCGCGGAATCGTCGCTGCTCGACTGTGAGCGATGACGCTCGCCGACCATCAACGACAGACCTGGAAAGCCGATGTCCTGAACTTTGGCGAAGAGTTGGCGGACGTCACCGAAGGTCAGCTTCGCATCGGCGCGCAAGACGACACGGCGGTAGGGATCGGCAACATGCTCGGCGCTCAGGAGCTCGGTTGCGCCCTGAAGATCGTACTCTTTGCCGTCGATGTGATAGGCGCCACCCTTCGCCACGGTTATTTTCAACGGGTCGACGGAGGCTTTGACGTCCGGATCAACGTTGAAGATGCCGGGAAGATCCACCGGGACGTCTTGATCCATCCGTGGCGCGACGACCATGAAGATGATCAGCAGCACCAGAACGACGTCGACGAGCGGCGTCACGTTCATGTCGGGTTGGACGTCCACCGCAGCGTGCCGGATACGCGGTCGCTTCACGCCATTGCCTCCGCATCGGCAACACGCGGCAACGATGCCGATCTCTCGGCCATTCCGTGCGCGTGATGGGCCGGCTGTAGGCTCTTGCGGCTGACGTTGCCGGTGCAGGCCCGCTCGGCCCAGTCTTCCAACGTGTCGAGCATCTCGCTGTTGGCGTGATTCAGACGCTGTTCCTCACGACCCATCTCGGTGGAGAGATAGTTGAAGGCGAGAACCGCAGGAATGGCGACCATCAAGCCGAGAGCCGTTTCGATGAGTGCTTCGCTGATACCCGCCGACACCGACGACAGGCCTCCCGATCCGGTTGAAGCGATCCCTTGGAATGCCGAGATGATTCCCAGCACGGTTCCCAGCAGACCGACGAAGGGTGCGACCGATCCGACGGATGCGAGCACGCTCAAGCCGCGGCGCAGATCGGTGCTGATTTCCTCCATGAAACGCTCCATGTGACGTTGCGTACGGTCGATCGGCGTCAGACCCGAAATGTCGGCAGTCTTCGAGGCGTGCTGGTACATCCCCAGCCCGGCGCGCAGCACACGCGCCAGATGGCTGCGGCGAATGGCGTCGGCCTCGTGGATGACCTTGTCGAACTCGCCGCCTTCCATCGGAGCTCCGACCGCTGCCGCGAACTTGCGTGAGGCAGCCCGAGAGCGGCGCAAGGTGATGACCCTCTCGACGAATACCGTCAGAGACGCCATGCCCATCGTCAATAGAACGATGGCAACGACCATCGCCGGAACGCCCATGTGCTGCAACATTTCCACGAAATTGAACTGCATGGTCTTCTTCCTTTCGCTGCGTCGTCGGGACCGACCTAAACGGTCAACTTGAACGGAATCTGAATGATCCGGTAAACGGTAATCGCTTGACCCTTGAAGCGTGCCGGCTCGTACTTCCATTTCTTCACGGCGGCGATCGCAGCGCTGACAAACGGTTCATCGCCGCGCATCGGCTGCACGTCGGCTACGCTGCCGTCGGCGCGGATGATCACTTTGAGGATCACCATTCCGGTTCTGCCCGAGGCTCGTGCCTCCTGCGGATAGTCCGGAGGTTTGTTGGAAGTGAGCGGGGTCGGCGGATCGGCGTCCTCGGGCAACGCGATCGCGTTCACCTGACCGCCGACACGCCCGCCGGCGCTGCCTCCCTCAAGTCCGCCCGGATCGCCTTCTCCAGGTTCGCCAAAGACGGCAACGCCTTTGTCCTGACTCGGGTCCGCTTCTTTCGGCGCTTCCTTCGGCATCTCCTTTGGCGCCACCAACTCCTTCGGCGGTGGCGGAGCGTCGAGCTTGCGGATCTTCATGTTCTTCGGGATCACCGGTGCTGCCGCCGGTGGTGGCGGTGCCGGCTTTGCTTCGACAACCGGAGGTGGCGGGGGTGGTGGTTCTTCGGGCTTGGCGATCTTCTCGGTGAACGTGATGTCGACGGGCTTCTCTTTGACGATCTCGCGGGTCGCCGCGCCGATCACCATCGCCGCGACGCCGATCCCTACATAGACCAGCGACGACGTCAGCAGCGCCGCCAGCCAACTTCGCTGACTCGTCGGCTCGCCGTAGCTACCGAATCCTCCGAACGCGGTTCCCATGTTTTCTCGGCAATCGTAGCTTTGTCTGGCCGCTCAACCGGCCTGCCGCGGGTTCTTAAACGAGCCGGGCTTCGAGCATGTCATAGGCGACGTCCGAGTATCTCACGCCGGAGCTACGTGGCAGTTACGATAAGCTTACTGTTGAATGAAATCTGTTCCGAATCTTTCATTTGGTGTTGAAGCCGATGAATTTGAAGCGCCCATCGATCTCGGCGACGGTTCCGGTATGCAGCTCGTGGGCGACTCCAGCTTCGTCCTCGAGCACCAGTTCGACATCACCGTGTGCCGTGTACCACGCAAACTGCCGTGTCCCCTTGCTGAATTTAAGGGACTTGCGTTTGACGCGCTTTCCACCCAACCCCTTGATGAACGCCCGAGCGTAGTCTTCGCTCTTTTGGTTCAACATCTTCCAGAAGTACTCGCTCGTCTGGGGTGCCACGTCCAAGCGTGGTGCAGCACCCGGTTTGACACTTCCGGGGACAATGATGTCGCGATATTCCTTTTCGCTTACCCGCAATTGCTTGAGGGCCGCTTCGTCCTTTGACTTCACGGCTTTCAGAAAATCGGCGACCAAGACTTCGATTGACGTTCGTCCGCCCTTTAGGCCGAAAGGTGGCTTGGTGCTCGCCGCACTCATGTGCGGCAGGAGCAAACTGATGAGACCGAGTGCAAGAAGCGTATTTCTGTTCATGTGCGATCCTATGGTTGACTCCGCCGCAGGGTTGGGAGGTCGAAGAACCTCCCAACCTTTGCGGCTGAGTCGAGACGAATCAGACTTCAGACACTCCTAGTGGATATCGAGTGAAATCCAGCGACGGAATGATAGAGGCCACGTCGCTGTGTTGACGCTTCCAACCGTGTCGGTGCGCAGCGGCGTCTCTAACCAGTTGGTACCGTTCGGATCGAATGCTCCTACGTAGTTCGTTGTATCGAAGAAGGAGTCGATCTGATGGCAATCTACCGCGGTTGGGAACCCTGCGGTGCTGGTCGGTCGGACATCAGGAACCGTGTTGGGGTATCCGCCCATGCCACCCGAGGCAAGTACCTGGTCCCAGCGCGTTGCGCCGGCCATGGTGTTTCCCCACGTTGACCCGAGGTTCGGGTTTGTACCCACCGACAAGCCGTTGCAGGTCTCTCCACTCGGGCAATCAGAGCTTGCGCAACACGGTGTTGTCGTCGTGACAGAGCAGGTGCCGTTACCCGGCGTGACCTGCTTCGACGCGGCAAGCAGCTTGTACCACTGGCTGGCGGAGCAATGTGTATCGGAAGTAATACCCGAACACTGTCGATTGCCGGTGCCGAAAGCGCCGGTGCCGCCGTTGTCGAAACACAGAGTGCTCTGTACGAGCAACTGCGGCTCCGTCGGATTCAGCGTCGTCGGGTTTGTGCAGGCGAACGGGGACGTACCGGTGTCGTTGAGCTTGATGCAGCTTTCGCGGAAATTGGTCACGATGCCGTTGGTTGCGCCACCGGCGGTGCCTCGACGCCAGAACAGGCCGCCTTCCGAACCGAGGTTGGGATCGTTGTCGCGTGACCCAATCCAAGTACAGTTGCAGAACTTCGGATTTGACCGAGGCAAATCGTCGAAGCCGAATTCACTATTGTCAGCCTCGATGCCGCGGCTTTGGTTACCGGTCTGGAGGTGCGGACCGTATTGCATCATGAAGCCGTACTGCTTGGCGCCGGTGGTGCCCAATTGATAGTCGAAGCCGTCGTCGCCGCTGGCAGTCGAAACGAAGTACTTGGTGTTGACCGTACCGCCGAACCACTCGATCGCATCATCAAAGCCGGAATTGGCCTGGATGTGATGCAAGACCGTCCCTGTGCCGACGCCGTTCAACGTCCACACATTGAGCTCGTTGTTCGGCGTGAATTCGATACCGGAGAACTCAACGCGTACGTACGTCGCGATTCCGCTGCTGTCGGTGGCGTCACAACCGCCGTATGGTGCAGGAATACCTTCGGCGGTGTTGATACAACCCGGACGGTTGACGGTCGAACGGCCATTGAGCAGCAAACCGCCCCAGTCGCCGATGTCACGCGTTCCGATGGCTTGGCCGCTCGTCATGATGATCGGCAGTGCCGCCGTGCCCTGCGCGTCAATCTTCGATCCTGGCTCGAAGATCAAGACCGCAGGATTTGCAGTGCCTGTTCCCGCACCCTTGATAACGATGCCGGGCTCTATGGTGATGACGGTGTGAGGTCCCTTGATAGGGTCAGCAGTTTGAATGAAGACCGTGCCCGTGATGTGGATGGAGCAGGTCTTGGGCCAGGTCTGATTCGCCGTGATGGTCTGTGCTGGAACGTAGTGAATTGGCAAACCGGTGTCGGTGTCTTTATTGCCGCTACAGGTTGGATCGCCGCCTTGGCAAGGATCGTTGCACGAAACCACGGCGCCGGGGCCTGTGCAGGCATCGAACAGGGTCTTGATGCCGGCCAGTTGAGCCACCAGGTTGGTAAGGTCCTGGATGTCGACCACGTTGTCCTTGCGCACATCGCAATCCGCTTTACCGGCGCCACAATCGCCGGCGGCTGCAATGGTGTTTGCAAGCGCTAGAGCATCGGCAACGTCTACGGTTCCATTCTTGTTGATATCGCCACAACCAGCGTGCGCCGCCAGCGGCGTCCCAGCGACCGCGACGACAGCGCCAAGCGCCGTGATCATCGTTTTCCACTTTCTCATCGTAGTCCTCCTCATTGCGTGTTTCTTGGGTCGTAGTCCTGACTTCGAGACCGTCGCCTAGAAGACCGTGACACTGCAGCTGGCGCCGGCCACGGTATTGCCGTTGGTGTCGGCAGCCGACTCGACCGAGCAACGGAACTGGTCATTGGTCGGATCCGACGCGCCGGTGCACTGATCGACTTGCACCACCGCTACGACGCCGGGGAACATGGCTCCGCCGTTACCGATCAATGCGATGCGGACAGCGTACTCGAGATCGTTGATGCTGGAGAACGCATCGAACGGCACGGTCAGGCTCCCCTGCACCTGTGCGTCATTGCCGCTACCTGGAATACCCACTGTCCCATCGGGATACTCGACGTACACGGCCATGGCGCCGAGCTCGACACCGGCCGGTGCATTCGAGCTGATCAACATGAAGTGAGTGGTTGCGCTCGCACTGCACGAATGGATGAAGCAATTCGACGGGCAAGTGTCGCCGCTGACGGCGTTTCCGTCATCGCAGGTCTCAATCGGAATGCAGCTCTCACCCGATGGGCAATCGAGAGTACTGAAGCAGTTCGTCCCGGTCGTCACACTGCAACGACCGTCGATCTTGCTGTTGCCGCAAGTCGGGTTGCATTGCGCAAAGACGGGCTGTGCCGTGGTCCCTACCTGTGGAGCCGCAATGCGATCGGTGCAGTCGACCTTGAATTCCGTCACACACTGAATGCAATTCGCCAGGTCCTGAAGTGTGTTGATCGGTCCGCTGCAGTTGGGACCACCATTCGGATCGGTAAAATTGGCGCAGCTGAAGGTGTTGCCGATTGCGTCCGGAGCAAAATCCAGGTTGGCAGCACCGCTGCCACCGAAGGCCTTGTCTTTACCGGCACAAACCTTTGCGATGTCGCTCAGCAGTTTCGCCGAGGCTGCGGAAATCTTGGCCGTCGCTTTCGAGTCGGGGCAAGTGCCGCTGCCGGCGTTGATGATGCTATCCTCGCAAACTGCCAGCGCCGCCCGTTTGGTATCGAAGAACTTTGCGGCTGCCTTGCCGATTCCCTGCTTGCACAGCTCGAGAGACTTGTCCGCTGTGGGTGATTGACACTTACCTCCAGGGCAGTCGGTAGTTGCCGTTGCAGGTGTGCAGGGTAGGCCCGAGTTGGTCCCGCCGAAGCAGGTGTACGTCGTCGGCTTCAACTGGCCGTAGACGGCTGAGTTGATTTGGTCGACCGAAGATTCGCCAACGCACTCTAGGCAGCTAACTACGTCGGTGACCGAGCTCAGGGCAAAGTCACAACCGTTCTTGCACAGTCCGGCGCCACAATCCGCAGTGCTCGAACAGAATGCACCATTGTGGACGGCGTCGCCGTCGCACGTTTTCACATTGAGCAGCTGGTTGTTTTCGAAACTCGGGCAGCGATCTACAGGTGCGCAAAAGCCGGCGCTCGGGCGAGCGAATCCAGCCGTCAGCAGGCCGCTGCCGGATTGGCAGAAGCCGCCGCTGCAGGTACCCGTGTGACATCCACCCGCGATTGCGGCACATGCGGTACCGCCACCGGGGCAGTCTGTCGCCAAGACCTTGCAAGGCTGACCATTCCTGGAACCGCCGGTGCAAACCTTGCCGCAGTCGGCGTCAGCAGCACAGGACTGATTCTGGTTCGGCGTGAGCGCCGCGCAGAACCCGCAGTCTTTGTTCGTGCCGCAGAGCGCACCGTTGCACGCGCCCGACTGGCAGTCGAGCCGATTGCCCGTATTGCAGCCGGAGTCGCAAACGCCACCGCCGCTGCAGTCCGAGTCCGCAAAGCACGCTTTGTTCGGCGAGGTGCCGCCGACACAGACGCCGAGGCTGCTGGACGATCCGCCGTCACAGCCGTTGCCCCAGTTGCAGACGCCGCCTCCTGCTTGGCAAGCGGTTGCTGCCGCCAAGCTGCTGCAGTCCACCCCGTTCTGGGTGCCGCCAATGCAGTTGGCTTTGACGCAGACGTGCAGCTGACACGACGAATTGAAAGTACACGATTCGTCATCCTTGCCGCCGCCGACGCAGATGCCGGGACACTCGGTTTCACGACCGCAAAGATTTCCGGGTCGCTTGCCGGCAGAACAGGCCTTGGCCAAAACCGGGTTGCCGGCATTGCCGCTACCGTCCCAGCCGATTTGTGTCAGCGATAGTCCCGTGCACCCCTTGCCGATCGTCGACGAGAAGCTCGTCGAAGCTTTGGCGATTTTCGCTGACGTTTTCGTTTCTGTCAGACAGTCGGTGGTCGCCGGCAACTTGCCTTTCCGTTTGAGATCCTCACAGCCCTGCAGGGCTCGCAACTTCGTTCGTTCAAATGTTGCTGATGCGCGCGCGATGGCGCGCTTGCAAGTCGTTGGATCGGCTGCGGCAGACGCGCGTCCCGCCCCTCCGGCGAGCAACAGCGCTCCGACCGCCAGCGCGTTCAGCAGTCTCTTTCGTTTGTTCCAAGAAATGTTGTACATTCCCTTCTCCTTCCTGTTGTCCGGCGTGTCTGTTCTCAGGCACGCCGTGGTTGGGGGCCTGCAGCGCATTCAATGTTCCAAGCAACGATGCGCTACAGGTCCGTGCAGACCGTCGATTCTCTCTGAACGACGATACATCGACCTCCGTTGAGCGCCTTCCCCTCGCCCAGCACGGCACGAGCCGCTCTACCACCGACAAGGCCTGCGTTGTTCGGTAGGGCTCGCGTCGTGGTCGCGGTACCTCCTTTCTCTGCGGTTCGGCGCATGCGCCTCGGAAACGTGGCGCGCGATTCGCCAAAACTCGCCGTCGCTTTCATCGAACGATATGGACAAAACGATTTCCCCGAAATTGGTTGGTTCGCAGGCGGACCTTCTCTACCTGACGAGAACTGTCGAGCGGCTGGATATCACGCACAAGGCAACCAAGCGGTTACGGCAACGTTATGTTGCGATGAAACGGATAGCGTCGTCGCGCGTCATGTAACGTTCACTGGCGCGTAACCGCAGAGCAAACCGAAGCGAGTATATGCATCGGCGCCATGCAGCGGCCATGCAGTTCGTCACGCAAGAGAGAGCCGCTCACCAATGGCGAGTCGTAAGCACGCACGCGTGAAGGGCCTTATGGGGAGACAATTCGGAGTTGCGTGCGTGATCCTTGCGGTCGCGCTCGGAGCGCTGCAGGCGGCTGGCGCGCAAACATCTACCGAGAGCGCTGAGGCGCCCGGAACCGTCAGCGGCCGTGTCCTCGACAAATCGACCGGCGACGCGATCATCGAAGCCGGTATTGAGGTGGTACAAACCGGCAAACGGGCCCGAACCGATTTGGACGGCAAGTACACCTTCAAGCTACCACCGGGCGTATACGAGCTACGCATCTTCGCGCCGCTCTACCAGGGTACGCGTCTGCAAAAGGTAACGGTCAAATCCAATGAAACGACGCGTGCCGACGCCAGTTTGGCGCCGGAAGGAAAGGCCTCGGTCGAAGTCGTCGAGGTCGTTGCCCAAGCTGACAAAGCGGCGGAAGCCACGCAGCTCTTGCAGCGCAAGAAGAGTGCGGTGGTGAGCGACTCGGTTGCGGCAGAGACGATCACCAAATCGCCGGACCGCACGGCTGCAGAGGTGGTCAAGAGAGTGCCGGCAGTGACCATTCAGGACGGCAAGTATGTTTTCGTCCGCGGTTTGGGCGAACGCTACAGCAGCGCCCTGCTGAACGGCAGCCGTCTGCCGAGCACCGACCCGAGCAAGCGCGTCGTACCGCTCGATTTGTTTCCGGCCGAGTTCATCGAGTCGCTCAACATCTTGAAGAGCTACACGCCCGATCTGCCAGGCGATTTTTCCGGCGGCCTGGTGGACATCCGTCTGCGCGAATTTCCGGAGCGCTTGACTTACACCATGGGACTCAGTGTCGGTGCGAATTCGAATGCGACCTTCCAGAGCTTCCAAACCTACAAAGGAAGCGATTGGGACTACCTCGGTTTGGGCGCCGGCCACCGGTCGATCCCCTCGAGCGTGCCGGATCTCACCCATCAGGGACAGATTCCAGGCGCGCAGCAGCGGGCGTACTCCACAGCATTCGGGAATGTATGGAGTCCGTTCTCCAAGACTGCGCCACCGAATTTCAACGCCAACTTCTCGATCGGTAACAGCTTCGGCCCGCTCGGTGTCTCCTTCGGAGCCATCTACAACACCGAATACAAGTTGCGCCCCGATGAGTTCACGCAGAATTTGTTTCACCAAACGGTCAACGGAGTGCCGGTCGTCGTTGCGCCGGGACCCGGCACGCGGGAAGACCTGACCTTTCAGCGCAGCACATTCGTGACGCGTCTCGGCGCGGTGCTTACCTCTGGGTACAATCTCGATGAGAACAACCGTCTGTCGTTGCGTGCCCTTGTCGACCGTAACTCCACGGACGAAGTCATCGACGGCACAGGATACGATCGCAACATCAACGGCCAGATTCACCAATGGCAGCTCGATTACAAAGAAGAGCAACTGGGATACGGACAGCTTGCGGGTCAACACAAGTTGCCGTGGCTGGAAGTCGATTGGCGCACGGCGCTGGCGCAAACCACACAGAGTGAACCGGATACGCGGCCGATCGCCTACGATCTGAGCTCAGGGCATTTGTTCGCCGGCGCTGGCCCGGAATCCGCTGAGCACTTGTTCGCCAACCTCAGCGAATATCTCACCGACAGCGCTGCCGATCTCACGGTTCCCTTCAAGACTGCATTGCCGTTTACAGACGTGTGGTCCGGGTTGCCGGCAAAATTCAAGTTCGGCCCGGCATACTCGTTTCGTAGTCGCGACTTCGGCTACCGACGCTTCATTTATTCCCAGGTGTCGCCGTTTGGTATCGACCCGGCGGCGTCGCCCGACGAACTACTCGCACCGCCAAACATCCCCCAGAATTTCAATTTCTCGGAAAATACGAAGAACTCCGACTCCTTCAAAGCAACGCAGGAGATCGCTGCGATGTACGGCATGTTCGATTTGCCATTGCTACCGGACCGCTTGCGCTTGGTTGCCGGCGTCCGTCTCGAGTACTCCTACATTTCCGTCGACAGCCACGTTCTTGGAATGGAAGCGGTCGCGTTGCACAACAAGATCAACGATCTCTCGCCACTTCCGGGAGCCAACCTGATCTACAGCCTGCGCGACGACATGAATCTGCGCTACGGCTACAGCCGGTCGGTGTCTCGCCCGGAATTTCGCGAGCTCACGCCGACTCAGTTTGTTGTCCCCAACGGCGAACGACCGCTCCACGGCAATCCCGATCTCATTACCGCCAACATTGAAAGCCACGACCTGCGCTGGGAATGGTTCTTGGCGCCGAGCGAGCTGCTGTCGTTCGGCGTGTTCTATAAGTCTTTGACCAATCCCATTGAGCAAACCGTGAACTCCCTGAGCGCCAGTTTGGAAGACAGCTTCAAGAACGCCCAGGACGCAACCCTGAAGGGTTTCGAATTCGAAGCACGCAAGAATCTCGGAGTGCTGTCGCCAAAGCTCGCGGATTTCAACTTCGGCACGAACGTCGCCTATATCGACTCCGAAGCCAATATTCCAAAAGGAGCCTGCGGATCGGTGAACGGCCAGCCTTGCGAGGCGCAAACTTCGTCCAAGCGTGCCCTTCAGGGACAGGCCGATTACATTGTCAATGCAGTTGTCGAGTACACACGGCCGCAAGCGTTCACGGCGAGGCTGCTGTACAACACTTTGGGACCGAGCATCGCGGCCGCGGGCGTCAACAGCCTACCTGATGTCATCCGCCAACCGCGCAATCAGCTCGATTTCGTTTTGATTGCTCCGGTGAGTCCGTTCGGGGTCCCGCTCACCGCCAAACTTTCGGCCGAAAATCTCCTCGACGATGCATTCTTGGAGACGCAAGCCGGCTTCACGACACGTCGTTACACAACCGGTGTCAAGATGAGCGTCGGTCTCGCTTACACGTTCTAGCTTTCCGATCACAGGAGGATCTCATGCTCTTTCGCACGATCTGTGGCGCCACGGCTGTCGCGCTGTCCGTTGCTTCCAGCGCGTCGGCGCAATGCACAGGCGACTGTAATGGCAGCGGCGACGTGACGGTCGACGAGCTGGTGGTCGGCGTCAATATCGCGCTCGGCAACGCAATGTTGGATGCCTGCCCGGCTTTCGACTCCAACCACGACGACAGCGTGACCATCGATGAGCTCATTTCCGCGGTAAAGTTTGCCCTGAACGAATGCCCCGCCGCGACTCCGACACCGCCGGTTCCGACACCGACTCCCAGTCCCAAACCAAGTGTTTCAGCGACGATCCCACCGGGATGCGGAAATGGTACCGTGGACTTCAACCTCGGCGAGACCTGCGATGACGGCAACAACGTCGACGATGACGGACCCAACGCAGTAGGCGCATGCCCGGCGAATTGCCGCGTGGCACTTTGCTCTTCCAGCGGCGGCACCAGTACGGCTTCGATCAACGTCACACCTCCGGGCGGAACGGAGCTCGCAGGTGCCACCATCTTCGTACGCTACCCCGACGGCGTAGTCGGCATTCCAGGCTCGGCGAATGACGACTCCGTGCTGTCGCGCCTGAGCGATCTGCCCGGCAATGCCTTTGTGACTCCCAATGATCTCGACTTTGCCGTCCGGGTCGTTCTGGTCTCAACGGATCAGTTGGCGCTTTCGACCTCGCCTTTGTTCTCGATCGATTTCGACACCTGTGCGGGCGCCGCAGCCGCGACAGTCGGCCAGTTCACCTGCATCGTGGAAGACGCCGCCGACACAGCGCTCAATAAGGTGACCGGCGCAACCTGCTCCGTCGCTCTGCACTGAGGCTACTGGTCGTGAGACAAGCAAAACTGCGGCTGCAGCTCCACATACCCCGATTTCTGGTCGCCTTGGCCTTGATCCATGCGGCGATGCTTGGTGTTTCCGGCTGCGGCGGCGGAAGCTCTGACCCGTTCGTGCACTGCGGCAACGGACGACTCGATCCGGGAGAAGAGTGCGACGATGGGAATCCGTTGGACAACGACGGTTGCCTGAGCACTTGCGTCCTTGCTCGCTGCGGCGACGGCTTCATCGAGACGGGCGTCGAACAGTGCGACAGCCACAATTTCGGTGCTTGCAAGGATGAGCCTTGCGCGTGCAGGGACTTCGGGCGTGTGGGCGGGCCGGTGAGTTGCGCCACCACCTGCCAAGTCGACCTGAGTACCTGTGGCGCAACCTTCACACCGACGGCGACGCCGACGCCGACGCCCGTCGTGAGCTCGACCCCGACGCCGACAGCGTCTCCGACACCGGCTTGTGGTGACGGCTTACTCGAATCGGGTGAGAGCTGCACCACCTGTCCAGCCGATTGCCAGGTGCCTCCCCCCTGCACGGTCGGTGGAGTCCAGACAGCGGAAGTCGCGATCAGCCTTCCGAACGGATCGAACGTGACGCGGGCCACTGTGTTCCTAGCCTATCGGCCGACGATTCTCGGTCTGCCTGGAAGCGGCAGTGCACCGGCGGGTCGCATCAAGAACAAGCCTACGAACTCCCTGTTTACGGTGAACGACCTTGACTACGCGCTTCAGGTGACGGCGTCACGGTCGCCGCAGCTAGCAAGTGGGCGGTTCTTTGACGTCGACTTCGACATTTGCCAGGGAACGATTCCGACTGCGGATGACCTGAGTTGCAGCGTCACCGATTGCTCCGGCGTCGGCGGCTGTACGTGTGCCGTCAGTTCATCACGCCAATGACCACAATCCGCATCTCACGTAGCATTCATTCCTCCGTAACCACCGCGCAACAATCGCCGTGCTATGCCTCGGCGCGTTCATCAGCTTGTGCGTTCGACGACCGTGGTGGGATCGTGTGATCCAGAAGCGCCGTAACAACTCTCTGCCAGGCATCGAAACGCCAAGAAATTCAATCCATGCCCACAACAAGCCTTCGGCGTATGACCTTGTTCGCGACCGCGATCAGTATCGCCGTCGCCGGCCGAGCGATTGCGCAACCATGCTCCGGCGATTGCAACTGCGACGGTCGCGTAACCGCCAGCGATCTGACGAAAACCATTGCCATCCTCCTGCTCTGCGATGGTGCCGCGCACGGCTGCACTGCGGTTCCCGACGGTTGCATCGCAGGCGACCGGGACGGTGATGGAAGCATCACCATCGATGAGGTGATGTTCCTGATCCATAACGTTCTGGCCACGGAAGACGGCTGTCCCGGCCCGAGCCCAACCTCAACACCGACGCGCAGCGCATCGAGCAGTCCGACATTCACGCTCAGTCCAACCACCGCACCGACCTCATCCCGGACACCCACAGCCTCTGCGGTAGCCACTCCCACTCATTCGGCGACGCTGGTACCAAGCCGCACGCCAACAACGGTAGCGATTCCAACGTCCACACTGACACCATCGGCGACCGCTAGTGAGCCCCCCCCTCTTACGGCGTCACCAACAGCGACCGTGAGTCGTACGCCAACCACGACAGACATTGCCAGTCCGAACCCGAGTGTTACAGCGACAGCGACGGCATCCGTTACGTCGACTGCAACGGCGATCGACACCGCAACTTCGACTGCCACGATTGGGTCGACGGCAACGGCCACAGCTACCGCCAGCGCGACCGTACCGTCGAGCGTTTGCGGCAATGGATTCCTGGAGGCTGGTGAGACCTGCACGACGTGCGCGCCTGACTGTATGGTCCGAGCGTGTACGGCGACCACCCCGATTCGCACGTTTACGGTGAATTTCACCGCGCCGGCGGACCAAACTGTCACCGGGATCACGGTGCTCGTCGGCTACCGTAGCGGCAACATCAGCTTGCCGGGTAGCGGCTCTGCAAGCACCGTCGGTGCACGCGTCAAGAACAAGCCGGCCAACGCCATCGTCGCTGCCAATGATCTCGACTACGCACTACGCGTTGTCATTTCGCGGTCTTCGGCACTGCCAGCCGGGCGATTGTTGACGATCGATTTCGATAGTTGCCAGGGTGGTACGGTGCCAACCGCGGCTGAGTTTGGATGCAGCGTTCAGGGGTGCGCCAACACCTTTGGCAGCGTACCTGGCTGCAGTTGCTCGGTCGCTCAGTGATTTCTTCCAAGACAAGCCCCTTCAAACGACAAACACGGAGCCTATGAAAACAATGATGCAACACGTACGGAGATCCACGTTGTTTCTGACGGCTGCCCTATTCTGCTCCGCAACCTGGGCCTTGGCTGCGGAGTGTGGGAACGGTTTGCTCGAAAAAGGGGAAACTTGCGCCGCGTGCCCAGCAGATTGCACGGTCGGAGCGTGCAGCCCTTCCGGATCGCCACAATCGGTTGCCATCACAGTTGACGGGCCGGCCGATCAGGAGCTTGCAGGCTTCACCATCCTTCTCGGCTACAAGAGCAGTCGAGTGAGTCTCCCGGGCCACGGCTCGGAAGATGCGGTGCGCCGACGCGTGAAGGATACGCCTGCCGATGCACTTCTCGCGGTGAACGACCAGGACTACGCGGTACGCGTGGTGTTGTCGCGTGCCAAGCCGATTGTGCGCGGCCGAGTTGCCACAATCGACTTCGACCAATGTGGTAGCCCGGCAACGCCATCGGACTTCGCCTGCGTGGTCGAAGGCTGCGCCACACTCTTTGGACGCGTCGACGACTGTAGTTGCGCAGTACTTCTCCCGTAAAGCTCTCCGTGTCCGGTTCAGCTCGCGCCTTGCGAGCGAGTTGTACGCTGCAAGCGATGCTCGGGCAACGACGCAACGTTAGGCCGTGTTCACGAGAGCATCACGACAGCGCAACCGTGCTGTCTCGATCGGTCTCTACAGTGACCGCTGGGTGACGATGGCCTGCCGATCGTGGCAAGCGACCGGCGATCGGCCGCCCGTGGAGGTCTCATGCTCACGCAGAGGTGCGCACTTACGGTCGCGACTGGTGCAATGTTCGCCGTCTTCGCCAGCAGCGCTTGGGCGTACAACTGCGGCGGGCGTCCGTGGCAGTCCGTTCTGGTCGAGCCGAGCTACGCAACGACGGCAACGTCGACCGCCTACACGATCCAAGCAACCGTTCCGACGCTGGCAGGCTGCAACGCGACGACAAGCACGGAGATCGACATCGCCTTTCCGAGCGACACCGTCGTTTCGCCGTCTGCCACGGGCACGGTGAACGGCAACAGCATCACCAACTTCCTCAGCCGCAGCGGTACCACCGTCGCGTTCCTCTCGCCGGTTGCCGTCGCCACCAATCAAACGGTCGCAATCGTGCTGCAAGGGATCACCAACCCGACCTCGCCCGGAAGCAAGACTCTCACTGTGGTGGCACTACACACCTCCAGTGGCGGGCCGATTGGTCAAACGACGTCGGCATCCTACGTGATCGTCGTTCCCAGCCTCACGCCAACCTCCACGAACAGCCCAACCGATTCGCCGACCGCAACCGCCACGCCGAGCCGGCCAGCACGGGCTCGGCCAGCTCGGTCGGCGCGCGGGTCAAAAACAAACCGAGTAGCGCGATCTCTGCGACCAACGACCTGGACTACGCTCTACGAGTCGTCCTGTCGCGCTCGAGTGCGATTCCTCCGGGCCGCTTGTTCACGGTCGATTTCGACAGCTGTCAGAGCGCCCCGGCAGCAACAGCGGCGAGTTTCGCTTGTCACGTCGAAGGCTGCGCCAACACCTTCGGCAACGTAAACGGGTGCTCATGCTCGATCACGCCGCTTTCCTAACCGATTGCGACCACGGCGGGAGTTGTGCGTTCATCGAATACGGCGCGAGTCGCGGCCGGCGGCTTTTCGAAGCAACGATCCAGAAATTCTCCGAACCTTGGCAACGAAGGGTGCTTCCCTGCTGTACGGTGATGTTGGGGTCCCCCCAAGTCGTCGCCGCTGAAACAAAGCTGTCACGCCAGATCACTCGTAACTTCAACTGGCTGTAAAGGACCGATAACCGAAGGCGAGTAGGGTTGGACGTGAAATGCAAGACACGAGCATCATGGTTCTCGATCCACGCAACCCGTCTTGGGAGCAGACCCATCAGTACGTCCGCCGCGATGGAGAGGTGGTCACGGAGCACCTCTTTGGCGACCGCTTGTTGCGTTTGTTGTACGCTCCGGTGCGCGAACACGCAGGGCCGTTGTTTCAAGCTCTGACCAGCGCCCGCTTCTCGAAGCTCATCGCGTATCTGAACTTCGATGCGGCGCTCGGCGCGCGTCTGAGCGGCCAGCAGCGCTTCTTGCGCCGATGCGGGGTCAACCTCGAAGAGTGCTTCGATTCGCCTCACACTCTGGATACGGCGCGCAAGGTTTTCGAGCGTCGCATCCGCTATTGGCAATGCCGCCCGATGCCCGAGGATCCGCAGACCGTCGTGTCGCCGGCGGATGCGCGCCTTTTGGTTGGCTCCTTCGACTCGACATCGTTGCTCTTCATCAAAGGGAAGTTTTTCGATTTCGAAGAGCTCCTCGGGCAAAATCGCCGCACCTGGCAGACCGTCTTCTCCGGCGGCGACTTCGTCATCGCCCGGCTGACGCCGGAGCGCTACCACTACAATCACCTGCCGGTTTCGGGTGTCGTCGTCGATTTCTACGAGATCCACGGCCGCTATCACGCTTGCAATCCGGGAGCGGTGGTGGAGGCGGTAACTCCGTACTCGAAGAACAAGCGCGTCGTCACGATCCTGCAGACCGACGTCGACGGCGGCAGCCGCATCGGTCTGGTGGCCTTCATCGAGATCGTGGCGCTGATGATCGGCGGTGTCGAGCAGTGCTACAGCGACCGGCGTTACGATGCACCGACGCCGATCATGCCAGGGATGTTCCTGAAAAAGGGACAACCCAAGAGCCGCTATCGGCCCGGCAGCAGTACCGATGTCGTGATCTTCCAACCGGGGCGTGTCGAGTTCCCGGAAGATCTGGTGCGCAATCGATTTCGTGCCGATGTCCTGAGTCGTCTCGGGCACGGCTTTGGAATTCCGCTGGTGGAAACCGATGTGCAAGTTCGATCGCCGATTGGAAAGCGTCGATCATAGGAGGGAATGTGGTGTTGAATGTTGTGTTCGTACTGAGTCTGGGGACGTGCTTTGCTCTTTTGCTCGCCTGGGCCTGCCGGGTGCTGCCGCGCGACGGCTGGCAGATGATCGCGTCGGTGCCGATGCGGCGGCGTTCGGGGCATTGGGAGGGAGTGAACCTGACCTACTACGGGCTGCTTACCGCAACCGCCGCCGTGGTTGCATCCGGAATTTTCATCCTATTGATGGCAGCAATCCAGGTGCAGCTGAGTGCGGCATTGCTCGCCGTCGGTGCGGTCATGATCTGTTGCGCGCCGGCTGCCAGCTTGATCGCGCGAATCGTCGAGGGCAAGCGGCATACGTTCACCGTTGCCGGCGCACTCTTCGTCGGTCTGCTCGTCGGCCCGCCGGTGATTCTTGCCCTCAACTGCTTCGGTAGCAGTGCTCTGCAGAGTCCGATGGCGCCGACGCTTGCGGCAATGGCGATTGCCTACGCGTTCGGTGAGGGACTGGGCCGTCTGGCGTGCATCAGCTTCGGCTGCTGCTACGGCAAACCGATTGCCGCCCTGCCGCAACCGGTGCGTCGCTGGTTCGAGCGTTTTCACTTTGCCTTCCAGGGCGAGACGAGAAAGATTTCCTACGCCGGCGGTCTCGAGGGCATCAAGGTCGTCCCGGTGCAGGCTTTGACCGCTACGGTCTACATCGCGGTCGGCTTGATCGGCATGTTGCTCTTCCTACAGGGGTGGTTCCGCACTGCCTTTCTGTGCGCCATCCTGTTTACGCAGGTCTGGCGTTTCCTTTCGGAGACGCTGCGCGCCGACTATCGCGGCGGCGGCGACGTTTCGGCGTATCAAGTCATGGCCGGACTCGGCACGCTCTATTCAATCGCCCTGGCCATCGAAATGCCCGATGTTTCTGTGGCGGTGAGTCTGGCTGCCGGAATTGCGGCGATGTGGAATCCGATCATCATCGTCGCTCTGCAAGCGATGTGGGGAGCCCTGTTCCTGTACACGGGTTGGAGCATGGTCACCGGCAGCATCGTTTCATTCCACGTGTATCAAGATCGCGTTTGAGATTGGGGACGTACAATGGACATTCTTCTAGGTTGGATTCTTGCCGTTCAGGCGCAGGCTGCAGACGTTGAAGTCGCAGGGGCGCGCATCGCAACGTCGCCGGAGATGCTCTCGGTTGCGCACGAGCTGGCACGCCGAGCCGTCGATCACCTCGTACGCGGCGAGGACGCTGTGACGGCGGCGGCGCAAATCGACGAGTATCGCCAGGGCTTGGTCTTGGCGGAACAAGCGGTAGCGGTCGACGAACGAGACGCCGACGCCCAGTTTGCGCTGGCGGCCAATCTCGGGCGCGTGACGTTGTTGGAAAGCAATCCGCCCAACCCCTTGCACCTGACGCGAGCCTTGCACGCATTGGATACGGCACTGCAGCTCGACCCGCATCACGCCGACGCGTTGGCAGCGCGCGGTGGGCTGTATCGCCAGCTACCACGCTGGCTCGGTCGCGATTTGCACAAAGCCGCCGATTACCTGCATGAGGCAGTGCAGCTGGATCCCGACAACATCGGTGCGCGCATCGAGCTGGCTTTGACCTACCGCGATCTGGGACAACCGCATCGCGGCATTCCGCTGTTGCAAGAGGCGATGGTGATTGCCGAACGCCGGCGCCGTCCGATGAAGGTCATCGCCGCCATGCGCCTGCTTACCGAAATCAGTCCGGCCAACAGCTCGCCGTACGAAGCGGCCGCGTCCAACTAATCCTGATGTGAGGGCGTGGCGTGGGCCGATGCTCGCGACCCAACTCGTCGGGCGTCGGGCGACGGGCGTAGGGCGTCGAAGATCTGCGCCGGCTGCGAAGAGTTTGAACCTTGCCAAGCGGCTGCATGCAGCTGCTCACGCACCGCGCCGGAGCTCAGCCCTAGCTCGTTGCAGCATGTTCTCAGCCGGAGAACACTGCATGACGCCGGTAAGGAGGCCCGGCCAAGGTTCGTTGCCGGAGGGCGACATGGTCACCGGTGATTCGAAGTAGGATGTCGAAATCGCCGGGGCTTGTGCGTCATTGTGGTGGCGAGCATGGTGCACGCCGACAACCACGACGGAGGATCGACATGCAATACATTTTGCTGGCGTATGTGGACGAGAGCGGCTGGACCAAGCTGACGAAGGCCGAACAGGAACAGGGCGTGGCAGCCTATGCTGCATACGTCGAGGCGCTGACGAAGGCGGGAGCTCTGGTCGGCAAGAGCCGGTTGCAGCCGAGCTCGGCAGCGACGACCGTGCGGGTCGCGGACGGCAAGCCGCAGGTGTTGGATGGCCCTTATGTGGAATCCAAAGAACAGCTGGGCGGCTACTTCCTCATCGACGTAGCCGACATCGATGCCGCAATCGCTTGGGCCACCCGCTGCCCCGCGGCAAGCCACGGTACCGTCGAGGTGCGGCCACTCTGGGTCATGCCGGCGTGAGGTGCCCCCACCTGGCAAGCTCACTCGTCAGGTCCCCAGAGACGTTTCCGAAAGTACTCTCTCCATCCTTCCGGAAGGGCGGTCCATTCGCTGGCCCGGCGAAGCAATTCCTGATTCCCGGCATCGCTGCCGTATAATGAGACGACATCACTCACTCGAACGCCGTGCTTCTCGCGCGAAACGGTCGCAATCGCATCGCCGGCGGTGACGTGCCCTTCGTGGACGACGGAAAGATAGAAGCCGGTGCGTTCCGACTGCAGGAAGCGCTTTACCATGTCCGGCCGCCCGAAGCGGATACCGAGCTTGAAACACGGCATCCGCGGCTGGGTGACGACAAATTCCGCCGAGCCGATGCGTAAGCGGTCGCCGATCTGTACCTGATCTTCGAGCAAGCCCAGGGTGGTAAGGTTCTCACCGAAAGCGCCCGGGTGAAGATCGACGTCCGCGATCTCGCTGCGCCAGAACGCATAGTGTTCGGATGGATAGACATAGACCGCCTTTTCGGGTCCGCCGTGGACCGACAGATCGGATTGTCGGTCGCCGTCCAGATTGAGGCGGCCGACGCGCACCGTACCTTCGACCGGCTTCTTCCAGATCGAGGTTTGGACCTTCTTCCCATTCCAGTCGACCTGGCGCGGCAGACCGATGTTTACCGATAGGAGCTTCATTGCGGCGTCCTTTCGTCACGAATGCGCCAGGTCAACGTCCAAGCTCCAGGGCGAGCAGAACGACGCCTTCTTCCATCACATGCTCGAAAACATCAAGGCGGAAAAAGAAACTCCCAAGCGCTCGGAACGACGCGAATGTATCCCGGGCCGCCTTTTGCCTGGGCGTAGTAGTGCTGGCGCAGGCGCCAGCGTCCGGCGTTGCGGATTTCGGTGAGCAGGGCTTTCGGCGGCAGGTAGTACTTGGCGGCGATGCGTAGGAGAGCGCGCCACGGCGGCAGGCCAGGATGCACGGCGGCGGTGCCGCGAAGGCGCAGAAAGCGTGTGGGACCGCGGTCAAGCTCGCCGGCGAACAACAGCACCACATCGGGGTTACGGGCGACGTTCTTGCCGGCACGCGACTGTGCACCGGTGGTGAGATAGAGCACCTCGCGGTCGACGACGAACCACAACGGCGTCGCGAACGGCCGGCCCTGCGGCGACAGCGACGCAACCTGTACCACCAGCGAGTGGCGTAGAAATCGGTCGACTTCGGGATCGGCGGGCGACATCGACGGCTATTCCTCGCGCAAAGCCCCATAATTCCAGGCGAGCGTTCGTCGCGGTTCGATCGCATACCACGACAACCCGTCTGCATCCTGGTTGGCGAGCGGCAACGCCAATCCGCGCACGGAGATTCCACGCAGCTGGAACCAGTACGGGCCGTCGTCGATCACCAGCACGACCTCACGTTGCGCTAGATCCGCTATCGCGCCGGTGCGCACGGCGAATTGGTACGTTTCTCCTGAGCATCGAGCCTTCGCCGGTAGGATCTCGATGGCGTCGCGATCGACAAAGGTGACCGCTGCCCGTGACGGCCGGGCGCGCAGGTCGTCGAGCGCCTCCGGCGTTACGTCGCGTGTCACTCGCCTGGTTGGAAGCTCACTTCCCATGTCTACCGCAGAGTACCATAGATTTCAGACGCGACTCTCGCTCGTATGTAACTTCTTGTTCTTGGCATGTTGGGAGCGCAGGCGTCCCGCCTGCATCAAGCGCAACAGTAGACCATGCAGGCCGGAAGCATGCGCTGCCCCCTGAGGCCGGCAGCGGCGGTTGCAAAGAGCTCGTGCTGTCGCTCGACAAACCAATTTACAACGCCGGCGATCGACCTACGCGAGTGGGAGGGAAGCTCTTTGCATGTACCGTGCCTCACGCCGGCTGTTCGAGCATGCGAATCAAGTACTGCCCGTAGCTGCTCTTCTCCATCGCCCTGGCCATGCGCAGGACATCGTCGGCGGTGATGTAGCCCATGCGGTAGGCGATCTCCTCGATGCACGCGACCTTGAGGCCCTGGCGTTCTTCGATGGCGTGGATGAAGTTGGAGGCCTGAAGCAGCGCCTCGTGCGTTCCGGTGTCGAGCCAGGCGATACCGCGTCCGAGCTTCTCGACGAGCAGCGCTCCCATCCGCATGTAGGCGACATTCACGTCGGTGATCTCGAGCTCGCCGCGGGCCGAGGGTTTCAGAGCGGCAGCGATGTCAACGACACGGTTGTCGTAGAAATAGAGGCCGGTCACGGCATACGGCGAGCGCGGCGACCGAGGTTTTTCCTCGATGCTGACGGCATGGCCTTGGGCGTCGAACTCGACGACACCGTAGCGCTCGGGGTCGCGCACCCAATACCCGAAAACCGTTGCGCCGACGGCTCGCGCCGCAGCTTGGCGCAGAATCTCCGCGAAGCCGTGGCCGTAGAAAATGTTGTCGCCGAGCGCCAGGGCCACACTCGATGAGCCGATGAACTCGCGGCCGATGAGAAATGCTTCGGCGATGCCGCCCGGCCGTGCTTGCACCGCATACTGAATGCGCAGGCCGACGTCGCTGCCGCTGCCCAGTAGACGCTCGAAGCTGTCGCGCTCGTGGGCCGTGGTGATCACCAGGATGTCCTGGATGCCGGCCAGCATCAGCGACGACAGCGGATAGTAGATCATCGGCTTGTCGTACACCGGCGCCAACTGCTTACTGACGGCGCGTGTCAGCGGAAACAACCGCGAGCCGGAGCCGCCGGCGAGAAGGATGCCTTTCATGCGCGAAGGCCCAGACGTTCCCTGGTATAGCGCCCTTGTTGTACGGCGGCACACCAGTCGCGGTGCTCGAGATACCACTGGACGGTCGCGCGAATTCCGGAATCGAAGTTGTAGTGCGGATTCCAACCGAGCTCGCGGCGGATCTTCGACGCGTCGACGGCGTAGCGACGGTCATGCCCGGGACGATCGGGGACGAAGGTTTTCAGCTCGCCGTAGCTGTGCAGGCCCGCGGCGTTGAGCGCCGCGTTGGCCGACGCGGGTAGCAGCGCCTCGAGCGCGCCGCAGAGGTGATCGATCACCTCGAGGTTGGTGCGTTCATTAAAGCTGCCGATGTTGTACTTTTCGCCGACGCGGCCGTGCTGCAATACCATCAAGATGCCGGCGCAGTGGTCTTCTACGTGCAACCAGTCGCGCACGTTCAAGCCGTCACCGTAGATCGGCAAGGGTTTGCCCTCGATGGCGTTCAGCAGATTGAGCGGGATCAGCTTTTCCGGGAATTGATAGGGACCGTAATTGTTCGAGCAATTGGTCACCAGCACAGGCAAGCCGTACGTCGTTGCATAGGCGCGCACAAAATGGTCGGCCGAGGCTTTCGAGGCCGAGTACGGTGAGCTCGGCGCGTAGGGTGTCGTCTCGGTGAAGAGTCCGCTGACACCGAGCGAGCCGAACACTTCGTCGGTCGATACGTGCAAGAAGCGAAAGCGGTCGCCCAGCTCCGCAGCCCAGGTGGCAACGTGGTGCCGCGCCCCTTCGAGCAGCTCGAAGGTGCCGATGACGTTGGTGTGCAGGAAGTCGCGCGGACCGTCGATGGAGCGGTCGACGTGCGATTCGGCGGCAAAATTGACCACCCAGAGCGGTCGTTGCTCTTCGTAGAGCGACCACACCAGAGCCCGGTCGGCGATGTCGCCGCGTACGAAGTGGACGCGTGGATCGTCGGGCACGTTCAACAAGCTGCCGGCGTAGGTCAGCTTGTCGAGGACGACGATGCGCGCGTCGGTTTGAGCCAACAGCAGGCGTACGAAGTTGGACCCAATGAAGCCGGCACCACCGGTGACCAGAATCGTGTTCATGCAGGGTGTAGCTGTTGCAGTAGCATCCGTGCTCGGTCTCTGTCGAGGAACGGCGCACAGAGGGCGGTGGTCAGTTTGAAACGGAATACGCAGCCGCGGCCTCGGCGGGCGATTCTACGACGGTCGATTCCGCCTGCCGGCCGCTTGCCACGGCTCGGGCTTTCGTCGACGCTGCCCCGCCACGGGAGGATCAATCTTGGAAAGCATCACGGTGTACTACGACTACATGTCGCCTTTTGCCTATTTCGCCGCCGAGGTTCTGCCCGCCTTTGCCGAACGCCTGGCCGTCCGTGTGCAATGGCGGCCGATCGAGCTGTTGAAGCTCAGCAACTACGCCAACGGGCTGCCGTACTCCGAGGTCAAACGGCGCTACATCGCCATCGACGCGATGCGCCTGTCGCAATACCTGGGCGTGCCCATCGCCGTTCCGAAACCGCATCCGGTCGCTTCCGATCGCGCCCAACGCCTCGCCGCGGTCGCTCTCGATGACCCGCGCTTTGCCGCACTGCACCTCTCCTTGTTCCGGGCCGCGTGGCGCGATCAGCGCGATCTCTCGTCGGCTGATGTTCTGCGCCAGTGCATCCAAGCGGCAAACGGCCCGGCGGAGGAATGGTTGTCGCAAACCGCTGCGGCGGAGACCAGCGCCAAGATCGAGCGCTTCACGGCCGAAGCCGAAGCGGCAGGCGTCTTCGGCACCCCAGCGATGATCTTCCGCGACGAGCTGTTTTGGGGCATCGACAGCCTGCCGGTCCTGGAGTGGCGCATCGCTCAATCGCGGGCCAACGCTTGAGCCGATCTGGAAAGCCGGCGCGGCGTCGGTGCCGGGCGCTCCGTGAGTCGTGAAACCACCGGGAGGATGAACAGTCCGGCCAAAGCCGCGACCGTCCGAAACGGGAACAGCATGCCGCCGGTCTCGGCGTCGTACCAGTTGGCGGCTTCGCCCCGAAAAATCGTCACCAGCATTTCGGGGTAGGGGATGAGTGGCGGCAGGTGGAACAGCGGTTCGCCACCACCCAAGCGCAGCGACAGCGAGACGGCGAATGCGGCCATCGACCCGGTACGATTGGCGCGCCGGTCGAACAGCGCGCACACCAGTTGAGGGAAGAGCAGCACGAACACCAGGTCGCTGGTGAAGAACCACAACGCCTGCACGCTCTGCACTTCGAGCGCGAGGATAACGGCGAGGGCGCTCAAACCGACGATGGCGCTGCGCGTGATGAGCTTGGTGGCGCGCTGCGGCAAGCTCGGCCGCAGCAGGCGTTGGCAGACGTTCCAAGCGAACATGGCGCTGGCCGAGAGAATCGAGGCGCTGTAGCTCGAAGTGACGGCCCCGATGATTGCCGCCAAGCCGAGCAACTCGACGAATGGCGGCGTCGTGTTCTGCAACAGCAAAGGCAGTGCGTGCGCCGGTTGTGCGCGCAGCCGCAACAGCGCGTCGGCGGGCCAGGCGAAATTGAATGCGGCGGTGCCCATGAGCAGTGGTGGTGCGGTGAGCAGGATGGTCAAAGCGCCGGCGAGAAACGAGTGCCAGCGCGCCGCACTTGGGTTACGGCAAGCCAGGACACGTTGGAAGTAACAGTTCCACGGAATTCCACCGAGCAGCAGCATGAAGCTGACGTCCCACCAGGCCGTGATCGCCGGTACGGTCCAAAAAGTTGCGTTGGCCGTGAATGGCGGCAGCAGCCCACCGCGATCCGGTCGCGCCGCGTGATAGGCGAGCCAGCTGGCGTTGAGGCCGCCGACGGCGCCGAGAGCGTAGGGCAGGGCGGCGACCAGGCCGATGACGACGAGCAGCAGCTGAAAGGCGTCGGTGTAGGCGACGGCCCACAAGCCGCCGGCCATCGTATAGACGGTGACGACGGCGGCGCAGAGGAGCACCGACGTACGCAGATCGAGCCCGAGGACGACGCCAAAGGTCGAGCCGATGGCGACCAGCAGCTCGGCGCTCCATAAGACCTCGCCGAGGGTTGCGGGAAGCGCCAGAACCGACGCCCACCCGGCGCCGAAGCGTGCTTCAAACGGATCGATGAGTGTCGTGTACTCGGCACGGCGCATCGGGGCGGCAAAAAACAAGCCGCCCAACACCAAGCTCAAGCCGAAGAAGAGCCCGCCTTGGATTCCCAACGCCAGGCTCGACTTGTAAACCGCCTCCGTGGTGCCGAGCAGATAGCCGCCATCGACCCAGGTCGCGGTCATCGTCAACGTCGCCAGCCACAGCGGCATGGCGCGCCCGGCCAGCACCAGGTCGGCCGCCGTCCCGCCGCGCGTCCGCTTGGCGGCGTACCATCCGATCGCCAGAAAGCTGGTGTAGAGCACGAGAACGGCGAGGATGGTCACGCGTCCCGCTTGCCAGACCTTTCATGGTAGGCGCAAGTGTGGCGGATCGAGAATCAGGAAGCGCTGGGATGATTGATGGATGACGATTTGGCGATTGACGATTGTCGAGGAATCGGACGGTCAACGTGCCGAGGATTCGCCTGATTGGCCGCGGCGGATGTAGGCCAGGAAGACATCTTCCAGCGACGGCTCACGCAAGCGCCAGTCGTCGATGTCGACGCCGGCGGTACGGGCGCGCTCGACGGCGGCGGCGACATCGAAACCTTGGCGCGGAATGGTGACGTGCAGGTGCTCACCGAAGGTGACCGATTCTTCCAATCCTGGCACGCTGCGCAGCGTTTTGTGCGCGCCACGCGAGTCGCGGCAGCGCAAGTCGAGGACTTGTGTGCCGAGCTGGCTGCGCAGCGTTGCCGGTGAGCCGCAGGCGATCAGCCGGCCGTCGAGCAGGAAGCCGACGCGGTTGCAGCGTTCGGCCTCGTCCATGTACGGCGTCGACACGAAGATCGTCGTGCCTTCCTGCAGCAGGTCGTAGAGGATGAGCCAGAAATCGCGCCGCGAGATCGGGTCGACGCCGATCGTCGGCTCGTCGAGTAGAAGGATGCGCGGTTGGTGGATCAGGCAGGCCGACAGGCTGAGCTTCTGCTTCATGCCGCCGGAGAGGTTGCGCGCCAGTCGATCCTGGAACGGCTCGAGCCGGCTGAATTGCAGCAGCCGCGTCACGCGCTTGCGGCGTTCTCCCGGCGGCACGTGCCAGATCTCGCTGACGTAGAGGAGATTCTCGGCGACGGTCAGGGTTTCGGAAAGACTGAAGCGTTGCGACATGTAGCCGATGCGTTCCTTGATCGAGGCTGGGTCGGTGCTGACATCGATGCCGTCGATGCGTACTTGGCCGCTGGTGAAAGACAGCAGCGCGGCAAGGACTCTGAGAAAGGTCGTCTTGCCCGCACCGTCCGGCCCGACGAGCCCGAAGAGCTCGCCGGGAGCGACGCTCAGAGAGACACCGCGCAACGCCGGCGATTTCCCGTAGTCTTTGATGAGGTCGACGGACTCTATGGCTGGGACCATCGGACGAAGTCGGCGGCCGGAATGGAAAACACAGGCGACCTTGCCTATGGCGCGTGATCCAGAGGGATCACGGCATCGGCCGGCATTCCCGGCTTGAGGGCGCCTTTGCGGTTCTGCAGCTCGATCTTGACGCGATAGACGAGCTTGACGCGCTCGTCCTGCGTTTGAATGTTCTTCGGTGTAAACTCCGATTTGTCGGCGATGTAGGCAACCTTGCCGTTGAACGGCTCCTTGGGAAACGAATCGACGATGACTTCGGCCGGCATTCCGAGAGCGACGCGTCCGAGATCCCGTTCACTGATGTACAGGTTGAGCCACGGCCGCTGCATATCGCCCATGGTGACGATCGACGTGCCGGCCATGACCATCTCGCCGGCTTCGCGGTTTTTCGACAGCACGCGTCCGCTCAGCGGCGCAAACAAATGGCAACGTGCCAAATTGAGATCGGCCATTTCCAGAGCCTTCTCGGCTTCGTGCAGACGCGATCGGGCTTCTTCGATTTCTTCGACGCGCGACCCTTCCTTCATCATCGCCAGTGCCGCTGCGGAGCGGTCTTTCTGGCTTTGCGCCGCGGCCAGTGCGTTGGCGGTCTGATCGAGCTCGTTGCGCGAGACGACGCCGCTGTCGAAGAGCTTCTTGATGCGGCCGAAGTCGCGTTGTCTGACCTCGAGATCGGTGCTTGCGGCTTCGTCCGCAGCAATCGCCTGGTCGATTTCCTGGCCGCGCGGGCCTTTGAGCACCAGGCGGTAGCGCGCGTCGGCGGCTGCCTTCGCGGCGGCAGCGCGTTCCTGTTGCAGGCGGTACTCGCGATCGTCGAGGCGTGCGATGGGTTCTCCCCGGTCGAGCAGAGCGCCTTCGTCCACCAGGCGTTCGGCGATCGTCCCCGGGACTTCGAAGGCGACGTCGACCTCGGTGACTTCAATGATACCCGAACCGCGGATCGCCGAATTGTTTTGCTGGCGCACGTCTTGCCAGTGCCACCAAGCGGCGGCCGCGGCGACGGCCGCAACGATCAAAGCGATGGTAAAACGTCTGGCCCGCATCTCTCACCAGGTTTCGTAGCGCGGGCGTAGCGACGCACGCAGATCGAGGCCGCACGGACTGAGGCCGACGCAGGCATAGGTGATCCTATGTCGAGGAGGCCGGAGGGAGTACGGCCTTGAGAAGCGTGCGTATCTGCGGCCGTAGTAGAAACCTGGTGAGGGATGCGGGCTAAGCATTGAGTCGCAGATAGAGCATGAATGCAGCGGCCATGTAACCGGGGGGAGGCGGGGACTACGGAGTGGTTGTGACGTTTCGTCGGAGTTTGGCGCGATGGCGAAACGCCAACTGTCGCGATCCCGGATCTCCCCAGCGAGCGAACCGTCATCTACCCGCGGATAGACTGTTGGCGGCCTTACGCTTCGGGGATTAACCCGCCAGCCATCGCGGGTAAACACATCGAGGCAACCTCGGGGCCACAAACGAAAGCCTTGAACAGTAGGCAAGATAGAGGTGTAATCGCGCCATGACGAAAGCCGAACTAACCCGCCAGCCCAGCGGGGTTTGGTAGTTCGATTGATACGTCGAATTCAAAGTTGGACGTCAGAAGTATGAAACCGGATTTCGCGCCATGGCTGCAGTTCGAATCGAGGCTCGCTGCTTGGATGCAGTCCTTCGCTACAAGTGCTCTGCGTTTCAGAGCCGGCCGTCAGGCCATTCCGGGGTTTCCCTCCGACGGTTTTCGGGCAGATGCGCTGCTGACGAACAGCCAAGTTCTCCTGGCGCTTGAGGTTGAGGTGAAGCAGACCCATCCGGACACAAACGTGGGTAAATACTGGCTGCTTTCAGAACATCACGAATACAAGAAAATAGTTCTGTTCCATGTCTACACGCCGGCTTATAGCTCCTACGGCTGGCGGAAGACGCTTGGAGAATTCTATGCGAGAAGGATGTCCGCGGAATTGCCATTCGAATACGTCCTTCTCGACAAAAAATCATCTCCAGACACCGAGACTGCCTTTGCAGAAGTGTGTGCGGTTCTGGAATTGCGAATACGTCAAGAGTTTTCGCATGAGTTGGCACCAGGTACCGTCCAACAAATTGCCGCAGGCGACGCGCGAAACGCGCGCGCCTGAGCAACGGTGTTAGGCTTTCTAAAGCTGGGTGTATAGTCACTTGGGTGGAGTCGTGCTACTCTTCCGCATGTCCAAACTGGACAAGGCCAAGGAGCGGATTGCGTACGAGAAATTTTGGCTCGGAGTGATGGTCGTAACCGATGTGAGCTTGGTCGGGTGGCTCGTCTCGGCGCCGGGATCCTCGCCGCCGTGGTATCGAGTTGTTGCCGCGGTCCTGGCCGTGGCGGTGATCACGAGCTCCGGCTTCATTGTTCACCGTCGCATTGAGAAGCAGATTGATGTACTGGAGGATCTGTAGATGGAAATCGTTGGAACCGTCGTTCTTCTGGTTGTTACCTGCTCGTTCGCGTTCATGGCGCTCGAAGCCGCGCGGCACCGCGATTGAGGTGCGAGCAATGCCTAACTTTCGGTATCTGGACTCCTCCGTCAAATCGAAGACGCGGCCGTAGGTTGAGATACGTTCGGGTCTTTGCCGGTGGCGTGGGTGGCCGAGGGGCAAGACCGACATCAATTCGGTGAGCACACGCTGAATGCTTGGCGAGCGGGCGCAGGCAGGTCGAGACTGCAGACGTATCTCCGGCCTCTTGAGTGGAACGCTGTCGGCTCCGGGCCATGATGGAATTCGCGCGCGCCACAGCCAATCGCTGGAAGCGGCCTCCTTGGGCCAAACCTGTTATCGGCTTAGGGCGCGCCGGTCTTACCTGTTGAGCCATCACTCGATTTGCATTGCAGCGTGAGGGTGAGCTGGTCATCGGAATTGATAGTCTAGTGCCGACAGTGCTGGACGCCACACTCAGCACAGGCGGCGTCGAGAGGGGCTTGCTGTCAAACGGGTTCATGGGCTCCTCCATTTTGCTGGCTAGCAACGACTTTGGCACATCGATGCCGTTCAAGGCGCTGGAGGAGTCCATCTCATCACTCCAGGCGACGGCCGCGAGTCGGCCATTCCACTGGCGCGGCCGCGCCTGAGCCACAGCGGCTTGCTAGGCAACGTGGCGAGGTTGTTGTAAGCGCATATCGTGGCCAAGTACGACGACCTTCTTGAGCGCATACTACACGGTACGTCGGACGCGAATATTGCCTTCAACGATCTCCGCCAGCTCCTGCGTCGACTGGGCTTCGAGGAGCGCATCCGCGGAAGTCACCACATGTTTCGAAAAGCTGGCGTCGAAGAGAAGATCAACTTGCAACGTGAAGGAAGCAAGGCCAAGGTCTATCAGGTACGGCAAGTGCGCGCGTCCATCGTAAGATACAAACTCGGAGACCAAAAGTGATGCTCAACTACGAGATCATTCTCTACTGGAGCGACGAAGACGCTTTATTCGTGGCCGAGGTGCCGGAGCTACCGGGATGCATGGCACACGGCGAAACGCAGGAGGTCGCGTTAGCGAATGCCAAGGACGCGATGCAGCTGTGGATCGACACGGCAACAGAATTCGGCGATCCGGTCCCCGAGCCAAAGAGACGCCGTCTGATGTACGCCTGATGGAATTGCCGACCGCATGCGTGCGACGCGCAGAAGCGCGCGCATGATGCACAGGCGTTAGAAGTCACCAGGTGACGGTCCGGTGCCGAACCCAGAGAACGTTGTTGCCTGGCGCTGTCACGTTTGTTCGAATGAATTTGGGACGCGTCACGGTCGGATGTGCGGTGCTTGCCACCCAAGGGGAGCGGACACCCACCGTCAACCGACGACCCGGCCGGGCGCTGACAGCGCGCCTGATCGCCACAAGTGCGGGCGAGCGGCCCGGGAGGCTCGCTATTCAGTAGAACGGGCAAAATCATTTTTCGGAGGCTCGCCAGCGAGTAGGACGCAACTTGTTTCACTCTCGCGGATGCGTGGTGGATTTCGTGGGGTCAGAACTGCTTCTGGGGGCTCGGTGCTAGAAGGTCTCGAGGCGCAAGCTCCACAGGCATACCGGAATCTTGAAGCCGCCCTCGCTGCGGCAGGGGCGACGCCGAAGGACGTCGTCAAGGAGACCATCTACATCGTCGGTTGGGATCACGACCCGTCGAAGCTCGCATCACTCCGGCTGGCGCGAGAACAGACGTTCGGGGGGCGATATCCGACGAGCACGCTTGTCGGCGTCCAATCTCTGGGGCGTAAGGAGTACTGTATCGAAGTCGATGCAGTCGCCGTTGTCGACGATGAGTGAACGCCCAAACCCGCGCTTGCAGCTGACGGCGCTGCGCGCCGCTGAAGGCCAGCGTTTGGGCATCACAACAAGTTGGAGAATGAACCGTGGCGCTAAAACCAACGAGGAGTGATCTCGAGCGAGCGACCGGGAAACCCGCTTCCCGGCTTATCGACCAGCGCATCCGCGACCTGGGAGGATGGCGCGGGGAGACCCTGGCCCGCATGCGGGCGCTGATCCTGGAAGCCGACCCCGAGATGACCGAGGAGTGGAAGTGGATGGGCACTCCGGTCTGGTCGCACCACGGGATTGTCTGCACCGGGGAGGCGTACACGAAGGTCGTGAAGCTCACGTTCGCCCGGGGGGCCAAGGTCTCCGACCCGTCGCGTCTCTTCAATTCCAGCTTGGAGGGCAACACGCGAAGGGCGATCGACATCCACGAAGGGGAGAAGGTCGACGCTCGCGCGTTCAAGGCGCTCGTGAAGGCCGCGGTGGCCCAGAAGGGCGCGTCGGCAAAGAAACGGTAGACGCTGAGTCGCGTCTCGCCCCGCGGGCTCGGGGTCCGTTGCCTTGCTCGGCGCTCGGACAGGGAAGGAAGTCGC
>JACQEN010000092.1 GCA_016200585.1 Deltaproteobacteria bacterium
GATTTCACCGCAAAGGCGCGAAGACGCAGAGAAGAGAAAGCCCGAACCGCTTCGTCTTACGCCTTCTCCCTTCACGACGAGCGAACGAGGCTCGATTTCTCCAGCGAAGATCCGTAGGCTCACCACGTGACCTCTGTGCGCCGCCGCATCCTACTCTGCACCTTGCTGCTGCTCTCTGTTCTCGATGGCGCGCGCTCGCTGTCGGCGCGTCTTGCGGCGCGTCAGCCGACGCGCCTGTGGTCGCCCGATCCGAGCTACGCCCGCGCCATTGCCTGGCCTCCGGGCAGTGATCTTGCCGCCGCGGCACCACGTGGACTGCGCATCTACATGCAACACTGCGCCGTCTGCCACGGGCCGGATGGGCGCGGCAACGGACCGGCAGCGCCGTCGCTGCGCCCGCGCCCGCGCGATTTCAGCGGCGGAGTCTTCAAGCACAAGTCGACCCCCGAAGGTCAGCCACCGGCACTCGACGACATTCGCGAAACGATCCGCAACGGCTTGCCGGGCAGCGCCATGCCGGGGTGGGCCGACCTGTTATCCAACGACGACATCGACGCCGTGGCCGAACAGCTACGAGGCTTTGGCCCGCTCAGTGGCTGGGGCGATGCCAACTCGCGGTTGTCGCCGGCAGGCGGGCTGCTCGCCGGCGCCTCGGCCGAGCGTGGCGCCAGTCTCTACCTCGAGCTCGGTTGTCCCTCGTGCCACGGCATAGCTGGCCGAGGGGATGGTTCGTCGGCCAAAGAGCTGAAAGACGTCTGGCACCAATCCGATCCGCCGCGCGATCTTACCGCACCGTGGACGTTCCTCTCCGGGCACTCGCCGGCGGCACTCTATACGACGATTTCCCTAGGTCTCAGCGGTACGCCAATGGCCGGATACACCGACGTCGCGACGCCGCAACAAATCGCCGACGTCGTCGCCTTCATCGACTCGATCGCTCGGCGCCGGCCCTGGGACGGCGGCGACTTTGCGGGCCGCGGTCAAACGACAGATCCGCTAAGGCGCGGTGAGTATCTGGTGCACGCCGGAATGTGTGGATTGTGTCATACCCCGGTCGATCCGAACGGCATCTACCTGGCCGATACGCACTACCTTGCGGGTGGAATGAAGGTCGAAGCCGGCGCGCACGGCATCTTCTTTTCTCGCAACCTGACTCCGGACGTTGAGACCGGGTTGGGAAACTGGAGCATCGATCAGATCGCCATCGCCATTCGCACTGGGCACACACGCGACCGGCGGCTGAGCTTCTGGGGCATGCCTTGGATGGTGCTCGGCCAACTCACCACCGACGACGCCCGCGCCATCGCCGCCTACCTGAAGACTCTCCCAGCGGTGCGTAATCAGGTTCCTGACGCCCTGCAATTCGGGTTACTGGAAACAGCGCTACGCAAATTGACCTACGGCTGGCCGGCTTTGATGCCAACGCGCCTAGCGTACTACGCCGGAAACTACGGCTACGAGCCGCCGACGTTCTGGCGGCGTGACCGCTGGCAGCAGTTGCTCGTATGGACGCAGATGATCGTCGTCGTGCTTGGCATCTGCGCCTTCCTATTGGCGCCTGGCGACGGTGTGGCCTTGGCCGCTGCTTTGTTCGTCGCAGTCGTCGTCGCGGTCCTGGCCGTCATCGCGCGCTATCCGGCCCTCAACTTCGTTCCCGCCGAATCGGTCGTCGCCAGCTTTGCGCAAGCCATCCCGGAGGTGAAAGGCGATGCGCAGACGCCGCCATCGGAGTTACTACGGCGTGGACGCTACCTCTACGGCATCAGCTCGTGTCCGTACTGCCACAACGGCAACGGTGCCGGCGGCGGCAAGGTCAACTGGTCGGTCTTCGGCACGACCTGGGCCGCCAATCTCACGGCCCACCCGGCCGGACTGAACGAATGGTCGGACGACGCAATTCTGCGGGCCATGACTACCGGCGTCGCACGTGATGGACGCGCCTTGCACTGGCAAGCCATGATCTGGGATCACCTCTCGAACTACGATCTGGAAGATCAACACGCACTGCTCGCGTACGTGCGCACACTGCCGCCGGTCGAGACGAAACGTCCGAAACCTGCGGACCCGCGCCACGACGATTGTGCCGGCGACACCTTCTGGGTTGGCAGCAGCAATGACCAGCCGGGTTGCGGGGGGTAGTTGTCAGGTTGTCAGTTGGACCGACGCACGCTCCAGGCGCTCGAGCTTGCCGTAGAGATTGTCGATCTCGTCCTTCAGCCTGGCGAAATCGCTGAACACCAGCTGCGGGTTGGCATGCGTCCGGTAGAAATCCGGCGTATTGATCGTCGTGCTGAGGGCGCTCAGCGTTGCTTCCTTTGCGGCGATCAGCTCCTCGATCTGCTTGCGCTCGCGGTCGCGCTTTTCGGCTTCGCGGGCAGCGCGCTTGGCCGCCTCCCGTTCGCGTGCCTGGGCCGTGCGGTCCGCACCGTTGCCGCTCGCCGCAGCGGCTGCGGGCTTCTCGACGGTGCTCGCTGAGGCTGCGACCGGCGCGCCGTCGTCTTGGACTTCGGCCGCCTTCTTGGCCAGGTAGGCCTCGTATTTCCCGAGGAAGCGCACCACCGTACCATGGCCGACCTCGATGATTTCCTCGGGCAAGCGGTCGAGGAAGTAGCGGTCATGCGCCACGAACAGCAACGTTCCTTTGTATTCCATCAGAGCTTCGAGCAACACTTCCTTCGCCGCCAGATCGAGATGGTTGGTCGGTTCGTCGAGCAGCAAGCAATTGGTCGGATGCAGCAGCAACGTCGCCAGGGCCAGGCGACTGCGCTCACCGCCGCTGAGCACGCGCGCCTTCTTGTAGACCGAATCGCCGCTGAACAAGAAGGCGCCAAGCAGACCGCGGACCTGCGGCACCAGCTCCATCGGCGCCGCGGCAGTCACGATATCGAGGACGCTTTTGTCGCCGTCGAGATTGGCACCACGGTCCTGCGCAAAGTAGCTGAGCCCGACGTTATGGCCGACGCGGCGCGTTCCGGCGTCAAGCGGATCGACACCGGCCAGCAGACGCATCAACGTCGATTTGCCGGCGCCGTTGGGTCCGACCAGCGCCACCTTTCTGCCGCGCTCGATGACCAGATCGACGTTGTCGTAGACGCTCACGTCGCCATAACGCTTGGCTGCGCCGTTGAGCTCGAGAACGACCCTCCCACTACGTTCGGGTTGCGGAAAATGAAAATGCACGGTGCGCATCCCTTCAGGGGGCATCAGACGCGGCATCTTCTCGAGCTGTTTGATGCGGCTCTGCACCAACGCCGCCTTGGAGGCCTGGTAACGGAAGCGGCTGATGAACGCCTGGACGCGTTCGACCTCTTCCTGCTGCAAACGATACGCCTCTTCCTGCTGCCGGACACGTTCTTCGCGCTCTTCGAGGTAGCGGCTGTAGTTGCACTCGAAATCGGTGATCGAACCGCGCGACAACTCGCTGATGCGCGTCACCGTCTGGTCGAGGAAGTAGCGGTCGTGCGCGACCAGGATCACCGTGTGCGGGTATGCCTGCAGGAATGCTTCGAGCCAGTCGCGCGCTTCGAGGTCGAGGTGGTTGGTCGGTTCGTCAAGCAACAACAAGTGCGGCTCGCGCAGCAGCAGCTTGGCGAGCGCCACGCGCATCTGCCAGCCGCCGGAAAACTCGGCGCACGGCCGGCGGAAGTCGGAGGTCTTGAACCCCAAGCCCGACAAGACCGCTTCGGCACGCCGTTCGAGATCGTAGCTACCATGTGTATCCCAGGCTTCACGCGCCGCCGCGTACTCGGCCATCAGCTCGTTGTAGTCGGGATCATCGTGGCGAATGTGCGTCAACGCCTCTTCCAAGCGCCGGCACTCGGCTTCCATCTCGTGCAGGTGCTCGAACGCCGCCAGCGCCTCCGGCAGGACGGCCCGTTCGCCCAAGCCGAAAACCTCCTGCGCCAGATAGCCGACGGTGGCTCCCTTCGGCACGCTGAACGAGCCGCTGTCGGCTTCCTGTTCGCCGGCGATGATGCGCAGCAGCGTCGACTTGCCGGAGCCGTTCGCCCCCACCAACGCCACGCGGGCGCGCGCCGGCACAAACCAGTTGACGCTGTTGAGCACCACCTGGCCGCCGAAGGTTTTTGAAAGGCCGGTGACCGTCAGCACAGCCAGACCATGTAGCGGCCGAACGCCGGAGCGGCAACGATTGTCGACGTCTTACGTCTTACGAAGCGTGCCCCCGGCGCTGCGCCTGCGCCGCCTCCCAGTTCTGCCCGTCGAACGACGCGACCTCGAGGTGGCTCAGGTCAACTCCTTGCAGGCAGCGAACATTGACGTCGACTTTGTCGGGGTCGGAACGCGGGATGTAGAATGGCGAGATACCGCAGGTACCGCAAAAGTGGTGTTTGGCAACGCCGGTGTTGAACGTGTAGGTGGAAAGCTCGCTCTCCGGGGTGAGCAAGCGAAAGGCAGAGCGCGGCACGATCCAGTGCAGGTAGCCTTTGCGCGTGCACATCGAACAGTTGCATTCGACCACGCCGGCAACTTCGCCCTCGACCTCGATTCGCACTCGCCCGCAATGACAACTTCCCCGGTAGGTCATCCGTCCCTCGATCCCGCCGACTCACTCACTGACCGTCCACCCTACTCCTTCACAACCCGCACGCTCAGCGGCGTCGTCGTATCGAGATGCACGTCGCGTTGCGGGAAGGCAATCGAGATTCCATTTTCGGCGAATAAGCGTTCGATGCGATAGCGCACGTCGCTCTCCAGCAGGCGCTTCTGCATCGGTGTACGCACGTGGATCCAGAAGTGTACTTCGAACTGCAGGGCATTGTCGCCGAAGTTGGCGAAGACCACCTCCGGCGCGGGATGATCCAGGATGTGTTCGTGCCCGGCGACGGATTGGCGCAGCAACTGCGTTACCCGGTCCACCGCTGTACCGTAGGCCACGCCGACCTCGACGTGCGTGCGCAGGAGGTCGTTCTTCAGGGTCCAGTTGATGACGTTGCGCTCGAGAAAGTGGCTGTTCGGGACCAGGATGTCGATATTGCCTTCGCCTAGGATTCTGGTGCTGCGCGGACCGATACGCTCGACCGTGCCCTTCGTGCCATCGACTTCGATCAAGTCGCCGACCTTGATCGGCCGCTCGGCCAGGAGAATCAAACCGCTGATGAAATTGTTGACGATGTTCTGGCTACCGAAGCCGACGCCGATGGCCAGCGCACCACCGACGAACGTGAAGATCGTCAGCGGAACATTGATCACGTTGAGCGCAAACAACGTCAGCAGCGACAACAGGACATAGAAGCTGATCGACTGCAGCGCGGCGGCGGCATGGACGTCGAGCCCGAGGCGTGGAAACAGCCGTCGTCCAAGCCAACGGCTCAGACGGCGCGCGACGATGAAGCCGCCGGCGAGGAGGATGAACCCGACGACGATCTTGCCAACGGTAATCGGCCGATCCTCGATTGCGGTGATCTCGAACGACCACCCGGCTCGCAGACGGTCCCACACCAGCCCAACCCGTTCCCGCCAGTTGATTGAAGCGTTGCGTCGGGCGATCTGCCGCAACAGCTTGTCGTGCAGGTGGCGCACCGTTTCCAAGCCGGTCAGCAAAGCTTCATAGGTGGCGCTCTGCTCCTGCAGGCTCTCCTGCTGCTCGATCAGCCATTTCGCGACCTCCGGTTCGGTCTGCGCCTGCTCGACGATACTGTCGCCGAGCGCCTTGGCCGACTGGCGCAGCTGCGCCAGACGCGTGCGCTGGATGCGTTCTTCGCGCGTCAGCTGTTGCAAGGCTTGCTGCGATTCTTGCTCCCATTGCGACAGTTGGGCGCGGGTCGGCGCCTCCTCGGAAACCTGGTAGCGGCGCTGCCACAGTTGGCGCTGCTCGACGAGTTTTTGCAACCGCTGGCCGAACCCACTGACTTCGAGTTGCAAAGCCTCTCGCGCCCGGCGGCGGGCTTCGACCTCGGCCGCAACGGCGGGAGCGTTTTCTTGTCGTTCGGCACGCTGCTGCGCCGCCATGAAGCGGCGGTCGGCGGTTTCGAGCTCGCGTTTGGAAGCCGACAACGAGCGCCGAAGCTCGGTGTCGTCCTTGTCGATCTCGGCGAGCTGTTTGTCGAGCTCGTCTTTCTTCAGACAGGCGTCGCGCGCAATCAGCTCGACCTTCGCCCGCAACACCGCGACCCGTGCCTGCTGCGCATCGCGACCGACCTTCTCGTTGGCGAGCTCGAGCTCGCGTACCCGCGCCTGCTCCTGCGCGACACGGCTGTCGAGCTGCGCCAGCTGCAGCGCCGTTTCAAGCGGAGCACTACTGACGGGATCGTGATTGGTCTCGAACGCCTCGCGAGCGGCCCGCCGCTGTCGCTCGCGTTCGGCCGCCAGATCACGGGCCTGCTGCAAGGCCTCCTCGGCCGCACGCACCGTTGCTTCGATCGCCTCCACCTGGTCTTCGATCGATTCGAGCTCGTCCTGCGCACCATCCAGCAGCAAGATCGAATACGGCCGCGGCTCGTTGATGCCGGCAGAATTCATCTGCCGTAGCGCGTCGTGCATCTGATCACGCGCTGCCGCCAGCTCCTGCTGCTGTTTGAGCAGGTCGAGCTCCTGCGCATAGAGCAGGTCGAGCTGCTGGAGCTGCGCCATTTGCCGCCGCAAACCGTCAGAATTTTCGGGCGCCGCGGCCTGCAGCGCTCGACGGGCTTCCTCGAGGGCACCGGCAAGGGCATTGCGCTCGGCGGTGATTTGCTCGGCCGACGAATGGGCGGCGGGCGATGGACTGGCCTCCTGCGCCAGACAGACCGCGGCCAGCGCGGCAACGGCGAGGACGGTCAAGCTGACGATCTTGATCGTACGGAACGGCTCCGGGATCAGGCGCATCGGTCGCGGCAAGTTATCACGTTCGGTTCGATTGCAAAGCGGTCGGGCATCGGAACGCTTGGATGCCGGCGACGACTGTCCGGATTCACCCCGGAAAGTACTTTCGGCTGGGTGTATCTCAACGGCTTGATTCGAAGTGAATTCGCGGAGTATGGTGCAGGCCGTTACACCAATCGAAACGTGGAGGTCTTTTTATGAGCCACTGGGGACGGGGGATGATCGCCTTTGGCATGGCAACCGGGTTGCTTTGTGCAACGCTCGGGAGGAGCCGTGCCGACGTGAGTCCAGGTGAGACGATCACCAAGGAAAATATGGCCAAGCTCGGCGACCTGGTTTCGCCGGGCGTCAAGTGGTGCATCGAACGTGGGCTGCAGCTCACAATCGATAGCTACAAGAAGATCGAATGGAACAAAGAGTTCCACGACGCGACGGAGAAGTATTCCAGCCAGGTCAAGCTGGCGGCCGACGGCCGCAGCCTTGAGGGCTACGTGGCGGGCATGCCGTTCCCCAACGTCGACGCCAACGATCCGCAGGCGGCGCTGAAGATCATGTGGAACTACGACTACAAGCCGTACGCCACGGACGACGCCGACTTGCGCAACTTCGACGCCGACACCGGTCCGATCAACGAGTCGTCGGGGATGGGCAACGAACGCCACTTCCTGCTCGATCACCTGCGCGGCTTGTTCTACACCGCGCGCCTCATCGTCGACCCCAAGCCGGAATTGCCGAATCCCGACAAGGTTCGCGGCAAGTCGTCGTTGCACCCCATCCTCGAGCCTTTCGACCTCAAGGGCGTGGGTCTGACGAGCATCCGCTACATCGACGCCGACCGTCAGGACGACACGTGGCTCTATCTGCCGTCTTTGCGTCGCGTCCGTCGCCTCTCCAGCGCGCAACGCTCCGACGCTCTGTTCGGCCAGGATACCGACGTCGACAGCTACGGCGGTTACGCCGGCCAGGTTCCCTGGTTCACCTGGAAGTTCCTCGGCGAGAAGGAAGTCTTAGGCTCGATGCACGCCGAATCCTTTCCGGTGAAATACTGCCCGGGTCGCGGCGACTTCATTTTCTGCGACAAATGGGAGAAGCGGAAGGTCTGGGTTGTCGAGGGCACGCCGAAGCAGCCGCAGTACGCGTATGGCAAGCGCCTGATCTTCGTCGACAAGGAAACCTACGTCATCCCCTTCACGGACATCTTCGACCGCGCCGGTCAGCTTTGGAAGGTGTGGATCAACCAGTACACCTTCCGCCACAAAGCAACCGCCACGGGCATCGAGTACAATTCGGAAATGCCGTTCCAGGCCAGCATCACCATGGTCGATACGCAGCTCAGCCATGCAACCCGCGCGGCGCTGCCGAGCTCGAAGTATCCCGGTGAGCAAGGTTGGTACTTCAATCAAGGCGAGAAGACCGGCCTGACGGAAGAGTTCTTCACCATTGCCCACCTGATTGCGTCGGGCAACTGAGGAAAGACACGCAACAGATCACGGACAACAGACGACGGACGGATCCGCTTTCGTCTGTTGTCTGTCTTCTGTTGTCTCAACTAGAGCTCCATCTTCCTCAGCCGTAACGCATTACTCACCACCGACACCGAGCTGAAGCTCATCGCGGCGCTGGCGATCATCGGGTTCAGCAGCAGACCGACGAACGGATACAGGGCGCCCGCCGCCAGCGGCACGCCCACTGCGTTGTAGATGAACGCGAAGAATAAATTCTGGCGGATGTTGCGCATGGTGGCGCGACTGAGTCGGACGGCCTTGGCGATACCACGCAAGTCGCCCTGCAGGAGGGTCACGCCGGCGCTCTGCATCGCTACGTCGGTGCCCGTGCCCATGGCGATGCCAACGTTGGCTTGGGCCAGCGCCGGCGCGTCATTGATGCCGTCGCCTGCCATGGCCACGACCCTGCCCTCGTCCTGCAGCCGCTTGACGATCTCCAACTTTTGCGCCGGCGTAACCTGCGTCAACACCTGATCGATTCCGAGCTCGCGTCCGACGGCCTCCCCGGCCGCACGGCTATCGCCCGTCAGCATGACAATCTGCAATCCGGCTGCATGCAACCGCCGTATCGCTTCGGGTGTCGAGGCTTTGATCGGATCGACCACAGCGATAAGCCCGGCCGGCTGCCGGTCGACGAACACGAAGAGCACCGTCTGGCCGTCGCGGCGCAGGTCCTGCGCCGGGCGTTGCAATTCACCCTCATCGATGTGCAACTCCTCCAACAGCGCCAGATTGCCGACGACGACCTCGCGTCCGTCGGCGCGACCGACAACGCCCTTGCCGATCGAGGCGCGGAAGTCGGCTACCGTATCCAACTTGAGGCCAGCCTGCTGCGCCGCGTGCACCAGGGAGTCGGCGAGCGGATGCTCGCTGCCGCGCTCGATGCTCGCGGCCAGACGCAAGAGGTCGTCCTGGCTATACGCACCGACGGCAATCAGCGAAGCAACGGCCGGCTTGCCCGCCGTCAATGTGCCGGTTTTGTCGACCACGACAGTGTCGACCTTTTCCAGCAACTCCAGAGCTTCGGCGTTCTTGATAAGCACGCCGGCGTTGGCGCCGCGCCCCGTACCGACCATGATCGACATCGGCGTCGCCAATCCCAAGGCGCACGGACAGGCGACGATGAGAACAGCGACGGCGTTCACCAATGCATACGCCAGCCGGGGTGCCGGCCCGAGCCACGCCCACAGCACGAACGTCAACAGCGCCACCGCCATCACCGCCGGAACGAAGTAGCTGGCAACGTCATCGGCAACGCGCTGAATCGGCGCACGGCTACGCTGCGCTTCGCTCACCATGCGTACGATCTGTGCCAGAAGGGTTTCGGCGCCGACGCGTTCGGCGCGTAGGACGAAGGTGCCGACACCGTTGATGGTCCCGCCGGTGACGCGCGACGCCGGTCCCTTCTCGACGGCGATCGGCTCGCCGGTGACCATCGATTCGTCGACGGCGCTGCTCCCTTCGACGATCTCGCCGTCGACAGGAACCTTCTCGCCGGGTCGAACGCGCAGGAGGTCACCGGGTGTTACGTCGCCTAACGGAACATCCTCTTCGCTGCCGTCGCGTCGCAATCGGCGCGCCGTTTTCGGAGCCAGACCGAGAAGCGCTCGAATCGCACTGGTCGTCCGGCTACGAGCCCGCAGCTCCAGCACCTGGCCCAGTAGAACGAGCGCGACGATCACCGCGGCCGCCTCGAAGTAGACGTCGACCTGGCCGGCGTGCCCGCGGAAGGAGTCGGGAAATGCTTGCGGCACAAGCGTGGCGACGACGCTGTAGCCGTACGCCGCGGCCGTGCCCATGCCGATCAACGTGAACATGTTGAAACGACGCGAGCGCAGCGAAACCCAGGCGCGGACGAAGAATGGCCAACCGCCCCACAGCACGACCGGCGTCGACAACGCCAACTGCACGCATGAAAACAGACGCCCCACGAGCCAGTGACGAGCACCGCCACCCGGCAACATCTCCGACATCGAAAGCAGAAACACCGGAAGAGCCAGCGTCGAGCTGATCCAAAAGCGACGCGTCATAGCGATCAGCTCCGGATTGTCTTCTTCCTCGCGGCTGATCTCCAACGGCTCCAGCGCCATGCCACAGATCGGGCACACGCCCGGCCCCTGCTGTCGCACTTCGGGATCCATCGGGCAGGTGTAGATGCCCGCCGGCGACGCAGTCGCAGCAGCTTGCTTGGGGCTCAAGTACGCGGCGGGATCGTTTGCGAACTTCTCGCGGCAACGCGGGTTGCAGAAATGATACGCCGTGCCGCGATCGTCGAAGCTGCCACCCTTGGGATGCTCCGGGTCGACGCGCATCCCGCATACCGGGTCGATCGCGGTGCGCCGATCTTCCCCCACCTCGCCTCCGCTGTGTGGCACTTCATCCATACCGCCTATCGTGCCGTGTTACGCAGGCAACATCCAGCCCAGCACGGTTGCCGCGCCGCTTCCGATCCCGGTGCCTCAAGCAAGTCGAGCGGCGGCTTCGGCGTGTCGCAGGCAGTACAAGGCAACCAGCACCATCAAGGCGCCGATCAGATCGTAGGACTGCAGGAAGTTGAACCAGGTCGGAGCCGTGTAGTCGGTGAGGCGAAACAGGTTGCTGAGCAAGACGTAGCTCACCGCCACGTACACCGGAGTCTTGTCGCCGAAAACCGGATGACGAACCAGCTTCGGCAAGATGATGGCGAAGGTCGCAATCAATGGACCGTAATGATGCTCCCAAGCAACCGGCGACGCCAAGGTCAGCGTCAACGACATGATCAACAAGTCGGTGGTCGGCGCTTGCTTGCTTTCGCCGGCGCGCCAGAAGAGCGCCAGGCCGACGAACCCTGCCGAGCTCAGCAACGTGCCCCAAAAGACCCACGGGTTGTAGGTCGCATACTGATGCTCGAAGTCGACGTGGCTGCTGTCGGCAACCAACCGATGCAGGAATCCGTTCATCGATTGATTGGCAAAATAGCTCTCGCCGTGACGCGCGATGTACGTGAGTACCGAAAGGTAGTCGAGGTGATTGACCCAACCAAAAACCCATATCGAAACGAACAAACCGACCACCAGCGGAATCAGCGACGCGGCAACGAAGCGCCATTGCCGCCTGACGACGCCCCAGGCAAGCAGCAGCGCGTACTGCGGTTTCACCAGACAGACGGCGCCTGCAAGCGCGCCGGCCAGCGCCGGCATTCCCTGCTCCCACGCCAGTAACATTCCAATCGCCATACAGGTCAGCCACGCCTGGATTTGTCCGACCGTGAAGGCGTACACCACCGGAAAGAAACTGAGCGTATAGGCTGCGGCCAACGCGCCGCCGACATAGAAGTTGGGCGCGTCGCCGACAGTCGCGGCACCGAGCTCGCGGCGCTCGCTGCGTAGCAACAGTCTCGCCACCAAGAGCGCCGTCAGGACGACACTCAGCCACGACAATGCGACCAATATGCGTAGACGGTCCGGGCCGTCGATGCCGAGAGCCGCGAAACCGGCATGCAGCAACAAGCTCGAAGGCGGGTAGATGAACTTGATCCGGTGTTCGAAGAACACGCGCGGATAGAGCGGCACCTCGGGCGCACCGCGATACTCATCGAACGCCGCCGCCATCGGGCCCCAGGAATCGTCATTCGTGTAGCCGATGAGGAACGCGCCGCTGTGATGCAGTGCCGTGATGTGGTTGCGCGTCCACGGCAACGCCGCAAGCAACAGGTTGAGCAGCAGCCCATTGGCGACGAGGAACAGCCCCAGCCCGCGGTGCAACGGGGTAAGCCGCCCCCAGAAGTTTCGGATCGCATCCATGCGCAAACCAGTCGGCGGCTACTACGACACGAATCCCTCGGCGTCCAGCGCCGGTACGATTGCAGGGGCACGAGGCCTCAGATCGGGTTTTTGCAAAAGTTCCGTCGAATTGAACGCTCTGGCGCGCCAATTGAACGCCCTGCAGCGGGAGGGGTTCCGTGCATGGGTGATTTGCGCTCCTTGGCTGGGGGTTGCGCCCGGATAGCGGTCGCGGCTGTTCTCGGGTTTTGGACGCTGCCGGCCGTTGCCATCACCAAGCCCATCCTGTTCGTCACCCAGGTGCCGCGCGCCATTGCCTCGAACCAACCGACGGACATCAGCTCTTCCTTCGGCAACCATCTGGGCAGTATGGACGCTGCCGGCCGCGGCGGCGACCTGTGGATTCGCTACAGCGACGGCTCGCTCAAGAACCTGACCGCCGTAGCCGGCTACGGCAGCACCGATCCAAGCGGATTCCAGGACGCCAACGCCATCGCGGTGCGCGACCCGTCGGTGTACTGGGACGGCACCAAGGCCATCTTCAGCATGGTCGTCGGCGCACCGACACAGCAACATCAGTCGGGCACCTACTACTGGCAGATGTACGAGATCATTGGCCTGGCAAAGAATCAGACGCCGGTCATCAGCGCCGTCGCGCACCAACCGCTCCAGGCCAACAACGTCAGCCCGACCTACGGCAGCGACGACCGCATCCTCTTCACCTCCGACACACCCTTCGCCGGCGCGGCGCATCTGGCGCCGCAGTTCGACGAGTACCTGGGAACCGTTTCAACCACCGGACTGTGGAGCCTCGACGCCACCAGCGGTGATTTGCGTTTGCTGAACCATGCCCCATCGGGCGACTTCACGCCGACGGTCGACAGCTTCGGCCGCATCATCTTCACCCAATGGGATCATCTGCAACGCGATCAACGTGCCGATTCGGACTCCGGCCTGGGAGTGGGCGCCGAGTGCAACAGCGGCGTTTTCGGGACGTTCAACTACGCCAGCGAGAATCCGAATGCGTCGTACGACCTCAACGACCGCAGCGAAGTCTTCCCCGAGCCGCGCATCTGCCGCCTCGATCTCCTCGCCGGCACACCGCTGAAGGGTCACCTGTTCAATCAGTTCTTCCCGTGGACCATCCGGCAGGACGGTCAACAGGGTGAGATTCTCAACCATCTCGGCCGCCACGAGCTCGCTTCGGGTATTCCGGGAACCCGCACCGATGATCCGAACATCGTCGACTACACCGGCCAATATCCGCGCTTCAACACCAATCCCATCAACGGCATGCTGCAGATCAAGGAAGACCCGACCCAAGCCGGGCGCTACTTCGGCACCGACGCGTTGGAGTTCGGAACGCATACTTCGGGGCAGATCATCAGCATCACCGCTCCACCGTCGCTGGATGCCGATCACATCGCCGTCAGCTACGTCACCCATCGCAATACCTTCTGGTCGATCGCGCAAAGCGGCAACAGCGGCCACTATCGCGATCCGCTGCCGATGTCGGACGGCACGCTGGTCGCGTCGCATGCCCCGGTTCAGATCCGTGAGTCCGGCGACGGCACGCCGCAAAGCTCCAACTACACCTTTCAGATCAAGACGCTCAGCCTCAGCGGCAACGGCTACCACGTCGCCAACGCGTCGTTGACCGGTGGCATCAACAAGACGATCAGCTACTGGTCGCCCGACGTACTGGTGACCTATTCGGGCCCGCTGTGGGAGCTCGGCGCCGTCGAAGTCACACCGCGCACCCGCCCCGGCAATACACCCAATCCGCTACCCGCCCCGGAACAATCGACCTTCGATGCTCTCGGGATCTCGGTTGCCAGCTTGCAAGCCTGGCTGGCGCAAAACAACCTGGCGTTGGCGGTGAGCCGCAATGTCACTACGCGTGACGACCTCGACCGCCAGCAGCCGTTCAATCTGCACGTCCCAGGTGGCGTCCAGACCGTCGGTGCACCCGGAACGATCTACGACATCCGCTACCTGCAATTCTATCAAGGCGACTACATTCGCGGCATGACCGGCGGCGGAGCCACGCCGCTCGCCGGCCGGCGCGTCCTGGCGCAGGACCTCCACGACCCGGCGGCACTTGCTTCCAACATTGCCGGCCCCGGACCGGCAGGCAGCGTCGCCGTCGCAGCGGACGGGTCGATGGCGGTCTTTCTTCCGGCCGGACGGGCGCTGAGTTGGGAGCTGACGAACAGCGCCGACGTGCCGGTCGTTCGCGAGCGTTACTGGATCACCTTCCAAGCCGGTGAGCTGCGCGTCTGCACGTCGTGTCACGGTCTGAGCCAGTTCGACCAGGCGGGTCACACGGCACCGACGAATCCGCCGCAAGCGCTGACGACGTTGCTACAGCATTGGCAGGCGTTGGTTGCGCAGACGCCTGCACCAACGCAAACCGCGTCGCTGCCGACGGCGACAGCGACCAACACTCTTCCCGCGCCACCGTCGGCGACACCAACTCTTTCTGCTGCACCCACGAGCACGGCGACAAGCAGCAACAGCGCCACGCCAGCTGCGAGCCCGACGATCACGGCGACGCCGGTCACGTGCGGCAGCGGCATCGCCATCACCAACTCGCGCCTGTTCGTGCGTTCGACATCCTTCGCGCTGCGCTTCAGCGGCCGCGCCGTGATTCCGAAACCGTGGGTCGGTGTCGATCCGCTCAACCACGGCATTCGCCTGCAGGTCGACAGCCTCGGCGGCGGCGCTGTCATCGACCTCGTCGTGCCCGCTGGAGCAAAGACAAGCGGCGTCGGTTGGACGGTGAACGCCAAAGGGACACGTTGGGTCTACGCGGATCCGAAAGGCTTTCAGAGCTCGGTCCGGCGTGTCGTTGTCAGCGACCGATCCGCCGTCCAACCCGGGCAACTGCGCGTAACGTTGCGGGCCGCCGGCAGCACAATGCAGTCCTTGCCGGCAGTGCAGACCGTACGAACAACTCTGATCCTCGGCAGCAGCAACGAATGTGCAACGATGGTCTGGGGAGGCCCAACGGGTCCGCGTCCACGCTGTACGCTTACCGCCAAGCCGAGCCTGCGCTGCCGCTAACGGACCAAGCCTTGCCTGCGGCTCGCCGCCGGCGAGACGCCTGCGCTCCCGGAACCGCTCCCACACACACCGAGCGGTCTCAGGGAGCGCAGGCCGCCCCCAACTCAGAACGGATCGCACACCATCAGCAGGCTTGCGGCTTCGTCATTGTGTCCCGCCTCTGGACTGTTTCCGCTTCATGCGTCGAGCTTGAATCCCTCGCGGCTGGCCGCCTCGCGCAAACGACCGTCGGCGCAAATGAAGTAATGGTCGGTCGGCCGGTCACCGGCAGCGATCAGGGCGGCTGCGAGCTGCAACGCATCGGCGGACCGCAACGAATGAACTGCCAGCAAACGGCAGGCGCGGTCTCGTACGACGGCCATGGCTGTAATCTCTGTCCAACTCTCGGACAGCTCTTTCAGCGTGCCTAGCGCATTCTGGCGATCGGCGGCGCGCATAACTCCCTCTCTCGATCGCCGCTCGATGGCAGAGCAGATCTCAACCGTAGACAGACACCAGGTGACAAGGTCGCCCTGTCGCGCCAATCGGCGCAAACGCTCACTGTCGTCTTCCGCTACTACGAGCGACACGAGAGCGGACGCATCCCAGAACTGCATCGTCAGATCCGATCGTTCCGATCCGAGTCCAGCGCCTGTGCGACCGATGCCTTCGCTCGCGGCAGACGCCTCGTCCACAGATCCTTGGGCGCCTTGCGCAGCGGCAATCTCGCCAAACCCGCTTGCGCCAACTGGTGGAGCTCCGAAGCCGCTTCCCCGGGCGGGCTGATCTGTGCCACCGGCCTGCCTCGATCCAAAACCGTGACCGTTTCCCCTCGCGCCACGAGTCGAAGGAAGTGGCTCAAGCGATTCTTCAGGTCAGTCACCGCAGCTGTTTTCATTCTAGCCACACTAGCTTTTTGATTATGGCTACTCAAGCTAGTCCGATGGATATCGACGTCGATTGAAGTGGAGTCCATGTAACTACCGGCGCGAATTGCCCTCGGGTCTTTCCGAAATCGCTTCACTGACGGTTCCGCACCATCACCAAGCTGTGGTCCGAAAATCCACCGACGACCGCGTGATGCGCCTGCCGTTGCTCAGCCGAGAGGTCGGCAACATGGAAGCCGACCGCTGCGTAGGCGCGTTGGGCGCGCAGGTTGTCGGCGTAAACGGTGAGCCACAGCGTCGGCGATTTCAGGTTGTGCTGCGTGTATTCGACGAAGCGGCGCAGCGCCTCACGACCCAGACCGCGTGACTTCGGCCCAACGACAATGGCTTGACGTAGACGCCGTAGCCTATGTTGCCGAACTCATGCACTGGAGTACTAGGGCAGCGGCCGCGATGAGCAGATGAGATCCAGTCGCGATAGATGCGGCCCCGACCGCGATGTCGCGGCGGTTGAACGCGTCAGCAGCGACACTCGCTTGTGCCGTAGCGCACCGACGAGCACATCGATCTCAAATGGTGCGCTACACAGGTTTTGCTGCGTCCCGGCCAACGGTGGCGCGTAAACGAATCCGGCACCCGGCGTCCGCGGATCGCGAAGCGATGTCAGGGCACTCTCGAGTGCCGAGCGGTTCGCCGTTTGGACCGCCCGCGCTTGCGGGTTGCGTTCCAGATCCGGGCGCGGCTTCAGCACGCTCACCGCGTCGATCGTGTCGAGAGAACATGCCGGGAGGTGTGGATCAACGTTGTTCAAGCACGCGACGACGTGAAAGCGACAAAGTCCGGCTGTTGTGTCACCAATCGGCGCGCCATCGGCGTCAAAGCTGGCGATGTCGCAGCCAGGGTCGGCATCGCGACACGATTGCCGATTGCTGGGCAGGTGATGCACGTCGAGGGGATTGTGGGAATTGGCGACGTACCATTCAACCTCGCAGCCGCGCGACTGCTGGGTTGGATCGGCGCGGTTGCCGCGGATCAGCGCCGCGCTGGAATACTTGCAGTCGGCCGGACATCCGTCACCCGATACCGTGTTGCCGTCGTCACATTGCTCGTTGGGATTGACCGCGCCGTCGCCGCAGGTACCGGTCGAGAACAGCGACAGCGCAGACAGCGTATCGCCCAGGGTCGGCTGATCGAGCTCGGGCTCTACGCTGACCAGTCCCAATCCCGCAACGTGGCCGGTAGCTAACCTGGCGCAGCTGAGGCGAGAGCCGACCAACGTCGTGGGGCCGACGCTGTGACCATCTTGGCCGTTGGCGTTGGCGATCAGTCCGGTGACCGTTCCGGTGACTTGCCGTGCTGTCGCCGGAAGGCCGCGAGACGCCGGATCGTCGTCGTCGGTGCAGAACAGATTGTCCGGGCCGAACACTGGGTTCGTACCGGCGCAGGATGGTGACGTCACTACCCCGACGCTGGTTGAGCTCAGCAGCGAGGCAGATCCCGGCGCCCCGCTGCCGCTCAACGTCACCACCGGCGGCGATGCGGGCCCGCTGCCACCCGAGTCTTGCGTCACGTCAACGTTGACGTTGCTGAGGCCACCACTGCAGCCGATATAACCGGACGCCGAGTTGCCAACCCCGTGCACGAACACGCAGGGTTTGCTGCCGGCACACAGGGTGTCGTCCGTAGTGCAGTCGAGAGATCGCGTGACATTGTCGGGTTCGTACAGGGTGCCACCACACGTTTTGAGCGCCACACCGCGCATGCAAGCGCACGCCAGACCAGGAATCGAGATAGCTCCGGTCGCAACCGATGCAGCCTTGACGACGACGGGGATCTTGCCATCGCGTTCCTTGCCGATCGTCAGGGTCTCGCCGCCAGTGATTGGAAGGCCGATACTCAGCACCTCAGCCACCACCGTGGCGCCGCTCGTGCCCGCTGCCAGGTCCCCAAATGAGAACACCCCGGGCTCGAATGGAAACGGAACATCCGTTTCAGTGGTGCAATTGGCAGCGCAGCCATCGCCACCGAACGTTGTACAAGTGCCGCCCGGGCAGGTAGCGGCTGCAGTGCACGGGGCCCCGGCGTTGATGCTACCGATGCACACCCCACCGTCATCGCAATCCTCGCCGACCTCAATCAGTCCATTGCCACAAGTTACGGCCGCACCCGCTGTGCCTACCCACGCTGTCAGCAAGATCGCACACGCAAGAAATCCAACGCCGCGTCGACTGTGCCCCATAAGTGAACCTCCAAATGTCGTGCTGTAGTCGCACCCATACTGGCATCCGCTTCTGCGAGTCAATCGGCGATCGGTCCGCTGTGATTCATCGAGTGTCGGTTGTCGGGCGTCGACGCCCGGCGAGCACTATGGAGACCTGCGAGCCCTGCACGCCTGCCGATTCCTGTGGCCTGCAAAGCTTGTCGCCGGCCTTCCCAATATCACCAATAGCGCGGGGCAAGGACGGCACCTGGGTGGCACATGCTGTTGGCAATTTGAATGCTAAGTGCTGCTTGGACAGGGATCGACCTGGTGATAGAGACTTAGACGGAAGATGACGCATCGCACGAAAATCATTGCCGCTGTTGTAACCCTGGCCTTTACCGCCTTGGGCCCCGGGCCGCGCGGTGCTTTGGCCTGCATGGTCGCCCAGCAGGCGGCGCGTGACTGCTGTAAACATCATCCGACTCTGCGCGCCAACGATTGCTGCTGCAGAGGCGCCAATGCCGCTTCGCCGCTACCGGTGGCGAGCAACGCGACACAGACCGATCACAGCGGTAAGCTCTTCGTCGCGGTGCTCCCGGCGTCGGCCTTGGCCACCGCCGCAACGAGCTCGGAACCGGTGCGGCGCCTGTACCAACACGGTCTGGCCCCACCCGACACGCCGATCACCCGACACATTTTGCTCCTCCTTTGATGCGTTAACCGAAGCGGTTTCGTTTTCGGTTACCCAACGTACTCTCTCGCCCTGCGACGCGCGGGAGAGTCTGACCAAGGAGGATCTATGCGTCGCTTGATTTTTCTCTGCGCCGCGCTGGCACTTTTCACCGGGCTCGGTTCGTTCGCCGCGACGCGTGCCGCCGACGCCGACGACCTGGGCAGCCCGCTGACGCTCGACGCGGTGGTCGCCTACGCGCGTCAGAACAACCTGGAGATTCGCGCCGCCCTGGCCAAATGGCAGGCCGCCGAGGCACGGCCGAGTCAGGCCGGGGCCCTGCCCGATCCAATGATCGATGTTGCCTACCACAACGAGAGCTTCGATCGTTTCCGCCTCGGCAGCAGCGATTTTGCGTGGCTACGCCTCGGCGCCAGCCAGGAGATTCCTTTCCCGGGCAAGCTTGGCCTCAAGCAACACGTGGCCGCCACCGAAGCCGAAGAAGCACATCAGGATTCGCGACGCACCGAGCTGGACGTGATCGGCCGCGTTAAAATGGCTTACGCCGAGTACGCCCATCTGTTCATCCTGCTCGACTTGTTGCAGCGCAACCGCGATCTGCTCGAGAAGCTGGCGCGCACGGCAGAGAGCAAGTACAGCGTCGGTGAGGGAATCCAGCAAGACGTCTTGCGCGCTCACATCGAGCTGTCGCTGCTCACCGATCGTGAGACGACGCTCGAACAGCGGCGGCAAAGCCAAACCGCCGAGCTCAACGCGCTGCTCAATCGGCCGCTGTCGGCAACGCTGGCTCGTCCCGCCCATCCGGAAGAACGCCATCTCAAACGTTCGCTCGATGATCTGCTGTCGCAGTCGCTCGATCATGCGCCGGACATCCAGATGGCACGTTCACGCGTCGATGGCGGTGAATCGATGCTCAAGCTGGCGCAACGAGAGTACCTGCCCGACTTCGTGGTGCGCGCCGACTACATGCACAAAGCAGATCTGCTCCCCGAGTGGGAAGTCGGCTTCGGCGTCAAAGTGCCTCTCTACTTCGCCGCCAAGCAACGCGCCGGCGTGCAGGAAGCGTCCGCCATGCTCGCCGCCGCACACTCGGCACACGAGAACGCAGCGGTCAGCATCAACGCCCGCATTCGCGATCTCTATGCCCGAGCCCAGGCCGCCGAGCGACTGATCGCTTTGTACCGCACGACGGTCATCCCGCAGTCGCACTTGGCGCTGGAATCGGCAACCAGCGCTTACTCGGTCAACAAGGCCGACTTCCTGACCCTGCTCAACGCCTTCACGGCAATGCAAGAGTACGAGATGCGTTACCACGAAGAGCTGTCGACCTTTCAACGAGCCGTCGCCGAGATCGAAGCCATCGTCGGCGAGCCGGTGGAGGAATGATGGAATTTTCAACCGTGAGTCAATTGCCCAAGAAGACCTTTCGACCGCGTCGCCGTGTGGCGCTGACACTTTGCCTGTTGCTCGCCCCGCCCATGGCGCACGCCCAACACCAGCACGCGGGCGCAACCGCTCAACCGCCTGCCGCGACGGGAGAACGCAAAGCTCTGTACTGGTACGATCCGATGCACCCGCAGTACCGCTCGAACAAACCGGGGACGGCTCCGGATTGCGGCATGGAGCTGGTGCCGATGTACGCCGACGGCGCGGCAGGGCAAGCCGACCACGCTCCGGGCACGGTACAGATCTCCGCCGAAAAGCAGCAGCTCACCGGCATCCGCACCGCAGCGGTTGAACGCCGCACGCTGACGCAAAGCGTCCATACGATCGGCATCGTGCAAGCCGACGAATCGCGCCTCCACAAAATACACACGAAGTTTCCCGGCTGGATCGACAAGCTGTTCATCGATTTCACCGGTCAGGCGGTACGTGCCGGCGATCCGATCCTCGCGATCTACAGCCCCGACCTGGTCTCATCCCAGGCCGAGTATCTGATCGCCTGGCGCGGCGAGCGCCAGCTCCAAGGCAGCCCCTTCACCGAAGCCGCCAACAACTCGCAGACCCTCCTCGATGCGTCGCGCCGCCGGCTCTTGTTGTGGGACATCACCCCGCAACAAATCCGCGCCCTCGAAGAGTCAGGCAAGCCGCAGACCGCGGTAACGCTGCACTCGCCTGCGTCCGGCTTCGTCACCGTCAAAGACGTCTACCAGGGGCTCTACGTCACCCCGGAGATGACGTTGTACACGGTCGCCGATTTGTCGCAGGTGTGGGTGCTGCTCGACGTTTACGACTACGAGATGTCGAACGTCCGCGTCGGCACACCGGTGACGCTCAGCCTGACCTATTATCCTGGCGAGACCTTCAAGGGGACCATCGCCTACGTGTATCCCTACCTCGACCCCAAGACACGAACCAACAAGGTACGCGTGCAACTGCAGAACCCCGACCTGCGCCTCAAACCCGAGATGTTTGCGAACGCCGACATTCATATTCCGTTCGCCGATCGCTTGACGGTCCCCGACAGCGCGATTCTCGATTCGGGCACCCAGCAGGTTGCTTTCGTCGCCTCCGGCAACGGCTACTTCGAACCGCGCCCGGTACAGGTCGGGCAACGAACCGAGGGCTACTCCGAGATCCTCGACGGCCTGCGCGAGGGCGAGCAGGTGGTTGTCGCCGCCAATTTCATGGTCGATTCGGAGAGCCAGTTGAAGGCGGCCCTGAATGCGATGACCGCGCCCACCACGCAGGAAACGACCGGCGACGGAAAACACCAACACTGACCCAACGAGACGGGATCATGATCAATCGAATCATCGAATATTGCGCCTACAACCGTTTCACCGTCTTCATGTTCGTAACGGCGGCGGTGTTCGCCGGCATCTGGTCGATGCAGAATATTCCGCTCGACGCGATTCCGGATCTCTCCGATACGCAGGTCATCGTCTATTCGCGCTGGGACCGCAGCCCCGACGTCATCGAAGATCAAGTCACCTACCCGATCGTCACCGCCTTGCTCGGCGCACCGAAGGTCCAAGCCATCCGCGGCTTCTCCGACTTCGGCTACTCGTACGTCTACATCATCTTCGAAGACGGCACCGACCCGTACTGGGCGCGCTCGCGCACGCTCGAGTACCTCAGCAAGATCCTGCCGCGGCTGCCGGAGGGGGTGCGCACCGAGCTCGGGCCCGACGCGACTGGTCTCGGCTGGGTGTTCCAGTATGCCCTCGTCGACACTTCGGGAAACTACGATCTCGCGCAGCTGCGTAGTCTGCAAGACTGGTACCTGCGCTATCACCTGCAAGCCATACCCGGGGTCGCCGAAGTTGCGCCAATCGGTGGGTTCGTGAGGCAGTATCAGGTCAACGCCGACCCCAACGCTCTCCAGGCTTACAAGCTGCCGCTCGACAAGCTCGTCGAAGCCGTACGCCAGGGAAACAACGACGTCGGCGGCCGGCTCGTCGAGCTCAGCGGCCGTGAGTACATGGTACGCGGTCGCGGCTACGCACGCTCGGCTCACGATCTCGAAGACATCGTCGTCGGCATCAACGAATCGACCGGCACGCCGATTTTGGTGAAAGACGTCGCACGCGTCGAGCTCGGACCCGACATCCGACGCGGAGTCGTCGACCTCGACGGCAGCGGCGACGTTGCCGCCGGCATCGTCATCATGCGTTACGGCGAGAATGCCTTGCACGTCATCGAACGTGTGAAAGAAAAGTTGAAGGAGCTCGAACCCGGTTTGCCGCCGAGCGTCAAGCTCGTCACCACCTACGATCGTTCGGAGCTGATCAACCGTTCGATTCGCACGTTGAAGCGAACTCTCCTCGAGGAGCTGATCATCGTCAGTCTGGTCATCTTGATCTTCCTCTGGCACATCCCCAGCGCCATCATCCCGATCCTGACGATCCCGATTGCCGTGATCATCTCGTTCATTCCCATGTACGGCATGCACATCACGGCGAACATCATGTCGCTCGGCGGCATCGCCGTCGCCATCGGTGCCATGGTCGACGCCGCCATCGTCGTGGTCGAGCAGACACACAAGAAGCTGGAGCACTGGGACGCCGCCGGCCGGCCCGGAGACTATCGCGACGTCGTCGTCGGTGCGGTGAAGGAAGTCGGCGGCGCCAGCTTCTTCTCCCTGCTGGTCATCGCCGTCTCGTTCATGCCCGTCTTCACACTCGAAGCGCAGGAAGGTCGTTTGTTCAAGCCGCTGGCGTTCACCAAGAACTTCTCGATGATCATCGCCGCGGTCCTGGCGATCACGCTCGATCCCGCCGTGCGGCTGTTGTTCACGCACATGCGCAACTTCGACTTCCGCCCGCGCTGGCTGGCGCGCGTCGCCAACGCCGTGCTCGTCGGCAAGATCCACAGCGAAGAGACACACCCGATCAGCCGCCCGCTCATGCGCCTCTACGAGCCAATCGTCCGGCTGTCGCTGCGCTATCGCTGGGCCGTCGTCGGCGCCGCCGTGCTCGTCGTGCTGGCAACCATCCCGGCGTACCAGCGCCTCGGATCCGAGTTCATGCCACCGCTCAACGAAGGCGCGATCCTGTACATGCCGACGACCTTGCCGGGAATTTCGGTCACCGAAGCGACCCGCATGTTGCAGGTCCAGGACCGCGTCTTGAAAACCTTTCCCGAGGTTGAACACGTCTTCGGCAAGATCGGACGCGCCGAAACGTCGACCGACCCGGCGCCGTTTTCCATGGTCGAAACCACCGTGCTGCTCAAACCCGAAGAGCAATGGCGCGGCAAGGCGCGCTGGTACTCGTCGTGGGCGCCGGATTGGCTGAAGAGTGTCCTGCGACATCTCTGGAGCGATCACATTTCCTGGGACGATCTGGTCTACGGCCCTGGTGGCTTGAACGAGGCAATGCAGTTCCCCGGTTGGACGAATGCGTGGACGATGCCGATCAAGAATCGCATCGACATGCTGAGCACCGGTATCCGCACGCCGATCGGCGTAAAGGTTCTCGGAGCCGACCTCAAGGTGATCCAGGATCTCGGCGGACAGATCGAGAAGGCCATCCAACCGGTGGCGGGCACGACCAGTGTCTTCGCCGAGCGCACCGCCGGCGGTTACTTCCTCGACTTCGACCTCAAGCGCGAGCAGCTGGCGCGTTACGGCCTCAGCATCAGCGCCGTGCAGGACGTCATCATGTCGGCGGTCGGCGGCGAGAACGTCACCACGACCATCGAGGGCCGCGAGCGCTATCCCGTCAACGTCCGCTACCAGCGCGGCTACCGCGCCGACCTCGACACGCTCAGCCGCGTGCTGGTCCCGACGATGGACGGTGCACAGATCCCGCTTGCCGAGCTGGCGACGATTCGCATGACCGAAGGTCCCGGCATGATTCGTAACGAGAACGGACTGCTGTCGGGCTACGTGTACGTCGACATGGCCGGCCGCGATATCGGCAGCTACGTCGCCGACGCCAAGCAAGCCGTGCGCGCGCAGGTGCAGATCCCTCCCGGCTACTCTCTGGTGTGGAGCGGCCAGTACGAGTTCATGCAGCGCGTCGCGGCGCGCCTGTGGGTGGTCGTGCCCATCACTCTCTTCGTTATCTTTATCTTGCTGCATCTCAATACCGGGTCGTGGGTGAAGACGACGATCATCTTTCTGGCCGTGCCCTTCTCTGCCGTCGGCGCCATCTGGCTGCTCTACCTGCTCGGGTACAACACCAGCATCGCCGTTTGGGTCGGCTTGATCGCCCTCATGGGCGTCGACGCCGAGACCGGCGTCTTCATGCTGCTCTACCTCGAGCTGGCGTACGACGAAGCCAAGGAGAAGGGTCGGCTACGCCACTGGGAGGATTTGAAGGACGCCATCGTACAAGGAGCCGTCAAGCGCTTGCGGCCAAAGGTCATGACGGTCGGAGTGATGTTCATGGGACTGCTGCCGATCATGTGGTCGGCCGGCACCGGTGCCGACGTCATGAAGCGCATCGCCGCGCCGATGATCGGCGGCATCTTCACGTCGTTCGTGCTCGAGCTCGTCGTCTACCCCGCCATCTACGAGATCTGGAAATGGCACTTCGGCCTGAAGCGCGAGCTGGCGCGTGTGCCCGCGGCCTGACCATTGGAGACAATCGGAGTCGTTGTCACCAAACTCGGCGGTGTGAATCCCTACAACAAGGAGTGCTGTCCGTCCATGAAGTCGTCCATCGATCGCCGGCGGTTCCTGACTGACAGCCTGGCTGCCGCCGCGCTGTTCACCGTCTCGCGTGACGCGTGGGCATCCGGAGGCCCGGCGCCCGTCCGCGATTTCGTCATCACCGCACGCGAGACCGCTGTGCAGGTGGGTGCCGCCCCATGGAACACGTGGACCTACGACGGCGCCGTGCCCGGTCCCGAGATTCGGATCACCCGCGGGGATCGCGTGCGGATTCGACTCGACAACCGGCTGCCGCAGCCGACGACAATTCACTGGCATGGCCTGGTGGTGCCGCCCACGATGGACGGCGTCGTGGGACTGTCTCAGCCGGCGGTGCAGCCAGGCGAGTCGTTCACGTACGAGTTCGACGTCACACAGAGTGGCACGTTCTTCTACCACGCGCATGTCGGCCTTCAACTGGATCGAGGGCTGTACGGCGCGCTGATTGTCGAGGAACCGGGTGAAAACGACCGCCTCCGCGTCGATCGGGAGTACGTCCTGCTCCTCGACGACTGGCTGACGACCACCCCGGAAGCCGCCCTCGCGTCGATCCAGGGGGCCGGTGGGATGATGGGCGGCGGCGGCCCCGCATACGCCGGATATCTCGTGAACGGGACAACCGCCCCCGCTCGCCTGGCGGTCACGCGCGGAGAGCGGATCCGCCTTCGGCTGATCAACGCGGCCAGCGCCACGCCGTTCCGCGTTGGGCTTTCAGGGCACACCCTCACCGTCACCCACACGGATGGGCAGCCGGTCTCGCCGATCGACGTGTCGACGCTGGTGATCGGCATGGGCGAGCGGTACGACGTCGTCGTGTCAGCGACGAACCCTGGCACGTGGCCCTTGCTGGTGAGTCCGTCGGGCAA
>JACQEN010000011.1 GCA_016200585.1 Deltaproteobacteria bacterium
CAATGCGGCGCTGGCCGGATTCGGTTTGGCCGATGTGCCGGAGGACCTGGCGCAGCCCTTTGTGGCCAGGGGTCGTCTCAAGCAGGTGCTTGCGGATTGGTGCACTCCGTTTTCAGGCTACCATCTCTACTACCCAAGCCGAAGACAGTCGTCGGCGGCCTTTGCCGTGTTGGTCGACGCGCTACGCCACCGGGTCTGATCTGCTCGAAAACCGACAGGCATCCAGGTATTCTCCCTGGCAAAACTGAGGAGGTGACCATGTTTGACCGCGTGACGTTTGATCCGAAGATTATGGGAGGGCGGGCCTGCATTCGTGGGATGCAAGCTCCGGTTTCCGTGATCGTCAATCAGATCGCGCATGGTGCGTCTTTCGACGATATCCTTGTTGGCTACCCAGACCTCGAACGAGACGACATCCAACAGGCCATTGAGTACGCGGCGTGGTTGGCGCAGGAGCGTGTGGAGAACGCGTAGGCGGTTGTGCGCATCCTGGTGGACATGAACGTCGACATCTGGGTCGCAGAGTGGCTCCGCGGCCAGCTCCACGATGCTGTTCATCTCCGCGACCAGCGTCCACATCGGCGGCAGGGGTAGGCCAGCTGGTGTCGGAAGTTGCACCGCTGGATCTCGTCGTCGCGAGCCTGAAACAGACGGCCGCGCGCTGCCGGGTTCTCGAAGACCCTCCGAAGCTTCAGCGAAGGAGGGTAACCCTTCGCGCTACAGGACTGTGGCGCGTCGTCCCCGGCGAGATCGTCACCGTCCACCCGCGCAAGCGCTGGACCTGTGCAAGGAACGAGTACCTTTCGGGCGAGATCACCGCAGTGCGGACGGACATCCCCGCGCTCGGGCTGACCCCGTTGCGGCTCGACGAACACGGCGTGTGGGACCCTGACGAAGAGTACTGGGGCGAGCCGGATGAGCCTATTCCCGAGTACGCCCGGCCCATCATCGATCGGGGCCCACGGAATTTGTACGAGATGGAACAGGTGCTGCCCGGCGTCGATCCAGACGATCTTGACGATCCGATCATTGAGTCGAACGATTTGAAGGATCGAGGCGATTACGTCGGGGCCGAAGCGTTGCTCATGCGATTGCTCGACGCGGATCTGCGTTGCCTCGACGCTCACGCGCACCTCGGCAATCTGGTGTTCGATCCGCGCCCGGAGGACGCGATCAAGCACTATGCGATGGGTATGCGGATCGGTGAGCTCTCGCTCGGCCCCGGTTTCGACGGCGTCCTATCGTGGGGCTGGACCGACAACCGCCCCTTCCTGCGCTGCATGCACGGCTACGCTCTCTGTCTCTGGCGCCTCGGCAAGGTGACCGAGGCCGAGGCCGTCTTCGAGCGCATGCTCTGGCTCAACCCCTCGGACAACCAGGGCGAGCGGTTCAATCTTCACTGGATCCGCGAAGGGCGCGCATGGGAGCCGGGTTGACGGAACCCGAAAGACGAGAAGGTTTCTGCCCAACTTGGGTTTGGGGAAGGACACGTCCTCCGAAGCCTTGGCGAAGGAGGATGCGAGGAGGGGGACTTGAACCCGAAAAAGCGGTTGAAATGATTGATGTTTTTCACGGCCAGTGTTGCGCCGTGTGGCGCCTTGTGGCGTAGATTGGCCCCTGGGGGCCAATAGCGTACTGATCTCCGACGCCGCGGGCGAGGCTGTACTCAAGGCCGGTCGCTGCCAGCACGGTCGCCGTGCGCGTGAGTGCGATGTCGGCATTCTGCTAGATCGGAACCGTGACTCGGCGAGATAGCGTCTCGGAAGCGCGAGAATGATTGAACTGAGCCCGAACGATGCGTGCCCCTGCGAAAGTGGGAGGATATTGCGCGAGTGTTGTCTTGGAGCGGAGGGCGATCTTAGACCGGTGGCGTCCGTAACACGCTGCCAGGCTCCGAAAACCGGGGCTCAAACAAAGGGTTGCTATGCCGCAGCGCTTGCGGATTGCTCGGCGGATCTGTCACGCGAGCACTTCATCAGTCGGGGGGTTTTGAAAGAACTGAGCGACGGGGGGACTGTACGCATTGACGGTTTCCCGTGGCAGACTGATCGCGCCATTCAAAGATTGCCGACGGCTGTTCTCGGAAGCAACATACTCTGTCGACGCCATAATATTGCGTTGTCCACACTTGACGCCGTTGCTCTGAGGTTCTTTCGATGGATCGACCAGTTCCATAGAGAGTTCGACGCAGACCAACATGATGACCGCTTCTTCCTGGTCAACGGGCACGATATCGAACGGTGGATGTTGAAGACGCTGTGTGGCGCCGTCTTCTCGAAGAATGCAACGATTAACCCGGCGGGTTCGAATTGGGTGCCGCCGATGGAATGGGTGCAGATTCTGTTTGGTGAGGCGCAGTTTCCAGTTCGTTGCGGCGTTTACATTTCGGGAAACATCCCCGATACGGAATTCATCGAACGCGGTTACAAATTCGTTGCATTCTCGAACGGTGCAGCTGGGGTGTACGGCGCACGGATATCGATGAACGATGAGACGTTCGTCTTGGCCATGTCATCACCGCCGGAGGATCTGGAGAATACTTTCCTTGCTAACCATGTGTATCGACCGCGAGGACTGGCGCTGACGAATGGATGTTGCGAAAAAATCACCCAGTTCGGCTGGGATGACGGATTGGTGCACAGAGGCGTGAGGATGGCATACGAAAAATCACATCACGCCGTGAAGCCGGAAGGTGTTGGCGGAAGTTGATCAGTTAGGGCGCTTGGGAAATCCGCTCACTAAGTCCCTGCCAGTAATTGTTCCTGCCGCAGCCTGGGTTCTGACACATTAATATATTCCCGAACGGCCTCGCTGTGCTTTTCAGTTTGCCACTAGAGCACGAGAAACACGTCGCCATCAGCCGGTCAGCGAGGTGCTGCAAGATGTCGGCGTCGACTCGCTGCGTCTTTTTGCATTCCTTGCATGTCAGTACGACCCCCTCATTGGTGATCGCGAGGTGTTGAGCGTGACCACATTGCGCACAAGTGCGGTCTCGGAACGTCGCGTCCAGGATCGTAAGCTCCTCTAAAATTCTATTCCCGCTTGCCGCTCGTTGAGCGATGACGTTCTTGAATTGTACTTGTCTCGGCGATTCTTCTCGCGTCTGCCCGCCTGCCTCATTGATGCCTGATCGTGCGGAGCTCTTCGGACTGCCGGAATGTGTGCCGAAGATTTCGGTGTTCCCACGGATTACATCTTCTCGGCGCGAGGCTGTCTCTTCTCCGACGAAGGCGGCGTCCTCCTTCTGTTGTTGCCATTGTGCCCGCAACGCCTCAGCTTGTCTTTTGATACGCTCTACGACTTCGCCCGCGTTCGCGGGCTCAACACCCTGTCCGAGGGGTTCGATTCCAAGCTGGTCCAGCTTGACGAACACCGGCGCCATTGCCGCATCGGGGTTCCTGAAGAAGACGCTGCCGCGAATGCGAACAAACTTCCAACCGTTCCCGGTTCGTTCAAGTATGGCTTGCCGTTCGATATCTTGCTGAAGCTGCTCGGGCGTGTGCCATTTCTCGCCATCGCACTCGACGGCAAGTTTGTCGTTGCTGCCTTCGACCACAAGATCAATCCGATACGCACCGACAGACCATTGCGTTTGTACGCGATAGCCGGCCGCGAGCAACCGTTGGAGCACGAGTTTTTCGAAGACTGAATCTGTTCGTTTGCCCTGAACGCTCGCCGCGCGCAGCAATGCTTCCGGATCACGTGCGTGCTCGATCAGCCGGCGGCGGAGATCTCTGGGTTGCAGGTGTGCGGTTGGATCGAGTGAGTGCACGACCCACAATTGATTGCGTGCCCGACTGACGGCGACGTTGTAGCGCTTCTTGTAGAGATCTCTTGGTCCTGCTTCGAGTCTCGGCAACTGGCCATCGTCCGGCGGTCCATCAACCATAGAGAGGAAAACCACGTCGCGCTCGTCGCCCTGGAACTGAGCCGCGTTGCCGCATAGGAGGCGGTGCTTGGCGAAGGTGCTCGGAGAGAGGCTTTTACGAAGCATCTCTTCGATCAAAAGAGCTTGGTCGATACCGAGAAGGGATATAACCCCGAATGTCGTCGGCTCTCCAAATTCATTGAGGGCGTACGCAGGGTCGTCGAGACACGCGACAACCAGCGTGGCGATTTCCTCCGCTTCTACTTCATTGGTCTTTCGGTTGCCGTCTCTGAACCCGTGCACCCTGTGCGGAATCAATGAACTAGGCTCACGCAACGGACGGATCGTCAGGTTGTACGAGAGGTCGTTGCTGAACTGAATGATTTCCGGAACGCAGCGGAAGTGCTCGCGGAGTGCGACAACGCCCCCGAATGCTGTTTCGGCAAGATCGTAGATCGATGTCTGCCCGTCGTAGAGATGGCTGTTTGGTATTCCCTGCAGGTTCGTATCAATCAGTCGTTGCACTTGATCTAGACGCTGACCGACAGCGTCTGGGGTCACCTGCTCCTTATCACCGACGACAACGTGCTCTCGCCCAAAGTAGAGCGCCGCGAGGGCGAGCACGTCGCTTTGGCTGCCTCGTCGATGATGACGACATCAAAACGGGTCTCGCGTGGATCGAAGCTTTCATAAACGCGGCTGAGCGGCATGATCCACACCGGCACAGCCCGGCGAGCTGTGGTAAGCAGCTGTCGGGCCTGGCGGAGAAGCTCCGGAACGCGTTTGCCGGTGCCTTTGCCAACCTTGCGGATGGTCTGCACATACCCCATGAGTGCCTGCTGCGACTGCAGCATGGTGCGCTCACGTTGTGCAGCCCATGTCTCGTGCTCGATGATCTCGGCTGCCAGACTGCGCAGCTCGTTTTGCGTCGCGTAGAGCCGCTCCTGAAGATCGGATATCGAAACGGAGGCACGACGCTCCAACTCGTCATGCCACTGCCGCCAGCGCCATGCACTGCCGGGCTCACCCGGCGGTTGCGTCGTACAATGTGCGCCTTGACGTTGCTCAATGGCACGTGCCCATTCCGGGGCGGCAGTTTGAAGGCGATTGAGCAACGCGAGGCGGGTCTGGTACGTGTCGCGCAACCCTTCGAGCCGCGCGAGTTGCCGACAGGCTTCCTCATATGTGTCAGTATCCCAATTGTCATGCGCTTGCAGCAGCACGGCCGCGGCCTCGCTCTGTGTGAACCCAGAGAGATACGTCCGCTGTTGCGATAGGGCGGCTGATAGCTCTCTCTGAAGCATCAGCGCGGCCTGAGCCTCTACCACGGCTGCGAGTCCCTCGGACCCTGCGCGTTCGACGCGCATCAATTCTCCGTGGTCCCCTGGGATGGGTGGGTGTTCGCCAAGCCATTGCTCCCAACGCAAACCTCCGGTGCGCAGTTCGCCAATCAACGGCTCCCAGACGGTCGTTCGCCAATCCAGCCGCGTGCGGATTTCTTGTGCGAAGCCAAGTGCAGCGCGCTCAGGCGACGCACCGAAGGTGTCGAAGGTCGGCCCATCATGACATTCCACGAGCCGCCGCCAGCGATCCGAGAGACGGCTTCGGTTTACCTGCAATTGCGCTTTTGCCCGCAGCGCTCGGATTCTCTCGCCGGCCTGCTCTTCACCGACATCAATGCGGCACCTTTCGAGAAGAGCGTGCCAGGCGCGCTTCGTCATCTTAGTCTTCAGACCAAGAAAACCGCCGTGCTCAAGATGGTCGAGAATCTGTCCGAGGGTCGCTGCGACCTGGTCGAGCGGTACTCCGTCGGGAAGATCTGGTCCATGCGCTGCGATCAAACGGTGCGCCGTGCCGGCTTCGGAGACGAGAGAGTCGATAGCGGCTAGCAAATCACGCCAGGTTTCAGCCAAGTCGCCGCCTGTCCATCCAGCAAATAGCACTTCACGCAGCCAAAGCTGTTGCTCGCTAAGAAGCGTTGATGCTGCCTTAAGGCGCTGATGGAGCCGTTGAAGATCCGCCGCTGTGAGATTGCGCCCTGCATCGTGATTCCACAGTTCAGGGCGATGTGCTTGCGCCCGCACATCGGCGCCCGCTTTTTCGGCACCGAGCAACCGAAAATCTGCGGGCGCAACAAGGTGCTCGACAACCGGTTGCGGCACCGAGAGCTGTGTTTCATCCCAAACTGTGAGCGTACCACTAGACACATAGAGCTGACGGATTTCCGTATCGACGAGGGGGCAGAGAATGCCGGGCCGGAGCGGACCTGGAATCCATGCATCCCTTTGTTCATCTACTTTCACCTGCTTGGCCACTTCAATCGGACTGAGAGCTTCCCCTCCGATCACGATTTCTTCGACTTCACTGAAGCGGGCATCGCGCAGCTGTCGTCGCAGCGCAGCTTCCGCAGCAAGTAACTTGGTTCGCTTCTCGCGGAGCAACGCCGCATCGCGTCGTAGGCTCGCCGCATCCGAGGTCGACAACCGACTGGCGATCTCTTGCGCTGCGAGCTTGAGTTGATCTTGGCTCTCGGTGTCACTGTCCAGGACGCTCAGGCAAAGTGACTTCAGCGCATCGTCGACCTTGTCCCGCAGAACGCGCAACGCTTTCGTCGTGTGCGCGGTTACGAGCACGGTTTTTCCTTGCGCGAGAAGACAGCCCAGTAAGTTCGCGATCGTGTGCGTCTTTCCGGTTCCGGGCGGTCCTTGGACAAGGACAGCTTGAGATTTTGCCAGCCGTGCGGCGATTTCGTACTGTTCGGCATTGGCGGGCTTGCTGAACAAGATGTCCGGTTCGGCCGCGGATTGCCGCCGTGGGGCTTCGCGGTTGCCTGTGGCCCCCGACGCGAGCGGAGATTCACTTGTCTCCACGCCGACGATCCGGACAAGTCCTTCCGGTGGCTGAGTGTCGTTCTGTTCCAAATCTTCGACGATGTGATCGAGGGTAGTGGCCAATCCTGCGTTGCGGGCGCGCACAAAGATGACTGGCTTGCGTCGCATGCTCGGCCTGGGGGCGAGATCACGGCGTTCGTTGTCGAGAAATTCGCCATCCGTTGCGAACAATCCGTGCACGAGACGGCGGAGGAATCCGGTCGTGCTCTCGCCTCCAAGCGGCTCGACGGGCGCTGTTTCGAGTTCCCTGTCGAACTGAGCAATCATCCGCCCTTCGACGCTTGGCACGAGTCGTAGCAACGCGCGCTGCAACTCGACCCTGTCCGTGCCAGCGTCAAACCGGAACTCTGGACCAGCGGGATCAAATCTCAGATTCAGGCGCTGGAGCAGAACAGGGTGCCGGATGCTGTCTGCCGGAACATCCAGAATGCCGTCGCCAAGGACCAGCTCTGTGCGGTCACCTTCACGCTGGATGGCGGTCCAGAGTGCGTGAACTTCCTCGAAGAGTTTTCGGGCGACGACTGCCGGCCGTTCGGCGGCGGCCCATTTGTCACGTACGGCGGTCCAGGTGTTTAGTACCGTCACCCTTTCCGGATCATCGCCGAATGCAACGGTGATGGTGTCATTCTTCCTATCCTGGAAGTTGCGGGAGTCGATAACCTCCGCTGCCGTTTCAATGGACTGCCAGCCGGGTTTCAACCAGCCGTCAAGGGCTTCTGGTGGCTTGGGGCACGGCGTCAGATCGGCACGGCGCAGGCGGATCAGAGGTTCCAACTCCGCGCCTTCTCCGTCATCCTCATCCTTGCGATCACCACGTCGCACCTCGATGAGGGGGTGCGACGGCCATTCATCAATCCAGAACAGTTTCCCGCAGTTCGACAGATCACGCGGGACGGGGTTCCGGAGATCGTTCAGCTCCTTGAGGAACTTAAACGTTTGCGTAAGCCGGGTTTTTGCAACGTTCATTGGCATGACGGCCTGATCAGCGCTGACAAGCATCTATGCCACGTGCAGAAAAGCGCTTCCAGTAATCAGCTCTGGCAAGATCAAGAATTGCCCTGGTTCGATACCGTTCGCGCGTTCTTCGTCGAGGGCAACCCGCGCTCTATCCTGGTTCGGGAATCCGATTGAACAGAACCCGACATCGTCGAAAACGTAGATCGCAACGCGTCTAATCTCATCGACGCTGATCTGGTCGGTGGTGATGCGGTCGTAGCACGTCCCTAACGGCGGACATCGCGGCGCCAGACTTCGTCACTGAGAGGGTCCCACTCGCCCGCGATTTCGCGATCGCGTTGAGCGCGTTTGATGGCGCCCTCCTTCAGCCGCGCACGAAGGTGAGCTCGATCTCGGGCCGTGCGCTTCAAGGTGGCAGCGTGAGATTTCATTGTTAGCTACCGTCGTCGCTTGCGGTACGTCGTTGTGGTTCGGCGCAGGATAGCCAAGACGTCGACATGGCGACGTTCGCGGAGGACGTCAAAAAGGATGCGGTAGTCACCGACGCGGCGGCGGAAAGTGGCCTCGGCATTTTTGAGGTGCACGACGTCACCCGTAAAGGGATCAACGCGCATGCCCTCGATCGCAGCGTCGACGCGCTTGAAGTCGCCAGTCGGCAGCTTATCGAGCTGCTTTTGCGCGCTTTTGGCGAGGCTGACGTTCCAGGCGTGCGGTGCGTGCGGCTCGGTATTGCTCATAAGGGATTGTTTCACCGGCAGCCACTTCGGCACGGCCGCGTTTGATGGCGCGGAGCTCCGCGGCCGTAGCTGTGGCTTCGGGGATGGGTTTGTCGGTGAGCTGCTTCGGCCGAATGACGATAGTGCCGCCCTCAGCGGTGAGCTCGACGAAGTCGCCCAGCGTCAGGCCGATGGCCTCGCGCACGGGCTTGGGGATGCTCACCTGGTGGTTGCCGGTGAAGCGGGCAATAGCGGTGGTCTTGGACATGGCCATAGAGTACCGTACAACGGTTTAGTTCGTCAACGAGTCCGGGGGACGGTGCGGTTCGCCTGGGTGGCCATGCTCTGGAACTTACGCTGGAGGCGGCAGAATTGCTGATGCTGCGCGGAATTCATCCACGAGCTTCCGTGTGCGGGTTGTGAAGTGTAGGTCGCCTTTCGTGTGACGATTGGTCCAATACTGCCCTTCAAGCGTCCTTGGACGTTGGCCCCGCATGGTGAGTACGACGGCGCCGAAATGTTGCGGACTTCGGTCGACGACCACGGCTGTTGGGACGTTGCGATAGACTGCGGCGAGCGACCAACTCCCATCATCAGCCTTTTTGAGGTTTGCACTGAGTGAGTCGGAGGCAGATTCATTGGTGAGCAACCGCACGTGGATGGATGAGAACGTCTGGCGGATGACCATGTACGTGGAAATCGGATCGAGACGACCGCCGCTAGCAGGATCGACCCATGTGGAGGAGAGGACTCCTTGCCACGTGCCTCGAAGATTCGGTGTGTCCACAAACCACGGATGCAGGAATGGTAGACGCCAAAGCCAACGTTCAAATACCCAGAGGAACAAGACAAGGACGGAGATGACGAGGCCGAGCGGCTGGAACCATTCCGATGGGACCGCGATGCCCCGAAGCGAGAGTAGGAGAGCGAGAGCCGCCGCGGCAATGTAGACTATGGTGGTAAGTTGGATGCGAGAGATCATGAGATTCAGGTGAACCCGAGGTACTGCCAGGCAGCGACGACGAAAGCATTAGCCTGCACGCGAGTCCATGGTTGGCCTGAGCGAAATAGGTATTTGCACTCGCTGACCTCACCCCACTCCGAGCATGGAGAGTCGTCCTTCGTCTGCTGGTAGAGGTGGATGAGTGCCTTGCGCACATCGCCGGCATACGTGTCGTGGACGAAGAGGTTGTTTGGAACATTCCACACAAGACATTCAATGAGGAACGAAGGAATCGGCTTGGCGGCGTCGATACCCTCGCCGACCATTTGATTACAAAGGCTCTTTATGATGCGCACGACCGCTTTGAATCGGCGACTAGTTGCCGTGTTTTTCGTAACGCCATTGTCATACTGCTGCTGTGGCCAGTTGATGATTCTTGGGCCGTCGTCAGCGATGAACTCGGTCCCTGACTGATAGGCATAGGAACCATCGACGCGTCGGTATGTGTAGCGGCGGTGCTCAAAGCATGCGACCACATCGGCGTCGATGCGGTAGGTATTCTCATGGATGTCGAAGGCTTTCTTGCCGCGGGTGACCCCGCGTCGGCCAAACTTCTGGACAAGCGCCGCTTCGACGTCAGCCTTGAACTGAGAGTAGGGATAAGCGGCGTCCGTCAGGCCAATGTCCGCACTAGTGAATCCCTGGGCGAAGGTGAAGTCGCTGAAGAAAGCGTCCATGTAGCGAACGCAGATGTCGACGTCGCTGTCTTCACGGACGTTTGTGTTGTTGCGATAGGAGCCCTGCGGAAAAACCTCGATAGTATGTTGCTGCAACGTGGGTCTTTCCCGGATGGCCGCGCGGATCATGCGCTCAGCGTTTTCGCACTTTGTCTGTGCGGTGTCGCTGAGTGGTTTGGCCCAAGCCCGAAATGTATTTTCCCAGTCGTAGGACATGGCGCGGGCAGTTTAGCACGCGCCATGGTTCGCCGTCTCGGAGCGTAAGCGTCAGATGGCGATGCGCTCGATCTCGTCGAGGCTGACTTGGTAGGTGGTGCGGTCGTAGAGTTTGGTCGTCCGCGGCGACCCGCCCAGGCCCGGGCTGAGTGAAACTCGCCACCTTGGCCGCTCAAGGAAATCGAGGAAGCGAAACTACTCGACTTCACGCAGCCGGGCGGGGCGTCACCGCGGTGTCCGCTCGGGCGGCTTCATCAGTTCGCGGATGATCCGGTGTGGATCAATGCCGATGGCCCGGGCTACCTGGAGGAACTCCACGACGTCTAGCCGCCGCTCACCTCGCTCGTAGCGGGACACGAAGGACTGGAACTCACCCAATCGCTCGGCAAGTTCCGTCTGGGTGAGCGCAGCCGCCTTCCGCGCTCGGATCAAGAGCTGGCGGAACCGTAGGGAGGTCCCCGTGTAGATCGACTTCTCCACAATCGGGGATAGTCAGTAAGCTGGTTTCGTGATATAAGACAAAACCG